>NZ_JBFAMM010000003.1:181917-294895 GCF_040656535.1 Streptomyces sp. NPDC049887 | reverse complement strand
GTCGGGACGGCGGGCCCCGCGGCCCGCCGTCCCGACGCCGGACCCGTGAAGATCCGCCTCACCGGTACAGCAGGTACTCCCGCCGCACCGCGCGGAACGCGGCCAGGTCCTGCTGCCACGCCCCGACGACCTCGTCCGTCCCGGCGCCCGCGTCGATCATCGTGCGCACCGTTGCGGAACCGGTGAGCTTGTCGATCCAGTTGTCGGGCCGCCAGGCGAAGCCGCTCCAACTGCGTCTCGCCGTCACCAGCAGCCCGATGCCGGTGCGGACGGGGTCGAACGCCTCGCGGTCGTGCACATGGAGCTGCACCCCGCCCACCGTCCTGCCCTGGAACTTGGAGAAGGTCGGTGCGAAGTAGGCCTCGCGGAAGCGCACTCCGGGCAGGTCCAGCGCGTTCGCGGCCTCCGCCCACCTACGGTCGATGCCTTCCGCGCCGAGCAGTTCGAACGGGCGGGTGGTCCCTCGCCCCTCCGAGAGGCTGGTGCCCTCGAAGAGGCAGGTGCCGGAGTAGACGAGTGCGGTATCCGGCGTCGGCATGTTGGGGCTCGGCGGTACCCAGGGCAGCCCCGTCGCGTCGTGGAAGTCCTCCCGCCGCCAGCCCGACATCCGCACCACGTCCAACTCCGCCGGCGCGGCCAGGAACTCGCCGTTGAACAGCCGGGCCAGTTCGGCGACGGTCATGCCGTGCGCCTGGGCGATCGGCTCACGGCCGACGAAGGTCGCGAACGCCTTGTCGAGGACCGGGCCGAGGGCCGCGCGCCCGGTCACCGGATTGGGCCGGTCCAGGACGACGAACCGTTTCCCGGCCAGGACCGCCGCCACCATGCAGTCGTACAGCGTCCAGATGTAGGTGTAGAAGCGGGCCCCGGCGTCCTGGATGTCGAACACGACCGTGTCCACGCCGGACGCGGTGAAGACGTCGGCGAGCGGCTGCCCGCTCTTGAGGTACGTGTCGTAGACCGGGAGTCCGGTCGCGGGGTCGTCGTAGCGGCCTTCCGAGCCGCCGGCCTGGGCGGTGCCGCGGAAGCCGTGCTCCGGCCCGAAGACGGCGACCAGGTCCACCCGGTCGTCCGCGTGCATCACGTCGACGATATGACGGGTGTCGCGGGCGATGCCGGTGGGGTTGGTGACGACGCCGACCCGTTCCCCGGACAGCGCTCGGTAGCCGTCGGCGGCGAGCCGTTCGAAGCCGGTGCGCACCCGGCTCCGCCCGCCGTGCGCCGCCGCGGGCGTGGCGGCGGAGGCGGTCGCGGCGAGGGCGCCGGCGGCGCCTCCCGCGGCCAGCAGACCCCGTCTGGACAGGCTCATCGCACTACCTCCGTGATCGCTACAACTGTCATGGCCATGCACGCTAGCGCGGGGCCGGGCCGCGGGGAACGCTCCCGGCGCGATGTTCGCCGCGCCCCCTTTCGCAGGCACATACCGACTGGTTAGTCTGCCGTCCTGAGCGAGCCGCGACGGAGAGGCAGGTCCGATGAGTACGGTGCAGGGCGCGAACGTGGTGGTCACCGGCGCGGGCGGCGGCATCGGCGCCGCGCTCGCCCGCCGATTCGCGGCGGAGGGCGCACGCGTCGTCGTCAACGACATCGATCCCGGCAGGACCAAGGCCATCGCGGACGAGATCGGCGCCCTCGCCGTCCCCGGTGACGCCTCCGCCGTCGTCGAGGAGGCCAGGGAAGCGCTCGGCGGCACCGTCGACGTCTACTGCGCCAACGCCGGACTCGCCTCGCCCGGCGACGCCCTCGCCGACGAGGACGTCTGGGCCTCCGCCTGGGACGTGAACGTGATGGCGCACGTCCGTGCCGTGCGCACCCTGCTCCCCGGCTGGTTGGAGCGCGGCAGCGGCCGCTTCGTCTCCACCGTGTCCGCCGCCGGACTCCTCACGATGATCGGAGCCGCCCCGTACAGCGTCACCAAGCACGGCGCGCTCGCCTTCGCCGAGTGGCTGTCGCTGACGTACCGTCACCGCGGCCTGAAGGTGCACGCGATATGCCCGCAGGGCGTCCGCACGGACATGCTGACCGCGGCGGGTTCGGCGGGCGAACTCGTGCTCGCCCCCAGCGCCATCGAGCCCGAGGACGTCGCCGACGCCCTGTTCGACGGCATCGAGACGGACCGCTTCCTCATCCTGCCGCACCCCGAGGTCGCCGGGTACCACCAGGCCCGCGCGGACGACCCCGAGCGCTGGCTGGGCACCATGAACCACATCCAGCAGAAGTGGGAGGGCGCCGCCCGGTGACCGCCTCCCGTTACGCGGCCCGGCCCTGGCTCGCCCAGCTGACCGACGCCCAGCGGGCCCCCGTGGACCCGCCCGCGAGCGTCGTGCACTCCTTCCGCGCCGCTGCCGGCCGCGCCCCGGACCGCACCGCCCTCGCCTACTTCGACGGACGTCTCAGCTACCGCGAGACAGACGCGCTCTCCGACTCCGTCGCCGGCCGGCTCGCCGCCCGGGGAGTGGCCCCCGGCGACCGCGTCGCGCTGATGCTCCAGAACACCCCCCACTTCGTCCTCGCCCTGCTCGGCGCGTGGAAGGCCGGGGCGACCGTCGTCCCGCTGAACCCCATGTACAAGTCGGCCGAGGTCACCCATGCCCTCGAGGACTCGGGCGCGACGGCGCTGATCTGCTCCGACCGCGCCTGGGAGACACATCTGCGCGGCACCGCCGCGGCCACCCCCGTCCGGTTCGCCGTCACCGCCTGCGAGCTGGACCTCCAGACCCGCAACGACAGCCGGGTCCTCGGCTTCGAGCGGCTGCCGCGACCGGGCGACACCGACGACCTCCTCACCGTCGCCCGCGCCGGGCTCGCCGCGCCCGAGGGCCGGGATCCGGCAGCCACGGACGTGGCCCTGATCAGCTACACCTCGGGCACCAGCGGCAGGCCCAAGGGCGCCATGAACCTCCACGGGGGAATCACCTTCAACGCCGAGCGCCAGCGCACCGGCCATCCCGTCCCGGAAGGCGCCTGCTACTTCGCCCTCGCGCCGCTCTTCCACATCACGGGGATGGTGTGCGAACTGGCCGCCTGTGCGGCCAACGCGGGCACCCTCGCCCTCGCGTACCGCTTCGAACCGGGCGTCGTCCTCGATGCCTTCCTCGAGCACCGACCCGCCTACACGGTCGGCCCCTCCACCGCCTTCATGGCCCTGGCCGCCCATCCCGGCGCCGGCCCCGACCACTTCGCGTCCTTCGCCGTCGTCTCCTCCGGCGGCGCGCCCGTACCGCCCGCCCTGGTGGAGAAGTTCCGCTCGGGCTTCGGGCCCTACATCCGCAACGGCTACGGGCTCACCGAGTGCACGGCGCCCTGTGCCTCGGTGCCTCCCGAGAAGGAGGCCCCGGTCGACCCGGCGTCCGGCACCCTCTCCGTAGGGCTCCCCGGTCCCGACACCGTCGTGCGGATCCTCGACGACTGCGGTGACGAGGTCCCGTTCGGCGAGCACGGCGAGATCGCCGTCCGGGGACCGCAGGTCGTGCCCGGCTACTGGCGGCTGCCCGAGGCCACCGCCGCCGGCTTCCCCGACGGCGAGCTGCGCACCGGGGACATCGGCTTCATGGACGCGGACGGCTGGCTCTACGTGGTCGACCGCAAGAAGGACATGATCAACGCCTCGGGCTTCAAGGTCTGGCCGCGCGAGGTCGAGGACGTCCTCCACACCCACCCGGCCGTCCGGGAGGCGGCCGTCGTCGGCGTGCCGCACGCCTACCGGGGCGAGACCGTCAAGGCGTACGTCAGCCTCCTGCCCGGCACGGCCGTCGGCCGGGACGAACTCGCCGGATACTGCGCCGACCGCCTCGCCGCGTACAAGTACCCGCGGCAGGTGGAGATCCTGGACGAGCTCCCGAAGACGACTAGTGGGAAGATCCTCAGGCGGGAACTGCGTTCCCGCACATGAGACACCGCCGCACCCGGCCAGGAGAGGTGGCGGCACACGGCGAACGAGCGGAAAGGCGGGTGGCGGCAATGGCCAGGACGACGGACGGGAGCGGCACCCCCGTCCCCCAGAGGCTGCTGGCCGCCGCCACCCGGCTCTTCGCCGAGCAGGGCTACGACCGTACGTCCGTCCAGGAGATCGTCGAGGCGGCAGGCGTCACCAAGGGCGCCCTCTACCACTACTTCGGTTCCAAGGAGGACCTGCTCCAGGAGGTCTACTCCCGGGTCCTCAGACTCCAGCAGGAGCGCCTGGACGCCTTCGCGGAGGCGGATGCCCCCGTCGACGAACGGCTGCGGTCGGCGGCCGCCGACGTCGTCGTCACCACCATCGAGAACCTCGACGACGCCTCGATCTTCTTCCGTTCGATGCACCACCTCAGCCCGGAGAAGAACAAGCAGGTCCGCGCCGAGCGCCGGCGCTACCACGAGCGGTTCCGCGCGCTCGTCGAGGAGGGGCAGGAGAGCGGGGTGTTCTCCGACGCGACCCCCGCCGACCTGGTGGTGGACTACCACTTCGGCTCCGTGCACCATCTGTCCACCTGGTACCGCCCCGACGGCCCGCTCAGCCCGCAGCAGGTCGCCGACCACCTCGCCGACCTGCTGCTCAGGGCACTGCGTCCCTGACGGTGCGGTCCGCGGTGGCTGCCGGAGGGCCGGAGCCCTCCGGCAGCCACCGCCGGAGGTGCGTCCGCTACCGGTACTTCCTCAGCTCGCGCCGCGCCAGCGACCGCTGGTGCACCTCGTCCGGGCCGTCCGCCAGCTGCAGCGTCCGCGCCGCCGCCCACAACTCGGCCAGCGGGAAGTCCTGGCTCACCCCGCCCGCGCCGTGCACCTGGACCGCCTTGTCCAGGACGTCCACGACCGCGCGCGGTGTGGCGATCTTGATCGCCTGGATCTCGGTGTGGGCGCCCCGGTTGCCGACCGTGTCCATCAGCCACGCGGTCTTCAGCACCAACAGCCGCAGCTGCTCCACGGTCACCCGGGCGTCGGCGATCCAGTTCTGCACGACGCCCTGCTGGGCGATCGGCTTGCCGAAGGCCGTACGGGACACGGCCCGCCGGCACATCAGCTCGATCGCCCGCTCGGCCATGCCGATCAACCGCATGCAGTGGTGGATGCGGCCCGGCCCGAGGCGCGCCTGGGCGATCGCGAAGCCGCCGCCCTCCTCGCCGACGAGATTCGACACCGGTACCCGCACGTCGTCGAACACGACCTCGGCGTGGCCGCCGTGCGAGTGGTCCTCGAAGCCGTACACCCGCATCGCCCTGCGCACCTCCACGCCGGGGGTGTCGCGCGGAACGAGGACCATCGACTGCTGGCGCCGGATGTCCGGGCCCTCCGGGTCGGTCTTGCCCATCACGATGAAGATCCGGCAGTCGGGGTTCATCGCCCCGGAGATGTACCACTTGCGGCCGTTGACGACGTACTCGTCGCCCCGGCGCTCGATCCGGGTCTCGATGTTCGTCGCGTCCGACGACGCCACGTCGGGCTCGGTCATGGCGAAGGCGGATCGGATGTCGGCGGCCAGCAGCGGCTCAAGCCACTGCTTCTTCTGCTCGTCGGTGCCGAACTGGGCCAGCACCTCCATGTTGCCGGTGTCCGGCGCCGCGCAGTTCAGCGCGATCGGGGCCAGGTGGGGGCTGCGCCCGGTGATTTCGGCGAGCGGGGCGTACTGCAGGTTCGTCAGCCCGGCGCCGTGCTCGGAGTCGGGCAGGAAGAGGTTCCACAGACCCTGTCGTCGTGCCTCCGCCTTCAGCTCCTCCACAACCGCCGGGGTGTCCCACGGCGAGGCGAGCTGCGCGCGCTGCTCCTGCTCGACCGGCTCCGCCGGGTGCACGTACTCGTCCATGAAGGCGAGCAGCCTCGACCGCAGCTCCTCGGTACGGGCGTCGAATGCGAAGTCCATGGGTGATCAGCCTTCCTGAAGGGTGGTGAGGCCGTGCTCGATGAACAGGGGGACCAGCTCGCCGATGCGGTCGAAGCCGGCGCCGACGGTCTGGCCGAGGGTGTAGCGGTAGTGGATGCCCTCCAGGATCACGGCGAGCTTGAACCAGGCGAACGCCGTGTACCAGGAGACGGCGGTGGTGTCCCGGCCGGAGCGGACCGCGTAGCGCTCGACCAGTTCCGCGGCGTCCGGGTGGCCGGCCGCCGCGGCGGTGGTGCTGATGGGGGCGTTCGGCAGCTCCAGCTTCCTGCTGTACATCACCAGCAGCCCGAGGTCGGTGAGCGGGTCGCCGAGCGTGGACATCTCCCAGTCGAGGACGGCCTTGATCCGGTCGTCCGCGCCCACCAGCACGTTGTCGAGGCGGTAGTCGCCGTGGACGACGGTGGGCGCGGGGGAGTCCGGCAGGGCGCGGCCGAGGGCGGCGTGCAGTTCGTCGATGCCCGCGAGGTCGCGGCCCCGGGAGGCGGCGAGCTGCTTGCCCCAGCGGCGCAGCTGACGGTCGAGGAAGCCCTCCGGGCGGCCGAAGTCGCCCAGCCCCACCGCCTCCGGGTCAACGGCGTGCAGATCGACGAGGGTGTCGACGAGGGCGAGGACCGCCTCGCGGGTGCGCTCGGGTCCGAGCGGCGCGAGCTGTTCCGCCGTGCGGTACGGAGTGCCCTCGACGAACTCCATGACGTAGAAGGGTGCGCCGAGCACGTCCTCGTCCTCGCACAGCAGCAGCGGCTCCGGCACCGGGACGGCCGTCGGGTGCAGTGCGCTGATGACCCGGTGCTCGCGCCTCATGTCGTGGGCGGTGGCCAGCACATGGCCGAGCGGCGGCCGGCGGACGATCCACCGGCCGGCGCCGTCGGTGACGGAGTAGGTGAGGTTCGAACGGCCGCCCTGGATCAACCGGGCCTCGAGCGGTCCGCTCACCAGGCCCGGCCGCGCGCGGTCGAGATGGACCCGCAGCTTGTCGGGGTCGAGGCCCGGGGGGTGGACTGAGCTCATCGGGGTACCTCCGGTGGGGCGGCAGATCGGGTTCGCTCATGATGACCGACCAGTCGGTATGTCGTCCAGGGCGAGACGGCGCCAGTGCGCGAATCCGACTCCCGAACCCGGTCGTCCGATCGCCTCCGTGAACGGGGTTCATCCATGGGGGTCGGCCGCTCGACGTCCGGCCCGGTCGGCACCGCCTCGCGGGCGGCCCGCCGGTCACCCCGGAAGCCCACCGGACCCCGTCGTCGAGGCCGGTCGTCGACGTGCTCCGCTCCGGGGTGCGCGGTGTGGGGGAGAGCTGCGGCGGGACGAAGGTCCGGCCGTTCGTCCGAGGTCCTGCCGGTGCGGGTGGGTCACCGATCTGAACGGCCTGTTCGTCCCGGCCGGGTGTGCGGTGGCTCACGGGCCGTCGGTGGGCGGGTCGGCGCGGGTGGACCGAGGGGCGTCCGCGCCGCGGGCGGGCCGGTTCCCGGTCGTGGGCGCCGTCGGGGCCGCGCGCCCCCACGCACCCGGCGAGGCGCGCGGACGGCGTACGTCATGGCCGGCGCACCGGTCACCGGCCCGTGGCCGGGAGGGGTCGTCCGGGTGCCGAGGGTGCCGAGCGCGTCGAGCGCGCGCCGCGGACCCCTCGGCGCGCCCGTCGGGACGTACCGCGTTCCGTCCCGGAGGGCCGCTTCCGCGCTGAACACCGCGACGTGCCGAGTGAGACGGGCGGCCGTGTCACCCTCGGTAGGGGCGGCGCCGGGGTGCATCGGCCGCGGGCGGCGCCGACCGGGGTCCGCCGGCCCGTTCCCGGCGGGGCTGGATCACGTCAGTGGTCGTCCCAGTGCCCGTCGTGGGCCGCGTGGCGGTGGCCGTCGTGGACGTAGTCGACGTGGTCGCCGTGCCGGACAGACACGTGCCCGCAGCCCTGCCCGTGCTGATGCGGGTGGTCGGCGTGGGCGTGGTGTCCATCCGGTTCGCACTCGTCCCAGTGGCCCTGGTGCGAGCGGTGCATGTGCCCGTCGTGCGCGTAGTCGATGTGATCGCCGTGCACGATCTCGGTGTGCCCGCAACCCGGGCCGTGGGCGTGCTCGTGGGTGGGGTGTTCCTGGTGGAGAACGGTCATGCTGCTCACCTTCGGAGTCGTTCGGGCCGCGATGGTCCGGTGACCATCCGACCGGCACCACGCTAGTCCGGAAAGTCTGTTTGTTCTGTTTTCTTCGATCGCGCCGCGAGTTCCCCGCCCCGAGCGGCGGGCCACGGTGCTCCGGCTTGCGGAAGCCATGCGCGCGCCGGAGTGTCGGACGTATGAAGGCGATCAGCTACCGCCGCTACGGCGGTCCCGAGGTCCTGGAGTGCGGCGAGCGCCCGATGCCCAAGACCGGCCCGGACTCCGTCCTGGTCAAGGTGCGCGCGGCGGCCGTCAACCCGGTCGACTGGAAGTGCCGCGAAGGCCATCTGGACCCGGTCCTCGACGCCGTCTTCCCGGTCGTGCCGGGCTGGGACCTCTCCGGTGTCGTCGTCAGGCCCGGGGCGTCGGTCCCCGAATTCTCCGAGGGCGATGAGGTCATCGGCTACGTCCGCGAGGACTTCCTGTCGCGGGGCACCTTCGCCGAGTACGTCGCGGCCCCGGTGCGCACCCTCGCCCGCAAGCCGCGCAATCTGAGCTTCGAGGAGGCGGCCGGACTGCCGCTGGCCGGCCTCACCGCCTATCAGGTGATCACCCAGGGGCTGGGGGGCGTCACGCACGGCGACACCGTCCTGATCCACGCGGCGGCCGGCGGAGTGGGATCGATCGCGGTCCAGCTGGCGCGGCACTTCGGTGCGCGGGTGATCGGCACCGGGAGCGAACCGTCCCACGAGTACCTGCGAGACCTGGGCGCCGAGCCGGTGGCGTACGGCGAGGGGCTGGCCGAGCGGGTTCGGGCCCTGGCCCCGGACGGGGTGAGCGCGGTCTTCGACTGCGTGGGGGGCGAGGCCCTCGCGCTGTCCGCCGGGCTGCTCGCCGAGGGCGGCAGGATCGCCTCCATCGCCGATCCCTCCGTGACCGGGCTGGGCGGGCGCTACGTGTTCGTGCGGCCCAACACGGCCGACCTCTACCGGCTCAGCGAACTCGCCGAGGAGGAGGTCGTCTCCGTCCAGGTGGCGCGGGTCCTCCCGCTGGAGCGGACGGCCGAGGCACACCGGCTCAGCCAGGAGGGCCACACCCGTGGCAAGATCGTGGTCACCGTCGCCGACGCCTCCTGACGGCAGGGGACTCCCCGCCCCCCGCCGGCGCCCCTCACCACACGATCGCGACCGCGAACACGGCGAGGGCGAGCGTGCAGGCGGTCGCCGCCACCGCCTGACCGAAGGGCATCGCACCCGGAGGCTGCCGCAGGGCCATGGCCCGGATGCGCCGGTGCGCCACCGCCAGGAATCCGAGCCACACCACCGCGCTCGACGCGAAGTACACGACATCGCCGGCCGTCACCGCGCCGTGGCGCACCACCTGCCGGACCGCCAGCACCGCCGCGACCGTGAACGCCAGCGTCGTACGCCGCCAGGCGAGCCGGGTCCGCTCCGGCTGGAGCCCCGGATCGCGCGCGAGGTCGCTCATCCCCGCCCCGACGCCACGACCACCACCATGGTGACCGAGACGGCACCCACGACCATCGCGAGCACGGAGGGGAAGCGGGACAGCGGCAGGTCCTCGCCGCGCCGCATCGCCAGCTCGCAGCGCACCCAGTGGTGGACCGCGCGGAAGGCGCACAGCACCCCCGTCCCGATCAGTGCGAGCGAGAGCCCCACGCGGATCCCCCACCGCAGACCGGGCAGGAACTGGTCGACGGCGAAACCTCCCGCGATGAGCGCGAGCGCGGTCCGGATCCAGGCGAGGAACGTACGCTCGTTGGCGAGCGAGAACCGGTAGTCCGGGGTCTCGCCCTCCTCCTGGATCCGCTGCGGCGCGAACCACAGCCGCAGGCTCCGCACGAAGTCGCTCACGCGCCGCACCCTACCCGCGCGGCGGGCCGCCACCGCGCCCGGCGGGCCCACGGCACCGTGACGCGACCGGACGGGGCGCTCAGCGCTCCCGTTCCCGGCGCAGCCGCTCGTACGCCGCGAGCCCGTCCGGGACCCACTCCTACTCGGCGAGCCGTGCCGCCAGCTCGGACTCGGGCAGGAACCGGTGCCAGGCGACCTCCTCCGCCTGCGGGCGCACCGGGAGTTCGCAGCGCACCTCGTAGACCGCCGACCACCAGGTGTGCCAGACCGGCTCGGGTCCGCCGGCCGGCGCCGGCGCGGACGCCTCGTAGAGGAACTTGAAGAGCGGGACCGGACGCGGCAGCCCACGGACCCCCAGCTCCTCCTCGGCCTCGCGCAGCGCCGCGTCGTCGTACGACTCGCCCGCGCCGACGACTCCGCCGACGAACATGTCGTACAGGGACGGGAAGACGAGCTTCGTCGCCGTGCGGCGGTGCACGAACACCCGCCCCTCGGCGTCGCGCGCCAGGACGAACACACAGCGGTGCCGCAGGCCGCGCGCATAGACCTCGCCGCGCGGCGCCCGGCCCACGACCTGGTCGTTCTCGTCGACGATGTCCAGGATCTCCTCGGAGGGGTGCGCGGAGGTGTTCATGGCTCCATCCAACCAGCCGGGAAGCGGACGGCTGGTCGGCGGAGCGGCAGCGACCGGCCGGCCCGGCCCCCGAGCGCCGGCCGACCGCGGGCGAAGCGGCGGAAGCGGGCGCCGCGCCGGACCGGGACCGCGCCCCTCGCGCCCCGGGAGCCGCCGCCGCTTTCTCCCGGTGGGAAGTGTTGACGAGTTACTGCCGCGTACAGAGGATCGGAGCCACCGCACTGGGTCGCGCCGCCGGGCGCCCGCTCCGAGAGGGACACCAACCATGGCGTACGACGCTGATGTCATCGTGATCGGGGGAGGGCTGGCGGGCCTCGTGGCCACCGCCGAACTCGTCGACGCCGGGCGGAAGGTCGTCCTGCTCGACCAGGAGCCGGAGCAGTCCATCGGCGGGCAGGCCCACTGGTCGTTCGGCGGGCTGTTCCTGGTCGACTCGCCGGAGCAACGGCGGATGCGCATCAGGGACAGCCATGACCTGGCCCTCCAGGACTGGCTCGGCACGGCCGGGTTCGACCGCGACGAGGACCACTGGCCGCGCCGCTGGGCGGAGGCCTACGTCGACTTCGCCGCCGGTGAGAAGCGGCCCTGGCTGCACGCGCGGGGCGTCAGGTTCTTCCCGGTCGTCGGCTGGGCCGAGCGCGGTGGCTACGACGCGAACGGGCACGGCAACTCGGTGCCCCGGTTCCACATCACCTGGGGGACCGGGCCCGGCATCATCGAGCCGTTCGAGCGCCGGGTGCGGGAGGGCGTCGCCCGCGGGCTGGTCGAACTGCGATTCCGCCACCGGGTGACGGGGCTCGGCCGTACCTCGGGCGCCCTCGACACCGTCACCGGCGAGATCCTGGAACCGTCCGCGGTGGAGCGGGGCGCGGCCAGCAGCCGCGAGGTCACCGGGTCGTTCGAACTCCGCGCCCAGGCCGTCGTCGTCACCTCCGGCGGCATCGGCGGCAACCACGACCTCGTACGCGCCCAGTGGCCCGAGCGGCTCGGCACCCCGCCCGGGAAGCTGCTCTCCGGCGTCCCGGCCCATGTCGACGGGCTGATGCTCGGCATCGCCGAGTCGGCCGGTGCCCGCCACATCAACCGTGACCGCATGTGGCACTACACCGAGGGCATCGAGAACTGGAACCCCATCTGGGCCCGGCACGGCATCCGCATCCTGCCCGGGCCGTCCTCGCTCTGGCTGGACGCGCGCGGACGCCGTCTGCCCGTCCCGCTGTTCCCGGGCTTCGACACGCTCGGGACGCTGGAGCACATCGCCCGGTCCGGACACGACCACACCTGGTTCGTGCTCAACCAGCGCATCATCGGCAAGGAGTTCGCCCTCTCCGGCAGCGAGCAGAACCCCGATCTCACCGGCCGCTCCGTCCGCGGGGTCATCGGCCGGGCACGGGCCGAGGTCCCGGGACCCGTCAAGGCGTTCATGGACAACGGGGCCGACTTCGTGGTCGAGAAGGACCTGACGGCGCTGGTGCGCGGGATGAACGCGCTCACCGAGGAACCCCTCGTCGACGAGGCCGCGCTGCGCCGCGAGATCATCGCCCGCGACCGGGCTGTCGCCAACCCCTTCACCAAGGACCTCCAGGTCACGGCCATCCGCGGCGCCCGCAAGTACCTCGGCGACAAGCTCATCCGCACCGTCCCCCCGCACCGCATCCTCGACCCCGGGGCCGGTCCCCTCATCGCCGTGCGGCTCAACATCCTCACCCGGAAATCGCTCGGCGGCCTGGAGACGGACCTTTCGTCCAGGGTCCTCACCGACGGCGGCGAGCCGCTGCCGGGCCTGTACGCGGCGGGTGAGGCAGCCGGGTTCGGTGGCGGCGGCGTGCACGGCTACCGCTCCCTCGAGGGCACCTTCCTCGGCGGCTGCGTCTTCTCGGGGCGCGCGGCGGGAAGGGCGGCGGCGAAGGCGGTGTCGTGACCCGAGCCCCGCGGGCGTGGCGCCGGTGCGACACGACGGGGGGTCGGGGCAGGCTCCCGCGGTGCCGGCCGGAGGGCATCCGTGCAGGACAGCGGCGCCGGCCAACCCGTCCGTGAGCGGGGCGGGTTGAGCTGTCCCGTGTGGCGCGGATGGGCAGCGGCGGGGTTGCGGAAGGGCCGGCCTTGACGGGGAGCCTTCCCTACCGCTTTGCTGAGCGCGATCATTCGCTCACAGCCTGATGTGAAAGTAGCAACGCGGATGCCCCCACCTCCGCCACCGATCGGCCGCCGCCGTCGCGCCGGGCGCCCCGGCCGGCCCTTCGACGCCGCCCTCGACGACACCGAACTCGTGACCGTGCGCGCACAGTTGATCCAGGGTCGCTGGAGCGCCGTGCGGTCCCTGCTCACGGCGACCGGTGACGACTGGGACCGCCGGGGCCATCGGCTCGTCGTCCTCGGCGAGCCGCCGTCGAGCGCCGCCTGGGCGCGCGACTGGCTCCTCGCGGAGCCCGACAGCGCCGACGCCGCGATGCTGCTCGCCTGCGCCGGGGTCCGGGCCGCCCTGCGCGGCAAGGAGCGGCCGGAGTCCGCCAGGGCCGCCTGCCTGGTGGCCGCGGGGCTCGCGCCCGGCGACCCGACGCCGTGGCTCGCCCAGTTGCTCCTCGCCCGCACCCTGGGCACCGAGGAGGAGGTCGTCCGTCTCTTCGACGAGGTACGGGTCCGTCACCCCGAGCACCACCACGCGCACCACCTGATGGCCGCCCGGCTCGCCGAACGCCACGTCGGCGCCGGGCAGGACCCGCTCCACGAGGTGTACGACTTCGCGTCCTGGGCGGCCGAGCAGGCCCCGGCGGACTCCCCCCTCGCGGTCCTGCCCGTCGTCGCGCACGCCGAGCGGTACCGGGTGCTCGCGGCGGCCGGTCGCGAGCCGGCCGACCCCCTCGCCTCCGGCCACTGGACCGGCCGGCGCGCCCGCCTGGTGATGAAGGCGGCCTTCGACTGGTGGCTGGAGTGGGAGGGCGAGGACCACCCGCGCAACCGTCTCGACCTCAACTTCCTCGCCCACGCCAAGTTCTGCGAGGGGCGCTCCGCCGAGGCGGCCGCCCTGTTCCACCGCATCGGGCCGCACGCCACCCCAGACCCCTGGTCGTACCCGGACCGGGACCCGCACCACGCCTTCCAGGCCGCGCGCGACGCCGCGCTCGGCTCCGTCTGAACGACCCATCCCCGAAGGGACCGCCCCACCATGCCGCCGGCCAGTTCGAGCACCAGCACGAGCGCCACCAGCACGAGCGAGATCAACACCTACATGGGCCAGGAACGGGCGCTGCGCGCCGGCCGGCTCGGGACCGCGGGCCTGCTGCTCTCGGTCCTCGCGGCCAGCGCACCGCTGATGGTGGTGGCCGGGGTCATGCCCACCGTCTACGGAGTGATGGGCATCGTCGGCCAGCCCCTGCTGTACGTCGTCCTCGGCGTCGTCCTCATGCTGTTCAGCGTCGGCTACGCCGAGATGAGCCGCCACGTCCACAACGCCGGCGCCTTCTACGCCTACATAGCCCGCGGCCTCGGCCCCACCTCGGGCGCCGGGGCCGCGCTCGTCGCCCTGGTCGCGTACAGCGCGATGCAGGTCGGGATCTACGGCATCCTCGGTTTCGAGGTCTCGGGGCTGCTCGCCGCCCATCTCGACGTGACCGTCGCCTGGTGGGTGCCCGCGCTCGGCGCCGCGGCCGTCGTCGCCGTCCTGGGCTGGCTGAAGATCGATCTCAACGCCAGGGTGCTCGGCGTCCTCCTGGTCGTCGAGTGCGCCCTCGTCGTCGTCTTCGACGTCGCCGCCGTCGCCGACCCCGGCCCCGAGGGCCTGTCCCTGAGGGCCTTCGACCCCGCCACCCTCACCGGCGCGGGTCTCGGCACCGCCCTCTGCTTCTGCATCGCGGCGTTCGTCGGCTTCGAGCAGTCCCCGGTGTACGCGGAGGAGACCAGCCGTCCCCAGATCGTCGTCTCACGCGTGATGTTCCTCGCCGTCGGCTACGCCGCGCTGTTCCTCGCGCTCAGCGCCTGGGCGATCACCGTCGCCACCGGCCCCGGCGCCGTCACCCGCGAGGCGGCCGAGCAGGGGCCCGGCCTGCTGTTCTCGCTCACCGGCAGCCGGCTCGGCGGCACCTTCACCGATGTGCTGCACGTCCTCTTCCTGACCGGCATGTTCGCGGCGCTGCTCAGCTTCCACAACGTCGTCGCACGGTATGCGTTCGCCATGGGCAGGGAGGGCCTGCTGCCCGCCGGCTTCGGCCGGACGAGCCGCTCGAGCGGCGCCCCCGCCACCGGATCGGTGCTCCAGTCCGTCGTCTCCGTCGCGGTGATCGCCGCCTTCGCCGCCACCGACGCCATGCCGCCCGGCGACCCGACCACTCCGGTGCTGCGCCTGTTCACCTGGATGGGCAACATCGGGGCCCTCGGGGTGATCCTGCTGATGGCGGCTGCCTCCTTCGCAGTGATCGCCTTCTTCGTCCGCCGCGGCGCGGCCGGCCCGCTGGCCTGGCGGCTCGTCTGCTCCGGACTCGCGGGACTCGCTCTCCTCGCGATCGCCGTCTACACGGTGAAGGACTTCGACGTCCTGATCGGCGCCGGCCCCGGCTCCTCGCTGAGCTGGATCCTGCCCGGCATCATCGGCGGTTCCCTGGTCGGCGGGCTGGTCTACGGCGTGGTCCTGAAGTCCGTACGGCCCGAGGTGCACGCCCGGATCGGGCTCGGCAACGAGGCCTTCCGGCTGGAACAGGCCGCCGGGACGGAGCCCGCGCCCGGCGCCCAGGTGTGACGGATTTCTGACGGATACCCGCGGCCGCTGGATCCCGGCGGCCGCGGGTGCTCGAATCCAAGGGTGAACGAAAACACCCCGCCCCCGGGTCCGGCGCCGTCCGACCCGCCGGCACCGGACCCGGGCACCCCCGGGGATCCGGGCACGTCCACCGCCCCGGGCGCGTCGGCGGCCCCGGAGCCGGATCGGGACCACCCCCCGGACCCGGCGCCCGACACCGCCACGGCCCCGGGCCGGGACCCGGACTCGGAGGGCGCGCCCGTCGGCCGGCGCACGGTCCTCACGGTGCTCGGCCTCGGCGCCGCGGGCGTCGCCGCCGCGCCCTGGCTCCAGCGCGGCCTGGAGGCCGTCCTCGGGTCGGTCGCCGACAAGGACCCGACCAAGCTCACCGGCCTGCTGCCCAATGGCGGCGGCTTCCGCTACTACTCGGTCGCCGCGTCCGTGCCCCGCAGGACCGCCGCCGACTACCGGCTCACCGTCGGCGGACTGGTCGAGCGCCCCGCCGAGTTCACCCTCGCCGCCCTGCGCAGACTGCCGCAGACCCGCCTGGTGCGCGACGTCCAGTGCGTGACGGGCTGGCGCGTCCCCGACACCCCGTTCGAGGGCGTCCGGCTGTCGGAACTGCTGGACGTCGTCGGGGTGCGGCCGGAGGCCAGGGCGGTGCGGTTCACCTGCTTCGACGGCGTCTACAGCGAGAGTCTGACCCTCGACCAGGCACGCCGCTCCGACGTGGTGGTCTGCCTGCGGATGCAGGACGAACCGCTCTCCCACGCGCACGGCGGCCCGGTACGGCTGTACGTCGCGCCCATGTACTTCTACAAGTCCGCGAAATGGCTCTCCGGGATCTCCCTGACCCGTGACGTGCGCCCCGGGTACTGGGAGGAGCGAGGCTATGACATCGACGCCTGGGTCGGCCGGTCGAACGGCCGCGACGACGCCCCCACCGCCTGAACCCCCCGGCCGCGTCAGGAGGTTCGGCACCGCCGAGCGCATGGTGCACCGGGCCACGGCCGCGCTGATGCTGCTGTGCGTCGCCACGGCCGCCTGTCTCTACGTGCCCGCACTCGCCGAACTCGTCGGCCGGCGCGCACTCGTGGTGACCCTGCACGAGTGGTCGGGACTGCTGCTCCCGGTGCCGTTCCTGCTGGGTCTGGGCTCCCGCGCGTTCCGCAAGGACCTGCGGCGGCTGAACCGCTTCGGGTCGCATGACCGCACCTGGCTGCGGGCCGTGCTGCGCCGCCGGCGCGGTCCCGGGGAGCGCCCCGCCGGGAAGTTCAACGCCGGGCAGAAGCTGTACGCCGCGTGGATCGCGGGCGCGGTGCTGGTGATGCTCGGCACCGGGCTGCTGATGTGGTTCACGCATCTCGCCCCGCTGGTCTGGCGCAACGGCGCGACGTTCGTCCACGACTGGCTGGCGCTCACCATCGGAGTCGTACTGATCGGGCACATCAGGATGGCGCTCGCCGACCCGGAGGCACGCCGTGGCATGCGCACCGGGTCGGTCGAGCGTCCGTGGGCCCGCCGGGAGCACCCGCTGTGGGACCACGACCGGGACTGACCGCGGCTACAGCACGAGGGACAGCAGCAGCACGAAGACGAGGCCGACGACCGAGATGATGGTCTCCATCACCGACCAGGTCTTCACCGTCTGGCCGACGTTCATCCCGAAGTACTCCTTCACCAGCCAGAATCCGGCGTCGTTGACATGGCTGAAGAAGAGCGAGCCGGCACCGATGGCGAGCACGAGCAGGGCCGCCTCCGCGGTGCCCATGTCCGCGGCGAGCGGGGCGACCAGACCGGCCGCGGAGATCGTCGCCACGGTCGCGGAACCCGTCGCCAGCCGGATCGCCACCGCGATCAGCCAGGCCAGCAGCAGGGTGGGGACGGCCCAGTTCTCGGAGAAGTCCAGGATCATCCGGCCGACGCCGATGTCGATCAGCGTGGTCTTGAAACCACCGCCCGCGCCGACGATGAGCAGCACGCCCGCGATCGGGGCGAGCGACTTCTCGACGGTGGTGCCGATCCGCTCCTTGGAGAAGCCGGCGGCGCGGCCCAGTGTGAACATGCCGACGATCACGGCGGCGAGCAGGGCGATCAGCGGGGAGCCGATGACGGCGGTCACCCGCTGGAGCGGGTTCCCGGGGTCGTCGACGACGATCTCCACCAGCGCGTGGGACATCATCAGAACGACCGGCAGCAGCACGGTGGAGACCGTGGCGCCGAAGCTCGGGCGCTTCTCCAGGTCCTCGGTCGCCCGCTGCGGGATCATGCCCTCGGGCGCCTCGATGTCCACCCAGCGGGCCGCGTACCTGGAGAACAGCGGACCGGCGACGACGACGGTGGGTATCGCGACGACGAGGCCGAGGGCCAGGGTGACGCCCAGGTTGGCGCCGATCGCGTCGATCGCCACGAGCGGGCCGGGGTGGGGCGGGACGAGGCCGTGCATCACGGAGAGTCCGGCGAGGGCCGGGATGCCGATCCGCATCAGCGAGTAGTTGCCGCGCTTGGCGACCATCAGCACCACGGGGATCAGCAGGACGATGCCGACCTCGAAGAACAGGGGCAGGCCGATGACCGAGGCGATCAGGACCATCGCCCACGGCATCGCCCGGCCGCCGGCCCTGGCGAGGATCGTGTCGACGATCTCGTCGGCGCCGCCGGAGTCGGCGAGCAGTTTGCCGAGGATCGCGCCCAGCGCGATCAGCACGCCGACACCGGCGACGGTGGTGCCCAGTCCGGTGGTGAACGACACGATCGTCTTGCCCAGCGGAGCGCCGGCGAGGGCGCCCAGCGCCAGCGAGCCGATCGTCAGTGCCAGGAAGGCGTGCAGTTTGAAGCGGGTGATGAGCACGACGATGACGGCGATGCCGGCGAGCACGGCCATGCCGAGCTGCGCGTCGCCCGCCGCGGATATCGGTTCGGTGGCGTCCGCTGCCAGCATCTCGACGCTGAGACGGGTCACGGTGATTCCTCAGTCCTCGAGCCGGCGCAGCGCGGCGACGGCCCGCTCGGTGATTTCCTGGGGGGAGCCGGAGACGTCGACGGCGACGCCGGCCTCGTCGTCCTGCAGCGGTTGCAGGGTGGCGAACTGCGAGTCGAGCAGCGCGGTGGGCATGAAGTGGCCCCGGCGCTCGGCCATCCGGCGCTCGATCAGCGCGCGGTCGCCGGTCAGATGGAGGAACTCGACGTCCGGTGCGGCGGTACGCAGCCGGTCCCGGTAGATCCGCTTGAGCGCGGAGCAGCCGACGACACCGCCGAGGCCGGCCCTGCCGTGCGCCCAGCGGCCGATGGCGTCCAGCCAGGGTTCGCGGTCGGCGTCGCTCAGCGGGATGCCGGCGGACATCTTGGCGATGTTGTCCGCGGGATGGAAGTCGTCGCCCTCGGCGTAGGGAACGCCCAGTGCCTCGGCGATCAGGGGACCGATGGTGGTCTTGCCGGTCCCTGCCACGCCCATCACCACTACGACGTGGGGGGTGCTCATAGGTGCCTCGCTGTCCTCGTCGACATCGGCCCGGACGTCGGTCGGACACCGGGCCGTGGGCTACTGAAACCTATTAGGTACGACGTATTCAAGAGTCTGAGATGTAAACGTCATACTTTTTCTGCCGGGATTCGCCCCCCGTACCCTTGGGTCATGACCACAGAGGGCCACGGGCTGCACACCCACGTTCTGGACAGCCTCGGCCTGGCGATCACCGCGGGCGAGTATCCGCCCGCGAGCGTGTTGCGCACCGACGAGGTGGCCCGGCGTTTCGACGTCTCGCGCACCGTGGTCCGTGAAGTGGTCCGGGTGCTGGAGTCGATGCACCTCGTCGAGTCCCGGCGCCGCGTGGGGGTGACCGTCCGGCCGGCCGACGAGTGGAACGTCTACGACCCGCGCGTCATCCGCTGGCGGCTCGCCGGCGCCGACCGGCCCCGCCAGTTGCGCTCGCTGACCGTGCTGCGCTCCGCCGTCGAGCCGGTCGCCGCCGGGCTCGCCGCCCGCCATGCCACCGCCGGCCAGTGTGCCGCGCTCACCGAGTGCGCCCTCGGCATGGTCGCCACCTCCCGCGGCCACCAGCTGGAGGGTTACCTCAAGCACGACATCGCGTTCCACCGCATCGTCCTCAACGCCTCCGGCAACGAGATGTTCGCCCGCCTCGGCGACGTCGTGGCCGAGGTGCTGACCGGCCGCACCCACCACCAGGTGATGTTCGAGGACCCGGACCCGGCCGCCGTCACCCTCCATGTCCGGGTCGCCGAAGCCGTTCGCGAAGGCGACGCCGACCGCGCCGAGCGGCTGACCCGGGAGATCGCCGTCGGGGCACTCCAGGAACTGGACGTGCTCGCTCCCTGAGGGGGTCCGCAGGTCGCGGCGAGATAGCGCATCCTTGCCTAGCCTTGGCGAAACCTCTGAAATACCTCAGATTTGTATCTGAGTGAGGTTCGCCACTGCCAAAATCCCAGGGTTGCCGTGATCATGTGGTGTTGGGCCGTCTGCGCCCGCCCTGCCTCGCCGCGGTGACCACTCCGCACCGCGGGAAGGCCGCCGGAGGAATTCCGGTACCGCACACCCCCCTCACGAAGGCGAACACCTACATGAGTGACCGCACCATGACTGCGGCCGACACGCCGGTGGCCGGCACCCCGGCCACCGGCACCCCCCACGTCGACGCCGGAGACGCCGGGTACCGCAAGGACCTCAAGTCGCGGCACATCAACATGATCGCCATCGGCGGCGCGATCGGTACGGGCCTCTTCCTCGGTGCGGGTGGCCGGATGGCCAGCGCCGGCCCCTCGCTCTTCATCGCGTACGCCCTCTGCGGCGTCTTCGCGTTCTTCGTCGTCCGCGCGCTCGGCGAGCTGGTCCTCTACCGGCCCTCCTCCGGTGCGTTCGTCTCCTACGCCCGTGAGTTCATGGGCGAGAAGGGCGCCTACACCGCGGGCTGGCTCTACTTCCTCAACTGGTCGACCACCGCCATCGCGGACATCACCGCGGCCGCGGTCTTCGCCCACTACTGGTCGGCGTTCAGCGACGTCCCGCAGTGGGTGCTCGCGCTGATCGCCCTCGCCGTCGTCCTCACCGCCAACCTGATCTCGGTGAAGTACTTCGGCGAGATGGAGTTCTGGTTCGCGATCATCAAGGTCGGCGCGCTGGTGCTCTTCATGCTCATCGGCATCTTCCTCGTCGTCACCCAGCACGAGGTCGGCGGACACACCCCGGGTCTGTCCACCATCGCGGACAACGGCGGCATCTTCCCCACCGGCGTCATGCCGATGCTGCTGCTCATCCAGGGAGTCGTCTTCGCCTACGCCTCCGTCGAACTGTGCGGCGTCGCCGCCGGTGAGACCGAGAACCCCGAGAAGATCATGCCGAAGGCGATCAACTCGATCATGTGGCGCGTCGCCCTGTTCTACGTCGGCTCCGTGGTGCTGCTCTCCCTGCTGCTGCCGTACACGGCCTTCACCGGCGACCAGAGCCCCTTCGTGACCGTCTTCAACAAGCTCGGCATCCCCGGCGCCGCGAGCATCATGAACCTCGTGGTGCTCACCGCCGCGCTCTCCAGCCTGAACTCCGGCCTCTACTCCACCGGCCGGATCCTGCGCTCGATGTCGATCTCGGGTTCCGCGCCGAGGTTCACCGGCGTGATGAACAAGGGCGGCGTCCCCTACGGCGGCATCCTGCTCACCGCGGGCTTCGGCATCCTCGGCGTCTTCCTGAACTACGTGATGCCGGGTGACGCCTTCGAACTGGTGCTGAACTTCGCGTCGATCGGCATCATCGGCACCTGGGGCATGATCATGGTCTGCTCGCTGCTGTTCGTGAACCGCTCCAAGGAAGGCCGGCTCACCCGCCCGTCCTACCGGCTGCCCTGGGCCCCCTGGACCCAGATCGCCACGCTGGTCTTCCTCGCCTCCGTCCTGGTCCTCATGTGGATGGACGGCGGGATCAGCCGCACCACCGTCAACTGCCTGCCGCTGATCGCGCTCGCCCTCGTCGGCGGCTGGTTCACGGTCCGCAACCGGGTACGGCGCATCGCCGCCGAGCGCCGGTCCGTCTGACGCCCCCACGGCCGCAGGGCACCACCCGGACGAGGCCCCGCCCGAACCGGCGGGGCCTCGCCGTGCCCGGGAGCACGCAGGTGGCGGTCCGGTCCCCTCCCGGCCGGACCGTTCCCGACGCCGGTCACCCGGGTTCCGGACGAGGAGGCGCCTTTCGGCGCACGGCGCGCACGGACCACCCCCGCCGCACGCCATAGTGGGTGGCGACGTCCACTGCGCGACGAAGGGCAGGTCCAGCAATGCCGCAGCAGGTGCAAGGTGTGGTCGCACCGGGGAAGAACGAGCCGGTACGGGTCGAGACGATCGTCGTTCCCGACCCGGGCCCGGGGGAAGCCGTCGTGAAGGTGCAGGCGTGCGGGGTCTGCCACACCGATCTGCACTACAAGGAGGGCGGGATCAACGACGACTTCCCGTTCCTCCTCGGTCACGAGGCGGCCGGCGTCGTCGAGTCGGTCGGCGAGGGCGTGACCGAGGTCGTACCGGGCGACTACGTGATCCTCAACTGGCGGGCCGTGTGCGGCCACTGCCGCGCCTGCCGGCGAGGGCGCCCCTGGTACTGCTTCGACACCCACAACGCCCGGCAGAAGATGACCCTCACGGACGGCACCGAACTGTCGCCCGCCCTGGGCATCGGCGCGTTCGCCGAGAAGACCCTCGTCGCCGCCGGCCAGTGCACCAGGGTCGACCCGGCGATCTCCCCGGCCGCGGCGGGCCTGCTCGGCTGCGGCGTGATGGCCGGCATCGGCGCCGCCGTCAACACAGGTCAGGTGGGCCGGGGGGACTCCGTGGCCGTCATCGGCTGCGGCGGTGTCGGCGACGGGGCCGTCGTGGGCGCACGACTGGCCGGGGCGACCCGGATCATCGCCGTCGACGTCGACGACCGGAAGCTCGAGACCGCAAGGACGATGGGCGCCACCCACACCGTCAACTCCCGTACCGGGGACCCCGTGGAAGCCATCCGCGAGCTCACGGACGGCTTCGGCGCGGACGTCGTGATCGACGCCGTCGGCCGGCCCGAGACGTACCGGCAGGCGTTCTACGCCCGCGACCTCGCCGGCACAGTCGTCCTCGTCGGCGTCCCCACCCCCGACATGAAACTGGAGCTGCCGCTCCTCGACGTCTTCGGCCGGGGCGGCGCGCTCAAGTCCTCCTGGTACGGCGACTGTCTGCCCTCCCGCGACTTCCCCACGCTCGTCGACCTGCACCTCCAGGGCCGGATCGACCTCGACGCGTTCGTCACGGAGACCATCGGACTCGGCGACGTGGAGAAGGCCTTCGCCCGCATGCACGCCGGCGACGTGCTGCGCTCGGTGGTGGTCCTGTGACCGCCCGCATCGACCACCTCGTCACCTCCGGCACCTTCTCCCTCGACGGAGGCACCTGGGAGGTCGACAACAACGTCTGGATCGTCGGCGACGACGAGGAGGCGATCGTCGTCGACGCGGCCCACGACGCCGACGCCATCGCCGCCGCCCTGGGCGGCCGGACGCTGCGCGCCATCGTCTGCACCCACGCGCACAACGACCACATCGACGCGGCCCCGGCGCTCGCGGAGGCCACCGGCGCGCCGGTCCTGCTGCACCCGGACGACCTCCCGCTGTGGAAGCAGACCCATCCCGGCCGGGCCCCCGACGGCGAGCTCGCCGACGGTCGGACCCTGACCGTCGCCGGCACTCGGCTGACCGTCCTGCACACCCCCGGTCACGCGCCCGGCGCGATCTGCCTCCACGCTCCCGAGCTGGTCACCGTTCTCACCGGGGACACCCTGTTCCAGGGCGGCCCGGGAGCGACCGGCCGGTCGTTCTCCGACTTCCCGACGATCATCGACTCGGTCCGAAACCGGCTTCTCACGCTCCCCCCGGAGACGTTGGTCCGGCCCGGTCACGGAGAGACGACCACGATCGGCGTGGAGGCGCCGCACCTTCAGGAGTGGATCGACCGCGGCCACTGAGCGAGTCGCCGGCGGCTGGTGAAGCGGCACGGCTCCCCGGTGACGGGGTCGGTGAACTCCAATGTCCGTGCGAGCAGTTGCAGCGGACGAGAGAAGTCCTCCGGCCCCACGGGCGGGAGCACCGCGGGGTAGAGCGGGTCGTTCAGGATCGGCAGCCCCAGCCCGCTCATGTGCACCCGCAGCTGATGGGTGCGGCCGGTGGCCGGCATCAGCCGGTACCGGCCCAGCCCACCCCTCCGGTCCAGCAGCTCGACCCGGCTCTCGCTGTTGGGCTCACCCGGCACCTCCCGTGCCGCGGGCACCCCGCGTTCCTTCTCGATGCGGCTCCGTACGGTGACGGGCAGCGCGACCTCCGGTGCGTACCGGGCCACCGCCTCGTACTCCTTGCGCACCCGGCGGTCTCGGAACAGCGTCTGGTACGCGCCGCGGTCACCGGGCCGCACGACGAACAGCACGAGCCCCGCGGTGAGCCGGTCCAGCCGATGCGCCGGCTGGAGCCCGGGCAGCCCCAGGTCGCGCCGCAGCCGGGCCAGCGCGGTCTCCGTCACGTGGCTGCCGCGCGGTGTCGTCGCCAGGAAGTGCGGCTTGTCGGCGATCACCATCCGTTCGTCGCGGTGGACGATCCCGATCTCGAACGGCACCGGTGTCTCGGGCGCGAAGTCGCGGTGGAACCACACGTACCGTCCGGCGGTGTACGGCTCTTCCGGGGCGACCGGGCCGTCCGTGCCGACGAAGCGTCCGTCCCGCAGCATGGCGTCCACCCGCCCGGCGCCGACCGCCCCGGCGAACCGGTGGACGAGATGGTCCCGCACCGTGGGCCAGACGCCGTCCGGGTCCTCGGGAAGCCGCAGCCGCACCGGGTCGATCCCGTCCCGCTGCGGCAGCGGGGCCATCGGCGCCGACCGCCGTCCGCGTCCCACAGCTCCTCACCTCGTCCCCGTACCGGCCGGTGCGCCAGACCGGCACAAACAAAAAACCCCAGCTGAGCTGGGGTTCTCTGGTGGTGTCCGAGGGGGGACTTGAACCCCCACGCCCGATAAAGGGCACTAGCACCTCAAGCTAGCGCGTCTGCCATTCCGCCACCCGGACAAGGTGTCTGTCTCCCGGCCCCGGGCCGTTCCGACGTGGAAAACCATAGCAAACATTCGGGGGTGCTCGATCACGCCCCGTCCCCGGCACCCGGCCGCCGTCGGTGACGGGCGTGTGTCGCCGGGCGGCCGCCCTTGGGGCGCGGCCCCGGGCGGGGGAGGATGTGGGGGACCACGAGAGCGACAGCGGGAGGAATCAGCGTGAGCGAGACGGACACCGCCCGGAAGGTCTCCGGCGAGGACGAGGTCGTCGACCTCTGTCGCGATCTGATCCGGATCGACACCAGCAACTACGGCGACCACTCGGGTCCTGGTGAGCGGGCGGCCGCCGAGTACGTGGCGGAGAAGCTCGCCGAGGTCGGTCTGGAGCCCAGGATCATCGAGTCGCACCCGGGCAGGGCCTCCACCGTGGCCCGGATCGAGGGCGAGGACCCCTCCCGCCCCGCACTGCTCATCCACGGCCACACCGACGTCGTTCCGGCCAACGCCGACGACTGGACCCACCACCCCTTCTCCGGGGAGATCGCCGACGGCTGCGTCTGGGGCCGGGGTGCGGTCGACATGAAGGACATGGACGCGATGACCCTCGCCGTCGTGCGCGACCGGCTGCGCAGCGGCCGCCGGCCCCCGCGCGACGTGGTGCTGGCGTTCCTCGCGGACGAGGAGGCGGGCGGCACGTACGGCGCCCGGCACCTCGTCGACAACCATCCCGACCTCTTCGAGGGGGTCACCGAGGCGATCGGCGAGGTCGGCGGCTTCTCCTTCACCGTCAACGAGAACCTGCGGCTCTACCTCGTCGAGACGGCCCAGAAGGGCATGCACTGGATGCGGCTCACGGTCGAGGGCACCGCCGGCCACGGGTCCATGACCAACCACGACAACGCCATCACCGAGCTCTGCGAGGCCGTCGGCCGGCTCGGCCGCCACACCTGGCCGGTGCGGGTGACCAAGACCGTGCGGTCCTTCCTGGACGAGTTGTCGGACGCGCTGGGCACCCCGCTCGATCCCGAGGACATGGAGGCGACCCTCGCCAAGCTGGGCGGTATCGCCAAGATGATCGGGGCCACGCTCCGCAACTCCGCCGCGCCCACCATGCTCGGCGCCGGCTACAAGGTGAACGTCATCCCGGGGCAGGCGACCGCGCACGTGGACGGGCGCTTCCTGCCCGGCTACGAGGAGGAGTTCCTCGCCGACCTCGACCGGCTCCTCGGCCCCCGGGTCCGCCGCGAGGACGTCCACGCCGACAAGGCGCTGGAGACGAGCTTCGACGGCGGCCTCGTGGACGCCATGCAGGCGGCGCTGCGCGCCGAGGACCCGATCGCCCGGGCCGTGCCGTACATGCTCTCCGGCGGTACCGACGCCAAGTCCTTCGACGACCTCGGCATCCGCTGCTTCGGTTTCGCGCCGCTGAAGCTGCCGCCGGAGCTGGACTTCGCCGGGATGTTCCACGGGGTGGACGAGCGCGTGCCGGTGGACGGCCTGAAGTTCGGCGTACGGGTGCTGGACCGTTTCCTGGACGCGAGCTGAGTCGACGAGGACCGGGCCCGCCGGGGACGAGGGCAGGGCCTCGCGGCACTGCGGGGCCCTGCTGCGTCACCCGGCGCGGGCCGGGCGGGCCCGCCGTGCGGAGGCGGGGCTGCAACATTCGTCCGCGCGTGCGTATTTGACTGAAAAGGGTGAATGGGCTCATAGGCTAGTAGCCCCATTAACCCCTCCTCGTTACAGGTGTGCGGTCCGCAGTTGGGATCGCATTGCCAACTAGGAGGAATAATGATCAAGAAGGTCGTCGCTGCTGCGGCTGCCACTGGTGGTCTGGTTCTCGCGGGTGCGGGCATGGCCGTCGCCGATTCGGGTGCCCAGGGCGCCGCCGTGAACTCCCCCGGCGTGCTTTCGGGCAACGTCGTGCAGGCACCCGTCCACGTGCCGGTGAACGTCTGTGGCAACACGATCTCCGTGATCGGTCTGCTGAACCCGGCCTTCGGCAACGTCTGCGTCAACGACTGACGTTGCGTCTCGCCCCTGTGAGGGTCTGACCCGGCGGCCCCGAAGTGCACGCCGTGCGCTTCGGGGCCGCCTGCATTCACCCCGCTCCCGGGCACGGTGCCCGGGGCAGTCCTGACGTCAGAAGGCAGGAACCAGCTATGCGACAGGTCACGCGCAAGGGCCTGATCACCGTGGCGGCCGCGGGCGGCGTGCTCGTCCTCGGCGGCGGCCACGCACACGCGCACGGTGGCGCGGGGGCCCACGGCGGCGCCTCCGACTCCCCGGGCGTGCTCTCCGGGAACACGGTCCAGGTGCCGGTCCATGTCCCGGTCAACGTCTGCGGCAACACCGTCAACGTCATCGGCGCGCTGAACCCGGCGTTCGGCAACGGCTGCGCCAACACCTCGGGGGACGACGGCGACGGCGGCGCCCACGCCGAGGGCGCCACGTCGAACTCTCCCGGCGTCGGCTCCGGCAACACCGTCCAGGTGCCCGTCCACGTGCCCGTGAACGCCTGCGGCAACAGCGTGACGATCGGCGGCCTCGGCAACGGCGCGTTCGGCAACGAGTGCGGCAACGGCGGCGGGAACCCGGGGGAGCCGGGAGAGCCCGGGGAGCCTGGTGAGCCCGGGGAGCCTGGTGAGCCCGGAGAACCGGGGGAGCCCGGGACGCCCGGTGAGCCGGGTACGCCGGGCGAGCCGGGTACGCCGGGTGAGCCGGGTACGCCGGGTGAGCCGGGTACGCCGGGTGAGCCCACCGCTCCGAACACGCCGGGTGCCAACACCGTCACACCGCCCAACGCCACCGAGGAGCTCGCCCGGACCGGGGCCGGCACGCTCGGTCTGGGGGCATCCGCGGCCGCCGGCCTGCTGCTCGGCGGAGCGCTCCTCTACCGCAAGGCCCGTGCCTCCGTGTGACGGCACGATGGCACAACGGAGCGGACCCGCGACCGCGGGCCCGCTCCGTCCTTCGTGCGGCGGACGCTCACCAAGTGGCGCGCACCTGACGGATGATGCGACGGCGGAGCCGCACGCGGCGGCTGCCGTCACGGAGGAGAGTCAGCCTGTCCAACTCCCAGTGTCCGTATTCGGCATGGTCGGTCAGCAGACGGGTGGCCTCCTCGCGAGAGATCCCGCGAGGCACGTACACGTCGACAAATTCGTATTCCGGCATCGCATCTATTGTGCGGGCACGGGCCGAGTACGGATAGCGTCTGCACTATGTCTGATGCATCCGCTCCTGCGCAGCCCACGGCTGCCGAGGTCCGCGCCGCCGCCGAAGCGGTCAAAGCCGCGCTGGACCGCCACCTCGAAGCGGTCGAACGCCGCACGGGAGAGGACGACCCGGCGGTGTACGCGGCCTTCAACGCCCTTGCCGCCGCGGCCGAGGCGTACGACGAGCGGCTGTACGACCGCTACGACGAGGTCACCCCCTTCGAGATCCCCGGTGCGGACGACTCGATGCCGCCGTACACGGGACCGGACGAACCGAACGCGCTGAGTGTTCTCATCCGCCGCGACTACGCCGTCGTGGAGCCTCAGCGGCTGCTCGCACAGGCCCAGCGGGTCGCGGATCTCGACCGGGACGAGACCGCGGACGACGGGTCCGCGGCGGTCGTGGGGGCGAGCGTGCACGCCGCGTTGGGGGTACTGTTCGGCGAGTTCGAGCCGGACGAGATCGCGTCGCGGCACAAGGAGTTCGGTCTGGAGGAGGGCGACTCCACCCTGTGGGTCTCCGCCGCCGACGAACTCCCCGAGCCCGGCGAATGGCTCAGCACGCCCTTCGACCAGGCGGACCCGGAGCGCGTCGTCTGCCGCTTCGACGTCAGTGCCGTCTTCGACGAGGAGGACCTGGACGACCTCCACTCCGCGTAGGCGGAACCGCCCGGCGCGAGGCCCCGCGCGGAGATCGCCCGTCTCCGTGCGGGTCGCACCGTGCGGCGCGGGCGGAAGCCGGGCCGGCGGCCGCCCGTGTCCGCGGCCGGGCGGTCACGGCGCGCGCCAGGGTGCCCCGTCCCCCTTCCGACCTCCCTCCGCGAGGCCGTTCACGGCGGTGCTCGGCCGCCGGCCGAGGCTCACCCGGGCGCCGTCGTGCCGGCGCGCCCGGCAGCGAGAGGGACACCGCGCACGGGCCGCGGGGGTGCCGTCCGTTTTCGGGACGGGGCCTCGTGGCGCCGTGCGGAGCACCCGGGTGAGGGAACCCCGCGCCCGGGTGCGTACGGGGGCGTGCGGGCGCGGCGGCGGTGCCCGGTGGGGCGGTCGCTGATACCCGGGTGAGCTCCATCGCCGGGGCGCCGCTCCGTATCGCACCGCGTCGCAGCGCCGAGTCCGCTCAGGCGCCGGCGGCCTCGGCGCCCGGCGCGAGCAGGCTCTCCAGTAGCGGGCGCAGCCGGGTCGTCCGGTCCTCGGACGGGATCTCGGCAACCGCTCGCGGCAGGGCCTGCTCCACTCCGTGGACCACGGACAGATGGCGCTCCCCGCGGCTGAACGCCGTGTAGACCCAGGGGCGGCTGAGCCCCTGTGCAGCGTCCCCCGGCAGCACCACGACGACCGCGGGCCAGCGCATTCCGGCCGCCTGGTGCGCCGTGAGCGCCCAGCCGTGCCGGAGCGTCGACTCCACGAGGTCCCTGGCGACGAGGACGGCGGTGCCCTGGCAGTCGAGGCGCAGCCCCTCCGCGTCCGCCGAGACCACCGTGCCGGTCAGGGTCCGTCCGGGGGCCGGGGCGTAGGCGACGCGGTCGGCCGGGTCGAAACCGCCGAATCGGCCGGGTCCGGGGTTGAACCGCTCCTTCAGGGCGGCGTTGAGCGCCCTCGTGCCCGCGGAACCGCCGTGGCCGACCGTGATGACCTGGGTGTCGGCCGACGGCACCCCGATCGCCCTCGGCACCGAGTCGGCGACCAGCTGGACCGTACGGTGAACGGCCTCGCCGGCGTCCCGCACCGGAACGATCACGACCTCCTTGCCGGGGGCCTCGACCGGGGTGAGTTCGCCGACACCGATCCCGGACACCAGCTCGCCCAGTGGCCCGGGATCGGGCGTGCGGGAGGCGACGACCGGGCACACGCGGGCGGCCAGTACGTCAGCGAACACCCGACCCGCACCCGCCGACCACAGCACGCCCGGGTCCCCGCTCAGCACCAGCCGGCAGCCGTCCGGCAAGGACTCCACCAGCACGGCCGCGGTCTCGACGTCGAGCTGCGGCGCGTCGAGGACCGCGAGCAGATCCACGGCCAGCGTCCCGTCCTCGTCCCGGCCGGGGCCCTCGGCGCCGGAGAGCAGCCCCTGTACGGTCACCGCGCCGGCAGCCGGCCCGCGCCGGCCGTTCTCGCTGTGCGCGGCGGCGACCGCCCGCAGACCGAGGGCGCGGGCGGCCTCCACCAGCGCGGCCGGCTCGGCGCGGGCCGCCTCGCCACCCGTGTGCGCGACCAGGCCGTGCCCGGCGGCGGCGCGCACCAGCTCAGAGGCCGACGGTGTCCCGGCGGCCCCGGCGGCCTCCTCCCAGGACGTCGGCTGCGCGGTCCTGACCAGCCGGGCCAGACCGTCGGCGAGGCTCTCCTCCGCCAGGGCGTACCGGTCCAGGCCCAGCAGCACCGGGACCGGTTCCGGCGGCCCGGAGTCCTCCCCGGCCTCCGGCGCCCCGTGCTCCTCGGGCCCGGCGGGGCCCACGACCTCCCCCGGCTCCCCGTCGTCGACGCCGTCCTGGAAGACCAGCACGACCCCCTCGGCGACGGCGTGCCGCACGGCCTCGTCCGGGTCCGGCACCGAGTGTCCGGCGAGCGCCGCACGCACCGCCGCGGAGTCCTGAGCCGTGTGACCCCGGAGCGCGGCCCGCTCCAGCAGCCAGCCGACCAGGGCCGCGGCCCGCCGGCCGTCGTCCGGCCGGCACTCCGCGCCCAGCAGGGCCCGGGCGAAACCGTCCGCCTGCTCCGGCTGCACCCCGGGCACCGCCAGCAGCCGCCAGGGGTCCTCCCGGAGCGCGTCGGCGGCCTGCTCACCGAGCACCGCGGCGACCCGCGCGGCCAGGCCCTCCGGCGCACCGCCCTCCACCAGGACCTCCAGCACGGCCGCCACCGAGCCCGGGCCGACCTGCGGCCGTGCCGGCCCGGACGGCGCCGGTACCACCGGCCGCCCCTGCCCGGCCACCGACGTCGGAGCCGGCCTCCTCGGCGCGGCGGGTGCCTCGAAGGACGAGGCCGGCGTGCTGCCCGACGGTTCGGCGCCGCTCTCCACGGCCCGCACCGCCGCCAGCAGATCGGCCGCGGTACCGCTCAGCTTCCCGCCGGCCGCGATCGGCCCGGCCTTCTCGGCCTTGCGCTTCTCGATCCGTGACCGCAGCTCCCGCTGCGCGGCCAGCTCCGCCTGGGCCTCGGACACCCCGGCCTCTCCGTCGACGGCGCCCCCGGCCCCGGGGGGCTCCTCGGCGGAGGAGCCCTCAGCGCTTCCTTCGCCGTCCGCCGCCTCGTCGGGCCGAGGCCCGTCCCCGCCGTCCGCCGCGGCACCGGGCACCCGTTCCGGCTCGGTCCCGGCACCCGGCCGTTCCGCGGTGACGGGAGTCCCCGGACCTGAGTCCCCGGACGCGTGGTCCTCGGACGCGTGGTCCTCGGACGCGTGGTCCTCGGCGGGGGTGCCGGGGCTCGCCCCGGGAAGCGCAGTCACAGCGTGCTCCAGTCCTGATCGGGATAGCGGTGCACGGGCGCCGAAACGTCGTCCAGCGCCCGGCAGATCTCGTCAGGAAGACTAAGGCCCTCCACTGACAACGCCTGAGTGAGCTGCTGCGCGCTGCGGGCGCCGACGATCGGCGCCACCACGCCCGGCCGGTCGCGGACCCAGGCGAGCGCCACTTCGAGCGGAGTCGTCGCCAGCCCGTCCGCCGCCGTGACGACCGCGTCCACGATGCGCGTCGCCGACTCGTCCAGGTACGGCTCCACGAAGGCGGCCAGCTGCTCCGACGCCCCGCGCGAGTCCGCGGGCGTCGCGTGCCGATACTTGCCCGTGAGCACCCCGCGGCCCAGCGGGGACGACGGCAGCAGCCCCACGCCGAGGTCCCGCGCCGCGGGCAGCACCTCCCGCTCGACGCCGCGCTGCAGCAGCGAGTACTCCATCTGCGTGCCGGCGAGACGGGTCCGTGTGCCCGGCACGGCCAGCTGCCACGTGGCGGCCTTCGCGAGCTGCCAGCCGCAGAAGCCCGACACCCCCGCGTAGCGCGCACGGCCGCTGTTCACCGCGATGTCGAGCGCCTGGAGCGTCTCCTCCAGCGGTGTGTGCGGGTCGAAGCCGTGCACCTGCCACAGGTCCACGTGGTCGGTGCCCAGCCGCTCCAGCGAGGCGTCCAGGGCCGTCAGCAGATGACCGCGCGAGCCGTCGAACCGCCGCGCGGGATCGAGCACGCTGCCGGCCTTCGTGGCGATGACCAGATCGCGCCGCGGTACCAGCCGCTCCACCAGGCGGCCGAGCAGGTACTCCGCCTCTCCGCCGCCGTACACGTCCGCCGTGTCGACCAGCGTGCCGCCCGCGTCCCAGAAGGCCTTCAACTGGTCGGCAGCGTCGTGCTCGCCGGTGTCCCGCCCCCAGGTGAGGGTGCCGAGCCCGATCCGGGACACGCGCAGGCCGGTACGGCCGAGTTGCCTCTGCTCCATGGCGCGAGATTACTGGCCACGGCCCCACCCGGAGCGACCCTGTGGACAACTCGCCCGCGAAGCCGCCACCGGACCACCCCTGACGCGACGCCGTTCCCCGCGCTAGAGTCCGCGACAAGGACGTTACTCGTCGGTAAATCGGCACATCCGAAGCACACGGAGCGGTAAAGGGGAGCGGTATGCGGCTGGGCATCAACCTCGGCTACTGGGGCGCGGGCATGGACGGCGACAACCTCGCCGTCGCCCAGGAGGCGGACCGTCTCGGCTACGACGTCTGCTGGGCCGCCGAAGCGTACGGCTCCGACGCGCCGACGGTCCTCTCCTGGGTCGCCGCCCAGACCGAGAGCATCGACGTGGGCTCCGCGATCCTCCAGATCCCCGCCCGCCAGCCCGCGATGACGGCGATGACCGCCGCCACCCTGGACTCGCTCTCCGGCGGGCGGTTCCGCCTCGGCCTCGGCGTCTCGGGACCGCAGGTGTCGGAGGGCTGGTACGGCGTCAAGTTCGACAAGCCCCTCGCCCGCACCCGCGAGTACGTCGAGATCGTCCGCAAGGCGATGACCCGCGAGCGCCTGACGTACGAGGGCGAGCACTGGACGCTGCCGCTCCCCGGCGGTCCGGGCAAGCCCATCAAGCTCACCGTCCACCCCGAGCGCGAGCGCATCCCGCTGTACATCGCCGCCATCGGCCCCAAGAACCTGGAGCAGACCGGTGAGATCGCCGACGGCGCACTGCTGATCTTCCCCTCCGCCGAGCACCTGGAGGACACCGCGATCCGGTACATCCGCGCGGGCCGCGAGAAGGCGGGGAAGACGATGGACGGCTTCGACGTCTGCCCCACGGTGCCGCTCGCGGTCGGTGACGACGTCCGGGCCCTCGCCGACACGTTCCGCCCGTACACGGCGCTCTACGTCGGCGGGATGGGCAGCCGCAAGCAGAACTTCTACAACCAACTGGCCCAGCGCATGGGCTACGAGAAGGAAGCCGCGGAGATCCAGGACAAGTACCTCTCCGGGGACAAGGCCGGAGCGGCGGCGGCCGTGCCGCACGAGCTGATCGACTCCACCGCCCTGCTGGGCACCGTGGACCGGATCGCGGACCGCATGCGGGCCTACGCCGCCGCCGGAGTGACCACCCTGACCCTCGCCCCGGCCGGCTTCACCCTGGACGAGCGGCTGACCGCCCTGCGGGCGGGCACCGAGGCCCTGGAGCGCGCCGGACTCGCCTGACGGGCCGCCGGTCACCCGTCCGTCCGTCGCGGACGGCGCCGGACATGCCTGCGGCCGTGGTGGGGGCTCGGGGTCATCCCCGCCACGGCCGTCACGAGGTCTAACGCCGCAGCCCGTCCTCGGTCACGCCCCGGACCCGGTGCATCGGCGAGACGCCGGCGTCGGGCGTCGTCGCCACCGGTCCGCGCCCGTCGTGCGCCGCCGGCGGGGAGAGGCCCCGCGCGCCTGCCGGGGGCGCTGCGCCCCTGTGATCCTTCTTTCGGCGGAGTCGCCCCGCTCACCTGTTGCCTGTCGGTCCGGTCCGCATTTGACTCGTTCTCTGCGGACGCCCGTCGCCCACGGGGTGCCTCACGGAGGTGGCAGTGATGCTCTCGGCCCGAAGCCTTTTCCAGGAAATCCTCGAGAACGACGATTCGTACCAGCTCTTCTGTTCGATCGCGGCCAGCGGCGAGGCCCAGGGAGGCTGGGAGAACGGCCGTATCGCCGCGCTCGTGCCCGACACCATGCGGGCGCTCGCGCCGAAGATCACCCGGCACGGCGCGGACGAGGAAAAGCACGGCCGGATCTTCGACGCCCTGCTCAGGAAGCGGGGCCTGGCCCCGGTCGACGTCCCGCCCGAGACCGACTACACGATGCTCCTGGAGCAGCAGGGCATCGGGCTGGCGCACGAGAAGCTGCGCCGCGACGAGCGGCTCACCGAGCGGGACATCGTCGTCTACCTCTCCCACAGCCGGGTCACCGAGCAGCGCGCCGCCGACCAGATGGACATGCTGGTGCGGTTCTTCGGCGACCACCCCGAGGTCGGCAGGGCCGTCAAGCAGATCTGCAACGACGAGGACAACCACCTCGCCTACTGCCACGAGGAACTGCTCCGCCTCGCCCGAGCCGGGCACGGCCGAGCCATCCAGGGCACCCTGCGCGAGTGCGCCCTCACCGAGATCGCCGTCTACCGGGACGTCAGCCTCGCGGTCATGTCCCACATGGGGCGGATCCTGAACTGGCCCAGGGCCAAGTCGGCGGTGCTCGCCGGCGGCATCCACGCCCTGTACGCCTTCGAACGCGCCGGAGGCTGGCGGCGCATGGTCGCGCTCAGGATGCCCGAGCGCCGCGACGCCCTCGGCGGTCCCGCGACCACGGCCCCGGTCGTCTGAGGCCCGGCGGGGCCCGGAGCCGACGCCGGTGGACCTCGCGGCGTTCCGGCGCCGACCTCCACATCGTTCCGGGCGCCCGCACGCGGCCGGCCCGGAACGACGGCACGGGCACACCGGGCAACGTGTCCGAGTGCTGTCCCACAGGGACCGCGGGACAGCACTCAGAGCCAGCCGCGTCGCTTGAAGAGCCGGTGCAGCCCGTAGACCACGAGGACCATCAGGGCGATCGCGGCCGGATAGCCCCACTTCCAGGTCAGCTCGGGCATGTGCTCGAAGTTCATGCCGTAGACGCCGGCGACCAGCGTCGGCACCGCCGCCATGGCGGCCCAGGCGGAGATCTTGCGCATGTCGTCGTTCTGCCGCACGCCCGTCTGCGCGAGGTGGGCGGACAGCACGTCGGACAGCAGCCGGTCCAGTCCGTCCACCTGCTCGTTGGCACGCGTGAGATGGTCGTTGACGTCGCGGAAGAACGGCTGGGAGTGCTCGTCCACGAAGGGCACCGACCCACCGGCGAGCTTGGCCATCGGCGCGGCCAGCGGCCCGGTCGCCCGCCGGAACTCGAGTACCTGCCGCTTGAAGCCGTAGATCTTGGCAGCCGTGTGCCGGGTGTCGCCGGCGGGCGCGAAGACGGCGGCCTCCAGCTCCTCCAGATCCACCTGGAGCTCGGCGGCCACCTCGATGTAGTGGTCCACGACGGTGTCGCTGACGGCGTACAGCACGGTCGTCGGACCGTGGCGCAGGACGTCCGGGTCGGCTTCCAGCCGCCGTCGCACCGCCCCGAGGGGCGCGGCCTCGCCGTGCCGCACCGTCACGACGAAGCAGTCGCCGACGAAGACCATCACCTCGTCGGCGCTGACCGTGTCCGACTCCGGCTCGTACACGACGGGCTTGAGGACCACGAACAACGAGTCGTCGTAGACCTCCAGCTTCGGCCGCTGGTGGGCTTTGAGGGCGTCCTCGACCGCCAGCGGATGCAGCCCGAACTCACTGCTGACGCGGTCGAACTCCGCTTCGTTCGGCTCGTGCAGCCCGATCCACAGGAATGAGTTCCCCGACGTGCGGGCCAGTGCCAGCGCGTCGGAGAGATCCTCGGGGCCCTCGGTCCGGCGGCCGTCCCGGTAGATGGCGCAGTCCACGATCACGGCGCGCATTCTTCCGCCCTCGCGCCCCGCGCGCACGTCGGCGGCGCGAACCGTCGGGGCGCACCGCTCACTTCGCGCCGGAGGGGGCGCCGGACGAGCCGCCCGGCGAGCGCTCCCGGCGAACGACGCACCCGCTCCCCGGACACGTCCCGGGGCTGTCCCGTCATCACCGGCGGAGCGGCGCGCGGCGTCGGACGCGATGCACCGCACGGCGGAGGGTGGTCCTCGTACCGGGCGTGCTCGGTCGGTCCGACAACGCGGTGCGAGGTGCCGCGGCCGTCGTCGTGCGCCCGCCGGGGAGCACGGGACAGCCCTTAGGCTGGCCGGCATGGCCACGTTGATCCTCGTACGCCACGGACGGTCCACCGCCAACACCGCGGGGGTGCTGGCCGGCTGGACGCCGGGCATCGCGCTCGACGAGCGCGGCACCGCGCAGGCGGCCGCCCTGCCCGCCCGGCTCGCCGCGATCCCCCTGGTGGCCGCCGTCACCAGTCCGTTGCAGCGCTGCCGGGAGACCCTGCAGCCGCTGCTCGACGCACGGCCGGGTCTTCCGCTGCACAGCGACGAGCGGATCGGCGAGTGCCACTACGGAGAGTGGTCCGGCCGCAAGCTGACGGAACTGGCCGGGGAGCCGCTGATGGAGGTGGTCCAGCGGCACCCGTCCGCCGCGGCGTTCCCCGGCGGCGAGTCGATGCGGGCCATGCAGGGCCGGGCCGTCGACGCCGTGCGGGACTGGAACGCCCGGATCGAGCGGGAGCACGGCGAGGACGCCCTGTACGTGATGTGCTCCCACGGCGACGTGATCAAGTCCGTGGTGGCGGACGCCCTCGGCATGCACCTCGACCTCTTCCAGCGGATCCACGTCGAACCGTGCTCGCTGACCGCGATCCGGTACACCCGTCTGCGGCCGTTCCTGCTGAGGCTCGGCGACACGGGTGACCTGGACTCCCTCCGGCCGCGCGAGAACGTGAACGAGCCCCGTGAGGGCGGGGCGGACGGGTCGGCGGTGGTCGGCGGCGGCGCGGGCGCACCGTGATCGCCGGGCGCAGTAGGGTGGACGGGCCGAACCCCGGAAGCCCGCTTCCGACACCGAAGATCCTCTGATTCCAAGGGAGCAGGACGTGACCCGTCAGGTGTTCCTGTACGACCCGCCGGAGCGTTTCGTGGCCGGCACGGTCGGGCTGCCTGGACGTCGTACGTTCTTCCTGCAGGCTTCCGCAGGGGGGCGGGTGACCAGCGTCGCTCTGGAGAAGACCCAGGTGGCCGCGCTCGCCGAGCGGATCGACGAACTGCTCGACGAGGTGGTGCGGCGCACCGGGGGCAACGCCCCCGTCCCGGCCGTCGCCCCGACGGACATCGCCGACACCGCACCGCTCGACGCGCCCGTCGAGGAGGAGTTCCGGGTCGGGACGATGGCGCTGGCCTGGGACGGCGAGGAACAGCGCATGATCGTCGAGGCCCAGGCCCTGGTGGAGCTGGACGCGGACTCCGAGGAGGACCTCGCGGAGGCCGAGGAGCGGCTGTTGCAGGACGAGGAGAACGGTCCGCCGATGCTGCGCGTGCGGCTGACCGGCGCGCAGGCGAGGGCCTTCGCCAAGCGCGCGCTGGACGTCGTCAACGCGGGCCGGCCGCCTTGCCCGCTGTGCAGCCTGCCGCTCGACCCGGAGGGACACGTATGCCCGCGCCAGAACGGATACCGCCGCGGAGCGTGACCGCGCACGACGGGCACCTGGAACTCCTGACCCGGGGCGAGATCACCGTGCGCGGCCGTATCCGCGAGGCGTCCAACGCCGCGCTGTACTGCAGCGTCGCCCTCGACGGCAGGCAGGTGCACTGCGTCTACAAGCCCGTCGCCGGAGAGCGCCCGCTGTGGGACTTCCCCGACGGCACGCTGGCCCGGCGCGAGGTGGCCGCCTACGAGTTGTCCGAGGCCACCGGATGGGGGCTGGTACCGCCCACCGTGCTCCGTGACGGGCCGTACGGCGAGGGCATGTGCCAGCTGTGGATCGAGGCCGATCCGGAGCAGTCCCTCCTGGCCCTCGTCGACGGCGACGAACCGGAGGACGGCTGGAAGGCGGTCGGCCTCGCGGAGGTGGGGGAGGGGCGCACGGCACTCCTGGTGCACGCGGACGACGCCCGGCTGCGCAGGCTCGCGGTGCTCGACGCCGTGATCAACAACGGCGACCGCAAGGGCGGGCATCTGCTTCCCGCTGCGGACGGCCGTCTGTACGCGATCGACCACGGTGTCACGTTCCACGTGGATGACCGGCTGAGGACCCTGCTGTGGGGCTGGGCGGGGGAGCCGCTGACGGAGGAGGCCCTGGCCGTCCTCGAGGCCCTGGACGCATCCCTGGACGAGGGGGCACCGCTGGCCGGGCGCTTGTCCGAGCTGATCACTCCGGGTGAGACGGCCGCCGTGCGGGGCCGGGTGAGGGCGCTGCGCACGAGCGCCCACCACCCGGAGCCGGCGGGCAACTGGCCCGCGATCCCCTGGCCGCCCGTGTAGGGCACGCGGGGCGGGTCGGGACCGCACAGGCGGGACCAGGACCCTCGGGGCGGTCCGCCCGGTCCCTCGGGTGCCGTCGCCGTGCGTCTGCCGGGTGCCGGCGTCGCGGGGCCGCCGAGGGGCCGAACCCACGCGCCGGTCCGCCCCCGGGCCGTCCGGGTGCCGGTCGGCCCGCGCCCGCAGGAGCACCGACCCGCAGCCCGTATCCCACGGCCGGGGCAGGCGCAAGAGCGCCTAACCGGCCAAGAGAGGGCGTCCGGTTCGTATCCGGAACATGCATCCGGTTACGCTCATGACATGCATGCCTGGCCCGCTTCCGAGGTCCCCGCCCTGCCCGGCAAGGGCCGCGACCTCCGGATCCACGACACCGCGACCGGCGGCCGCGTCACCCTCGCCCCCGGTCCCGTCGCCCGTATCTACGTCTGCGGCATCACCCCGTACGACGCGACCCACATCGGTCACGCGGCGACCTACAACGCGTTCGACCTCGTCCAGCGCGTGTGGCTCGACACCAAGCGGCAGGTTCACTACGTCCAGAACGTCACGGACGTGGACGACCCGCTGCTGGAGCGCGCCCAGCGCGACGGCCAGGACTGGACCGAGCTCGCGGAGCGCGAGACCGCCCTGTTCCGCGAGGACATGACCGCGTTGCGGATGCTGCCCCCGAGGCACTACATCGGCGCCGTCGAGGCCATCCCGGGAATCGTTCCGCTCGTCGAGCGGCTCCGGGACGCGGGTGCCGCGTACGAACTCGACGGCGACGTCTACTTCTCCGTCGAGTCCGACCCCCACTTCGGCGGGGTGTCGCACTACGACGCGGAGGCGATGCGCGCCCTGTCCGCGGAGCGCGGCGGCGATCCCGACCGCGTCGGCAAGAAGAACCCGCTCGACCCGATGCTGTGGATGGCCGCCCGGGAAGGGGAGCCCAGCTGGGACGGCGGCAGCCTCGGGCGCGGCCGGCCCGGCTGGCACATCGAGTGCGTGGCCATCGCCCTCGACCACCTCGGCATGGGTTTCGACGTGCAGGGCGGCGGCTCCGATCTCGCCTTCCCGCACCACGAGATGGGCGCCTCGCACGCCCAGGTCCTCACCGGTGAGCACCCGTTCGCCCAGGCCTATGTGCACGCCGGCCTGGTCGCCCTGGACGGCGAGAAGATGTCCAAGTCCAAGGGCAACCTCGTCTTCGTCTCCGCGCTGCGCCGTGACGGCGTGGACCCGGTCGCCATCCGGCTGGCGCTGCTGGCGCACCACTACCGTGCCGACTGGGAGTGGACCGACGAGATCCTCCAGGAGGCAGTGGAGCGCCTCGGGCGCTGGCGTGCGGCGGTCTCCCGGCCCGACGGGCCCTCCGCCGACGCGCTCGTGGAGGAGATCCGCGCCGCCCTGGCCGACGACCTGGACGCGCCGGCGGCGCTCGCCGCCGTGGACCGCTGGGCCGAGACCCAGCGTGCCGAGGGCGGTACGGACGAGGGCGCGCCCGGCCTGGTGTCGCGCGCCGTGGACGCCCTGCTGGGTGTCGCCCTGTAATCCGGACACGCAGCCGGGGAACCGCGCACCGGCCGCCCCCGAACCCGTCACGGGTCCGGGGGCGGCCGTTTGTTCTGTCCATGAAAGAACTGGGGCCGGAGGAGGCGGCGGTCGGCGGGGCCGTCCGGTCCCGGTGCCGGGCCGGGTCCTCCGCACCGGCGGGGCGGGGCCGCGCGCCGGCACCGTGGAACACCGACGGCTCGGAGTCCGGTGACCGCGCGGACTCGGCGGCGGCCGGCTTCCGCTGCGGCTGACCGACCCGCGGACCCCCGTGAGTCCGGCGGCCCGTGCTGCTGCGCCGGACCGGAGCGGGAGCGCATGAGCGGGCGGGGCGCACAGCGCCACGAGGAGACCCCGAGGAGACTCCGGGACGTCAGTCCTCCGAGGACTCCGGGGAGTCGGGCGATTCCGAGGACTCGGGAGCACCCGAGGACCCGGTGGGTCCGGTGGACCCAGCCGCCGCGGAGTCGTCCTCCTCGGACCCGTCCGTCCCCTGATCGGCGCGCTGCGGCTTCGGCGGCTTCGCCCGCCCGCCCGCGGTGTCCCGCAGGTACGAGCCGTCCCCGGCCTCCGTGGCATGACCGCCCGGCCCCTGCCCGGGGCCGCCGTCACGACGGCGCAGATAGCGCTCGAACTCCCGGGCGATGGCCTCGCCGGACGCCTCCGGCAGCTCGGCGGTGTCCCTGGCTTCCTCCAGCGTCTGCACGTACTCCGCCACCTCGCTGTCCTCGGAGGCGAGTTGGTCCACGCCGAGCTGCCAGGCCCGGGCGTCCTCGGCCAGTTCGCCGAGCGGGATGCGGAGGCCGATGAGGTCCTCGAGCCGGTTCAGCAGCGCCAGTGTCGCCTTCGGGTTGGGCGGCTGGGAGACGTAGTGCGGCACGGCGGCCCACAGCGACACGGCCGGTACCCCGGCGTGGGTGCATGCCTCCTGGAGGATGCCGACGATGCCGGTAGGGCCCTCGTAGCGGGTCTCCTCCAGGTCCATCGTCCTGGCCAGATCCGGATCCGAGGTGACACCGCTCACCGGTACGGGCCGTGTGTGCGGGGTGTCGCCGAGCAGCGCGCCCAGGATCACCACCATCTCGACGCCCAGTTCGTGGGCGAAGCCCAGCAACTCGTTGCAGAACGAGCGCCAGCGCATCGACGGCTCGATCCCCCGGACCAGCACCAGATCGCGGGGCTTCTCCCCGCCGACCCGCACCACGGAGAGCCGTGTCGTGGGCCAGGTGATCTTCCGTACCCCGCCGTCCAGCCACACCGTGGGCCGGTTGACCTGGAAGTCGTAGTAGTCCTCGGCGTCGAGCGCCGCGAACACCTCGCCCTTCCACTCGCGGTCCAGGTGCGCGACCGCGGTGGACGCGGCGTCGCCGGCGTCGTTCCAGCCCTCGAACGCGGCCACCATGACCGGGTCGATCAGCTCGGGAACCCCCTCGAGCTCGATCACCCAGGCCTCCTTCCGACGTTCCCTCTCGTACGCCCCAACCTTACGGCTTCGGGGGCGCCCGCCCGCAGTCCCCGTGCACGGCAGGGTGAACTTCCGTACGGCGGCGGCGCAGGCCGGAGGATCGCCCGTTCCGGCGGGAGATCCGGCCGAGCCGCCACCGCGGTCCCAGGGGGCGGCCCCGGGCCTCCGGCCTGCGACGACGCCTGCCGTCCCACGCCCAGGAGGCCGGATGTCCGGCGGTGCGCGCCGCCGTGAGTCCGGAAGGGGCCGTCGCCGACGGGACCGGACGGATCGAGCCGACGGCCGGCGCCGGCTTCGTCGAGGCCGCACGACGGCCGGAACTCGCTCCCGGGACGGCCGGACCGGCCGTGCCGCCGCCCCCCGCACGTCGCGTCGAGTACGCCGACCACCTCCACGAGCACGTCACCGACCCGGCCGTGGTCCACCGGGACACCACGTGGCACCAGGAGTACCCGGATTCTCCTCCCGTATGCGGGCCCGGACGCCCCGCTGCCCCGACGGGCCCGTTCCGCAGGCCCGCGCATCGTGTCCCGCGCCCGGTGCGGTCCGGTCGGGCCACCGCTCCGAGCCCGCGTTGTGCACCGTCGCCCGGGACCGGGCGGACTCGGCGTCCCGGTTGCGCAGCTCCGAGAGGATCGCCCGGTGCACGTGGAGCGCACGGCCGACCGCGTCCCGCTGGGTGAGGGCCCCCGCCACGAATCCCGGTGCCTCCAGGAGCAGTTGGGGCCCCGGCTGGTCATGTACGTGCCGTCGCCCTGGCGCACGTCGAGGACGCGCATCAGCGACAGTGCGCGGACCGCCTCGCGGAGCGAGTTCCTCGACAGCCCAGGTCCGGCGGCGAGTTCGCTCTCCCCGGGCAGCCGGTCGCCGGGCCGCGGCGCACCGGAGACGATCAGGCCCTCGTCTTTCTCGACGGCATCGTCGGTGACAGGCATGCTTCCCCTGGTGCCTCGTGCCATCCGACGACCGAGCGGACGACGAGGGCGGCTCCAGACGGAGCCGCCCTCGTCGCACGGACCGTGCCCGCTACGGTCCCGTCTCAGGCCCGCTTGTGCAGCAGGTCCTCGACCTTCCCGCGGATCTCGTCGGTGGCGAGGCCGCGGATCGTCAGCGTGGTGCGGCGGCGCAGCACGTCGTCGGCCGTCTCGGCCCACTCGTGGTCGCGCGCCCACACGACCTGGGCCCAGATCTCCGGGGCGTCCGGGTGGATCCGCTCCGCCAGGCCGGGGTCCTCGTTCGCCAGCCGGGCGATGTCGAAGGACAGCGAGCCGTAGTGGGTGGCGAGGTGGCGAGCGGTGTCCGCCGACATCCGGGGCCCGGGCGCCGGGGCGTCCACGAGCAGCCGGTGCGCGACGGCGCGCGGGTTGGCGATACCGGGCAGCGGGAGCTTCTTCGGCAGGTGCGAGACCGGCTCCATGTCGTCGGCGAGCGGCCGCCCCGGAAGCTCGGCGAGCTTGTTCAGCACCGTGCGGCCGATGTGGCGGAACGTCGTCCACTTGCCGCCGGCGACCGACAGCATGCCGCCGCGGCCCTCGGTGACCACCGTCTCCCGCTTGGCCTTGGAGGTGTCGCCGGGGCCGCCCGGCAGCACCCGGAGGCCGGCGAAGGAATAGGTGATCAGATCGCGCGACAGCTGCTGGTCGCGGATGGAGAAGGCGGCCTCGTCGAGGATCTGGGCGATGTCCTTCTCGTTGACCGCGACGTCCGCAGGGTCGCCCTCGAACTCCTCGTCGGTCGTGCCGAGCAGCAGCATGTCCTCCCAGGGGAGGGCGAAGGTGATGCGGTACTTGTCGATCGGGGTGGCCAGCGCGGCCTTCCAGGGGGAGGTGCGCTTGAGGACCAGGTGCGCGCCCTTGGAGAGCCGGATCGAGGGTGCCGCGTCCGGGTCCTCCATCCTGCGCAGGTGGTCCACCCACGGGCCGGTCGCGTTGAGGACCAGCCGGGCGGTGACACCGAACTCGGTGCCGTCCGTGCGGTCCCTGAGCTCGGCGCCGGTGACCCTGCCCTTGGTGAAGCGGAGTCCGGTGACCTCGGCGTGGTTGAGGACGACCGTCCCCGACTCGGCGGCCGCGCGGACCGCCATGAGCGCCATGCGGGCGTCGTTCATCTGGTCGTCGCCGTAGACGGCCACGGCCTTCAGGTTCTCCGTGCGCAGCTCGGGCACGTCACGCTGGGCCTTGGCGGGCGAGATGACGTGGCCGACGCCGTCGCCGAACGCGGAGAGCGCCGAGTAGGCGAAGACTCCCGCGCCGAGCTTGGCCGCGCCGTGCGGTCCGCCCTTGTAGACGGGCAGGTAGAAGGTCAGCGGGTTGGAGAGGTGGGGCGCCACCTCCCGGGAGAGGGCGCGGCGCTCGAAGTGGTTCTCCGCCACCAGCTTCACGGCGCCGGTCTGCAGATAGCGCAGACCGCCGTGGAGCAGTTTGGAGGAGGCGGAGGAGGTGGCGCCGGCGAAGTCGCCGGCCTCCACCAGGGCCACCCGCAGCCCGGCCTGCGCGGCGTGCCAGGCCGTGGAGATGCCCAGGATGCCGCCGCCTATCACCAGGAGGTCGTAGGTCGCCTTCGCAAGCTGCTCCCTCGTCTCGGCGCGGCTCGGGAGGGAACCGGAGGCCGGGTGCGTCCCCAGCGAGGGGACGCTCTGCAGGGTGGTCATTCTCGATTGCTCCTCGTCAGCTCTCGTCGTGCTCGAGCCAGCCCATGGTCCGCTCGACGGCCTTGAGCCAGTACTTGTACTCGTCATCACGCTTGGCAGCGTCCATGTGGGGGGTCCACTCGGCGGCCCGGCGCCAGTTGGCGCGGAGCGCGTCGGTGTCCGGCCAGAAGCCGACGGCCAGGCCGGCGGCGTAGGCGGCGCCGAGGCAGGTCGTCTCGGCCACCATCGGACGCACCACGGGCACGTCCAGGAAGTCCGAGAGGGTCTGCATCAGCAGGTTGTTGGAGGTCATTCCGCCGTCGACCTTCAGGGAGGTCAGCTCGACACCGGAGTCCTTGGTCATGGCGTCCGTGATCTCGCGCGTCTGCCAGGCCGTGGCCTCGAGCACGGCGCGCGCGATGTGCGCCTTGGTGACGTACCGGGTGAGGCCGGCGATCACACCGCGGGCGTCCGAGCGCCAGTACGGGGCGAAGAGGCCGGAGAAAGCCGGGACGATGTAGGCGCCGCCGTTGTCCTCGACGGACGCGGCGAGCGTCTCGATCTCGGGCGCGGTGTTGATGAGGCCCATCTGGTCGCGCATCCACTGCACGAGGGAACCGGTGACGGCGATCGAGCCCTCGAGCGAGTAGACGGGCGCCTCGTCGCCGATCTTGTATCCGACGGTCGTGACCAGACCGGAGTAGGAGTTGATGATCTTGCTGCCGGTGTTCATCAGCAGGAACGTGCCGGTGCCGTAGGTCGACTTCGCCTCACCCTCGGAGAAGCACGTCTGGCCGAAGAGCGCGGCCTGCTGGTCGCCCAGCGCCGAGGCGACCGGGACGCCCGCCAGGACGCCCTCCTTGACCTCTCCGTACACCTCCGCGGAGGAGCGGATCTCCGGGAGGACCTCCATCGGCACGTCCATGGACTGGGCGATCTTCTCGTCCCACTCCATGGTGTGGAGGTTCATCAGCATGGTGCGCGAGGCGTTGGTGACGTCGGTGACGTGGTGGCCGCCGTTGACGCCCCCGGTCAGGTTCCAGATGACCCAGGAGTCCATGGTCCCGAAGAGGATGTCGCCGCGCTCGGCGCGCTCGCGCAGGCCGTCGATGTTGTCGAGCATCCAGCGGACCTTCGGGCCGGAGAAGTAGCTCGCCAGCGGCAGCCCGGTCTCCCGGCGGAACCGGTCCTGGCCGACGTTGCGCCCGAGTTCCCGGCAGAGCGCGTCGGTGCGGGTGTCCTGCCAGACGATGGCGTTGTGGACGGGCTCACCGGTGTTCTTGTCCCAGAGCAGCGTGGTCTCGCGCTGGTTGGTGATGCCGATGGCCTTGACGTCGGCTGCGGTGATGCCGCCCTTCTCGATGGCCCCGGCGACGACCTCCTGGACGTTGTTCCAGATCTCGGTCGCGTTGTGCTCGACCCAGCCCGGCTTCGGGAAGATCTGCTCGTGCTCCTTCTGGTCGACGGAGACGATGCGTCCGTCCTTGTCGAAGACGATGCAGCGGGACGAGGTGGTGCCCTGGTCGATGGCCGCGATGAACGGGCCGGCGGTGTGTGCGTCGGTCACGGTGTGCTCCTGGAAGTCTGAGGAAGGGACGTACGGCTCAGGCGAAGGCGATCTGGTAGATGCCCGCTGCGATGGCGGCACCGATCAGAGGGCCCACCACGGGGATCCACGAGTACCCCCAGTCGGAGCCGCCCTTGTTCCGCATCGGGAGCAGGGCGTGCACGATGCGCGGGCCGAGGTCGCGGGCCGGGTTGATGGCGTACCCGGTAGGACCGCCGAGGGAGAAGCCGATGCTGACGACCACGAGGGCCACGATCAGCCCGCCGAGGACACCGAGGCCCTTGCCGCTGTCGTTGAGACCCATGGTGAGCACGGCCAGCACCAGAACGAGCGTGCCGATGATCTCGGAAGCCAGGTTCTGCCAGACGTTCCGGATCTCCGGACCGGTGGAGAAGATGCCGAGCACGGGGCCGGCCTTCGGGGCGGACCTCTCGTCGACCAGGCCCTCCTCCAGCGGCGGAGGCACGAGCTCCGGGTCTTCCAGATGGGCCTTGAACTGGCCGTAGTACGTGACCCAGGCCAGGAAGGCGCCGACCATGGCGCCGATGAGCTCGCCCGCCATCTGCACGGGGACGTTGCTCCAGTCGCCGCTGGTGATCGCGATTCCCAGCGTGACTGCGGGGTTGAGGTGCGCACCGGACAGGGGGCCCGCGATGTAGACGGCGGTCATGACCGCGAAGCCCCACCCGAAGGCGATGGCGACCCAGCCGGCGCCCTGTGCCTTTGAGCGCTTGAGTACGACGGCGGCGACCACGCCGGCGCCGAGCAGGATGAGTACGGCGGTACCAATGATCTCGCCGATGAAGATGTCGGAGCTGGACACCCGCGACTCCTTTGTCCTTCGTCCAGGGGAAGGCGAACCGACGGGTCCCTCCGTGGTTCGCGCCCTCGGGGTGAGAGCGATACCGGCCCTTGGCGTTGCCACACTCTAGCGCGTATTGCCGGTAGGTGTTCGACAATGCCGACCGATGCACGGCAGTTTTGTCCTCTGGTTAACACGGCGTCAAGGGTTGTGTGGCCGAAAACCGTTTCGTTATCGATGGTGCGCCCGGAAGGGCGAAATCGCCCGCTGTGAGGGATCTCGGCCGGTCGGGAAGCCGGCGCGGTGCCCGTGCGGAGTGGAGCGGGAGGGGTACGGCCGGTTCCGCGACCGGGCCGGACGCGCGGGGGCGCGGTGGGGGTGCGGGGGGCGTGGGGCGCCGGTGGGCGGTCGGGGGGCGCCGGTCGGGGCCCAGGGGCGCGTGCGGCCGCGGGCGGGGGAGCGGCCCCTGCGGGTCGGCGTGGGGCGGCGCCCTGTGCGGCGACGGGGTGGGGCGGGCCGGGCCGAGGGGTCAGAAGCGGCCGGCGCCCAGGTCCCTGGAGACGGCGCGGGCGCAGTCCCGTACCGCGGCGACCAGCTCGGCCCGCAGCTCCTTGCCGTCGCCGCACACCCGTTCCACCGCGCCGGTGATGGCGATCGCGCCGACCGGCATCCGCCGGCGGTCGTGGATGGGCGCGGCCACCGCCGCCACGCCCTCCCAGGTCTCCTCCACGTCGGAGGCCCAACCCCGTGCCCGGGTCAGGTCGAGTTCGCCCTTGAAGGCCCGCAGCGCCGTCACGGTGCGCGGGGTGAACGCCTCCCGGTCGATCTCCAGGACCTCGCTGTGGGCGACGGGGTCGTACGCGGAGAGCACCTTGCCCAGGGCCGTGGAGTGCAACGGCTGCATCGCGCCCACCTCCAGTACCTGGCGGCTGTCGTCCGGGCGGAAGACGTGGTGGACGATCAGGACGCCCTGCTGGTGCAGTACGCCCAGGTGGACGCTCTCGCCGCTGGAGCGGGCCAGGTCGTCGGTCCAGACCAGCGCGCGGGCCCGCAGCTCGTGGACGTCGAGGTAGCTGTTGCCGAGCCGCAGCAGCTCCGCGCCGAGCTGGTAGCGCCCGGACGCCGGGTCCTGCTCGACGAACCCCTCCGCCTGGAGGGTGCGCAGGATGCCGTGTGCGGTGCCCTTGGCCAGGTCGAGGGACGAGGCGATGTCCGACAGGCCGAGACGGCGCTCGCCACCCGCGAGCAGCCGCAGCATCGCCGCCGCCCGTTCCAGTGACTGGATGTTCTTCGCCATCGTTCCGGCCCTTCTCCCCAACCTCGTTCGACAATGCTGAACACTATCGGCCGATGCCGAATCGGTGTTACTGCCGGAACAGTGTGGCAACACCATGCTCACCCGGTCATCACCAGGGACACACGGCGTCCACCTCCTGGACCGCTCCACCGTGCCGCGCCCGGCCCGGCTACGCTGGCCGGGTGCGCCTTCCAAGGGAAGCCGCAAAGCCGACAGCCGTCGCACTCCAGGGAGCACCTTCATGGCCTCGTTGCCGACCCCTTCCGCCGACAGCCCGACTTCCGCAGGCAGCAGTACGTCCCACGACAGCCGTACCCGAGCGGACGCCCTGCGCCGCGCGCTGGCGACCCGTGTGGTGGTCGCCGACGGCGCGATGGGCACGATGCTCCAGGCGCAGGACCCCACCCTCGACGACTTCCAGAACCTCGAGGGCTGCAATGAGATTCTGAACGTGACCCGCCCGGACATCGTCCGTTCGGTCCATTCCGCCTACTTCGAGGTGGGCGTGGACTGTGTGGAGACGAACACGTTCGGCGCGAACTTCGCCGCGCTGGGTGAGTACGACATCCCCGAGCGTGTGTTCGAGCTGTCCGAGGCCGGTGCCCGGATCGCCCGCGAGGCCGCGGACGAGTTCACGGCGTCCTCGGGGCGGCAGCGATGGGTGCTGGGATCGATGGGGCCGGGCACGAAGCTGCCGACGCTGGGCCACGCCCCGTACGTCACCCTGCGCGACGCCTACCAGCGGAACGCGGAGGGGCTGATCGCGGGCGGGGCGGACGCGCTGCTGGTGGAGACGACGCAGGATCTGCTGCAGACGAAGGCGTCCGTCCTGGGCGCCCGCCGGGCGATGGACGCGGCCGGCTTCACGGTGCCGCTGATCTGCTCGGTCACGGTCGAGACGACGGGCACGATGCTGCTCGGCTCGGAGATCGGTGCGGCGCTGACCGCGCTGGAGCCGCTGGGCATCGACATGATCGGCCTGAACTGCGCCACCGGCCCGGCGGAGATGAGCGAGCACCTGCGCTACCTCGCCCGGCACGCGCGCGTCCCGCTGTCCTGCATGCCGAACGCGGGTCTGCCGGTCCTGGGCAAGGACGGCGCGCACTACCCGCTGACCGCCCCGGAGCTGGCGGACGCACAGGAGACGTTCGTGCGCGAGTACGGGCTCTCCCTGGTGGGCGGCTGCTGCGGGACGACTCCGGAGCACCTGCGACAGGTCGTGGAGCGGGTGCGGGACCTCACCCCGGGCGAGCGCCGCCCGCGTCCGGAGCCGGGCGCCGCGTCGCTGTACCAGACCGTGCCGTTCCGCCAGGACACCTCGTACCTGGCGATCGGGGAGCGGACCAACGCGAACGGGTCGAAGAAGTTCCGCGAGGCCATGCTGGAGGGCCGCTGGGACGACTGTGTGGAGATGGCCCGGGACCAGATCCGCGAGGGCGCGCACATGCTCGACCTGTGCGTCGACTACGTCGGCCGGGACGGTGTGGCGGACATGGAGGAGCTGGCGGGCCGGTTCGCCACCGCTTCGACGCTGCCGATCGTCCTGGACTCCACCGAGGTGGAGGTGATCCGCGCCGGCCTGGAGAAGCTGGGTGGCCGGGCGGTGATCAACTCGGTGAACTACGAGGACGGCGACGGGCCCGAGTCGAGGTTCGCCAAGGTCACCGCGCTGGCCCGGGAGCACGGCGCCGCGCTGATCGCGCTGACGATCGACGAGGAGGGCCAGGCCCGCACGGCGGAGAAGAAGGTGGAGATCGCCGAGCGGCTGATCGAGGACCTCACCTCGAACTGGGGGATCCGGGAGTCGGACATCCTCGTCGACACCCTGACATTCACCATCTGCACCGGTCAGGAGGAGTCCCGCAAGGACGGCATCGCCACCATCGAGGCCATCCGCGAGCTCAAGCGCCGGCGCCCCGACGTGCAGACGACGCTCGGCCTGTCGAACATCTCCTTCGGCCTGAACCCGGCCGCGCGGATCCTGCTCAACTCGGTCTTCCTCGACGAGTGCGTCAAGGCCGGCCTGGACTCGGCGATCGTGCACGCGAGCAAGATCCTGCCGATCGCCCGCTTCGAGGAGGAGCAGGTCGCCACGGCCCTGGACCTGATCCACGACCGCCGCGCCGAGGGCTACGACCCCCTGCAGAAGCTGATGGAGCTGTTCGAGGGGGCGACGGCGAAGTCCCTGAAGGCGGGCAAGGCCGAGGAACTGGCCGCCCTCCCGCTGGAGGAGCGCCTGAAGCGGCGCATCATCGACGGCGAGAAGAACGGCCTGGAGCCGGACCTGGACGAGGCGCTCCAGGACCGCCCGGCGCTCGACATCGTCAACGACACGCTGCTGGAGGGCATGAAGGTCGTCGGGGAGCTGTTCGGCTCGGGTCGGATGCAGCTGCCGTTCGTGCTGCAGTCGGCCGAGGTGATGAAGTCGGCGGTGGCCTACCTGGAACCGCACATGGAGAAGTCGGACGCCGAGGGCAAGGGCACGATCGTGCTGGCCACCGTCCGCGGCGACGTCCACGACATCGGCAAGAACCTGGTGGACATCATCCTGTCCAACAACGGCTACAACGTCGTCAACCTGGGCATCAAGCAGCCGGTCTCGGCGATCCTGGAGGCCGCCGCGGAGCACCGGGCCGATGTGATCGGCATGTCCGGACTCCTGGTGAAGTCCACGGTCATCATGAAGGAGAACCTGGAGGAGCTGAACCAGCGCAAGCTGGCGGCCGACTACCCCGTCATCCTCGGCGGCGCCGCGCTCACCCGCGCCTACGTCGAACAGGACCTCCACGAGATCTACGAGGGCGAAGTCCGCTACGCCCGCGACGCCTTCGAGGGCCTGCGCCTGATGGACGCCCTCATCGCGGTCAAGCGCGGCGTCCCCGGTGCCGTGCTGCCTGAACTGAAGCAGCGCCGGGTTCGGAGCACCGCCGCCGCGGTCGTCGAGGAGCGGCCGGAGGAGCAGGGTGCCGTGCGCTCCGACGTCGCCACCGACAACCGGGTGCCGGAGCCCCCGTTCTGGGGCACGCGGGTCGTCAAGGGCATCCAGCTCAAGGAGTACGCCTCCTGGCTGGACGAGGGCGCGCTCTTCAAGGGCCAGTGGGGCCTCAAGCAGGCACGGACCGGCGATGGACCGTCCTACGAGGAGCTGGTGGAGACCGAGGGCCGTCCGCGGCTGCGGGGCTGGCTCGACCAGCTGCACACGCAGAACCTGCTGGAGGCGGCCGTGGTCCACGGCTACTTCCCCTGTGTCTCCAAGGGCGACGACCTGATCCTGCTGGGCGAGGACGGCTCGGAACGCACCCGCTTCACGTTCCCCCGCCAGCGCCGCGGCCGCCGGCTGTGCCTCGCCGACTTCTTCCGCCCCGAGGAGTCCGGCGAGACCGATGTCGTCGGCCTCCAGGTCGTCACCGTCGGCTCGAAGATCGGTGACGCCACCGCCAAGCTCTTCGCCTCCGACTCGTACCGCGACTACCTCGAACTCCACGGTCTGTCCGTCCAGCTCGCCGAGGCCCTCGCCGAGTACTGGCACGCCCGGGTCCGCGCGGAGCTCGGGTTCGCGGGCGAGGACCCGGCGGAGATCGAGGACATGTTCGCCCTGAAGTACCGCGGCGCACGGTTCTCCCTCGGCTACGGTGCGTGCCCCGACCTCGAGGACCGCGCCAAGATCGCCGAGCTGCTGGAGCCGGAGCGCATCGGCGTCAAGCTCTCGGAGGAGTTCCAGCTCCACCCCGAGCAGTCCACCGACGCCATCGTGATCCACCACCCGGAGGCGAAGTACTTCAACGCGCGGTGACGGATCGCGCGTTTCCCCCGCGCGCGTCGTACACTGGTCGGTCCCATACAGGCCGGTCGCCCGATTTGGCGGCCGGCCTGTGCGTCCCCGATGGAGGTGTCCGGATGACCAGTACGGTCCCCGCGTCCCCGGCCCGCACGGCGGGCGGCTCCGCCCTGCAGGCCGTCTTCCTCGACATGGACGGCACTCTCGTGGACACCGAGGGCTTCTGGTGGGACGCGGAGCGTGAGGTCTTCGCCGATCTCGGCCACGAACTGGACGAGGCATGGCGTGACGTCGTCGTCGGCGGCCCCATGACCCGCAGCGCGGGCTACCTCATCGAGGCGACCGGTGCCGACATCACCCTCGCCGAGCTGACCGTGCTGCTCAACGAGCGCTTCGAGGCCCGCATCACCTCCGGTGTGCCGCTGATGCCCGGGGCCGAGCGACTGCTCACCGAGCTGGCGGCGCACAACGTGCCCACGGCCCTGGTCTCCGCCTCGCACCGGCGCATCATCGACCGGGTGCTCGCCTCCCTGGGCCGCGACCGCTTCGCGCTGAGCGTGGCGGGGGACGAGGTGCCCCGCACCAAGCCCCACCCCGACCCGTATCTGCACGCGGCGAGGGGGCTGGGCGCCGATCCCGCCCGTTGCGCGGTCATCGAGGACACGGCCACGGGTGTGGCCTCCGCCGAGGCCGCGGGCTGCCGTGTCGTGGCGATCCCCTCCGTGGCGCCGATCGCCCCCGCCGACGGGCGCATCGTGGTGGGCTCGCTCGAGGAAGTGGATCTGTATTTTCTGCGCACACTGATCACCCGGATGAACTGAGACATTCACCGAGAGTGCAGAGGAATATCCACGGGAACCAAGGGCGATCGACCGTGTAATTTCCGTGACCATCCATCGTGCGTGACATTCATCACGCGGGATGCTGCATAAACAGCGCGGCCAGGGCGACCGCGGTCCGATCTGTGGTGATTCGGGTGTGTCCATGTGTCCCGATTGATGGGGCAGTGCACGAATCATTCCGGCGCGTGAATATAGACTCCCCGCCATGCCCCCTCATCGGAGCGCAGCCCCCAACTCGGGCCCGGTCCGGCGTTCCTGACTCAGCCACTAATCTCGTCGCGAGAGCTTCGCCGCACCACCGACGTGTCACGGGGACCATCCTCTTCGCCGTGCCCGCAGGACCGATCGCCCCCGCATCCCGGCCCGATCGCACCGCCCCGAACGGGCGGCAGCGGCGGAGTGTCCCGCAACCACTGCATCCCAGTGAGGGATCGAGGGAGAAAGCCCAGGATGAACCGCAAGACTCTGGTGCTGCCGGCCCTGATGGGCCTGCTCGCCCCCGTACTCGCCGCCTGTGGCACCACGCCCGGGGCGCCGGACGGAGGCAACGCCATAGTCGTCGGGACCACCGACCGGTTCATCGCCGACAGCGGGACCCCGGCGCCCTTCGACCCCGCCTTCGCCTACGACACCGGCGCCTGGAACGTCCTGCGGCAGACCGTGCAGACACTGATGCACGTGCCGCGCGGAGGCGGGCGGCCGGTCCCCGAGGCCGCCTCCCGCTGCGAGTTCACCGACTCCCGGAGCGAGACCTACCGCTGCGTCCTCCGCGACGGACTCACCTTCGCCGGGGGCGGGCCCGTCACCGCAGAGGACGTCAAGTTCTCCATCGAGCGCGTGCTGGACATCGAGTCCGACAACGGCACGGCCGCGCTGCTCTCCACCGTCGACACCGTCGAGGCCAGGAGCGAGAAGGAGGTCGTCTTCCACCTGACCTCGCCGGACGCGACCTTCCCTTACAAGCTCTCCACGCCGGTCGCCGGCATCCTCAGCCGCGACTCCTACGACGCGGACAGGCTGCGCGAGGGCTTCCGGGTCGACGGCTCCGGCCCGTACACGATGGCGGCCGAGACCGACGGTGGCAGGCTCGTCCGGGCCGTCTTCACCAAGAACCCCGACTACAAGGGCGATCTGACGGTCCGCAACGACCAGGTCGAGCTCCGTTCCTTCGCCGACGCCGGCGCGATGGGGGAGGCCCTGGAGTCCGGCGAGATCGACATGATGGCCCGCTCCATGTCCCCCGAGCAGATCAGGGACCTGCGGGAGCACCCCAAGGACGGTATCGAGCTCAGCGAGGTCCCCGGGCTGGAGATCCGCTACCTGGGCTTCAACACCGAGGACCCGTCCGTCGGGGACAAGGCGGTCCGCCAGGCCGTGGCCTCGGTCGTCGACCGTGGAAAGATCGCGAGCACGGTCTACGGCGCCACCGCCGAGCCGCTCTACTCGCTGATCCCCACGAGCATCACCGGTCACACCAACTCGTTCTTCGAACGCTACGGCGAGCCCGACCGCCGACGAGCGGCCCGCCTCCTGCGCGAGGCCGGCATCACCACCCCGGTGAAGCTCACCCTCCACTACACCACCGACCACTACGGCTCCGGCACGGCCAAGGAGTTCGCGGCGCTGCGCGGCCAGCTCAACGCCACGGGCCTGTTCGACGTGACGGTCAAGGGCACGGAGTGGTCCGAGTACCGTCCCGCGCAGAAGCGGGGCGACTACGCCGTCTACGGCCTGGGCTGGTTCCCCGACTTCCCGGACCCGGACAACTACATCGCCCCGTTCCTGGACGAGGACAACTTCCTCAACACCCCCTATGTGAGCACCGCCGCGCGCAATCAGCTCATCCCGGAGTCCCGCCGCAAGGCCGACCGCAGTGCCGCCGCCCTCCCCTTCGCCAGACTCCAGGACATCGTCGCCACCGACGTCCCGGTGCTGCCGCTGTGGCAGGGCAAGCAGTACGTCGCCGCCCGGTCGGACATCAACGGAGTCGAGTGGACGCTGAACGCCTCCTCCGACCTCCAGTTGTGGGAACTCGAGCGCGGCACCGCCTGACCCTTCATGACCCGGCCGCGAAGGGCGCGGCCGGAAACGAGAGCAAGAGGCAAGGTTCTGTGAAGGCACGATTCAAGCGCACGACGGCGCCGCTGGCCGCGGGGCTGTCCGCCGTACTGCTGGCGGGCTGCGGCTCGGAGCACGGCGACGGGTCCGACGGCGGAGGCGTCCGGGTCGCCGTCGGCATCTCCGACGACGTCCTCGCCACGGACCCCGCGGACGGTTACGACCCCGGCTCCTGGCTGCTGTTCAACAACGTCTTCCAGTCCCTGATGGCCTTCCCGAAGGGCGGCTCCACCCCGCAGCCGGAGGCCGCGGAGAAGTGCGGCTTCGAGAGCGGCAGCACCGTCTACCGCTGCACGCTGCGCGAGGGTCTCAAGTTCAGCAACGGCAACGACCTGACCTCGAAGGACGTGAAGTTCTCCTTCGAGCGAGCCCTGAAGATCGCCAGCGACTCCGGTCCCGGCCCGCTGCTCTCGACCATCGACAGCATCGAGACGCCCGACGAGCGCACGGTCGTCTTCAAGCTGAAGGTCCCCGACGCCACCTTCCCGAGCAAGATCGCCTCCGGTGCGGGCTCCATCGTGGACCACCGCGAGTACGAGGCGGGCTCCCTGCGCACGGACGGCAAGGCGGTCGGCTCCGGCCCGTACAGGCTGGACTCCTTCAGTGACAAGGAGGCCGTCTTCTCGGTCAACCCCGAGTACAAGGGCAACGCCGAGGTCCGGAACACCGGCGTCACCCTGACGTTCTTCCGGGGCGACCAGAAGGGCCTCGGCTCCGCGTTGAAGCAGGGCGACGTCGACGTCGCCTACCGAGGCCTCACCGCCCAGGACATCGACGGCCTCCAGGCCTCCGTCGAGGCCGGCAAGCAGGGCATCGCGGTCGTCGAGGGCAACAGCGCCGAGGTCCAGCACCTGGTCTTCAACATGAACCACCCGGTCACCGGCAAGCTCGCCGTGCGCCAGGCCGTCGCCTACCTCGTCGACCGGGACGCCCTCGTCCGCGACGTCTACAAGGGCACCGCCGAGCCGCTGCACTCGATCGTCCCGGCCGGCATCGCCGGTCACAACACCGCCTTCTTCGACCGTTACGGCGGCCACCCGCAGCCGGACAAGGCCCGCAAGGTCCTGCGCGAGGCGGGCATCGACGAGAAGGTGAAGCTCACCCTCTGGTCCACCCCGAGCCGTTACGGCCCGGCCACCGACCTGGAGATGGCCGCGATCGCGCAGCAGCTCAACAAGAGCGGTCTGTTCCAGGCGGACGTCAAGTCGGTCGAGTTCGAGAAGTACGAGAAGGACGTCCAGGCCGGCAAGTACGGCGTCTACGTCAAGGGCTGGGTCCCCGACTACCCGGACGCCGACAACTTCACCCAGCCGTTCTTCGGCGAGGGCAACGTCCTCAGCAACAACTACGAGAACAAGCAGATCACCGGCAAGATCATCCCGGAGACGGCTGCCGTGGCGGACCGGTCCTCCACCGATGACGAGTACGCCCAGCTGCAGGACATCGTCGCCGACGAACTGCCGATCCTCCCGCTGTGGCAGGGCAAGCAGTACGCCGTCTACAACGGCAACATCACCGGCCTGGAGTGGACGCTCGACGCCTCCACGGTCTTCCGCTTCTGGGAGATCAAGAAGGGCTGACACCCGTCCGGCGGCCGGCTCCGGTCCGCTCGTACGCGGAGGACCCCGGTGGCCATCGGCCACCGGGGTCCTCCGCAGGCGCGGCAGCGGCCGCCGGTCCACGCCGGGCGCGGGCGCTCAGGGCTCACCCTCGGACGCCCGGCCCCCCGTACACCCGACCGACTCCCCGGCCGGGCGCGCCGCGGTCGGCGGCCCCCTCGGATCCCGTCGCCCCGGGGTGCCGCCCGCCGCCCGCGCCGGTCACTGCGCTCCCGGTCGCACCAGACCGCTCTCGTACGCGTACACCGCAGCCTGGACGCGGTCGCGCAGGCCCAGCTTCGTCAGGACGTGGCCCACGTGCGTCTTGACCGTCGTCTCGCTGACGAACAGGTCAGCCGCGATCTCGGCGTTCGACAGCCCGCGGGCCACCAGCTTCAGGACCTCGACCTCGCGCTCGGTCAGGGTGTGGAGTGTGTGGGGCGCCGGCTCCTCGCCCGACGGCAGATGCCCCGCGTACTTGTCGAGCAGCCGCCGAGTGATGCTCGGCGCCAGCATCGCCTCGCCGGCCGCGACCACCCGGATCGCCTGCACCAGCTCGTTCGCCGGGGCGTCCTTCAGCAGGAAGCCGCTCGCGCCCGCCCGCAGCGCCTCGACGACGTACTCGTCGAGGTCGAACGTGGTCAGCACCAGCACCTTGGCCGGGCCGTCCCGCTCGGGGCCGGTGATCTGGCGGGTCGCCTCGACGCCGTCCATCCTCGGCATCCGGATGTCCATCAGCACCACGTCGGGCTGCAGCGCCCGCACCTGGTCCAGGGCCTGCAGGCCGTCCCCGGCCTCACCGACCACGGCGATGTCCTGCTCGGCCTCCAGGATCATCCGGAAGCCCGTGCGCAGCAGCGGTTGGTCATCGACGAGTAGGACGCGGATAGCCACGGAATCTCCTCAGGAATACGGGACCGCCCCATTCTGCCCTGCCTGCCGGAGGCCGACCTCGCCGGGCGACCCCCGCCCCGCGGGGCGGCGCCGGGCGCGCCGCGCGTCAGCCCGAGGGGACCACGGGCAGCGGGTACACCGGCGGAGTCCCGCCGAACTCCGGGCACCGGGCCCGGTGGTCGCACCAGCCGCAGAGCTTGGTCGGTCGCGGCCGCCAGTCGCCCGTCTCAGTGGCCCGCATGATCGCGTCCCACAGGGCCAGCAGCTTGCGCTCCACCCGCTCCAGGTCCGCCGGGACCGGGTCGTACGTGAGCACCTCCCCGCTGCCCAGGTACACCAGCTGCAGCCGTCGCGGCACCACGCCCTTCAGCCGCCAGACCACCAGGGCGTAGAACTTCATCTGGAACAGCGCGCCCTCGCTGTACTCGGGCCGGGGCGCCTTGCCCGTCTTGTAGTCGACGATCCGCACCTCGCCCGTGGGCGCCACGTCCACCCGGTCGATCACCCCGCGCAGCCGCAGCCCCGACTCCAGCTCCGTCTCCACGAACAGCTCGCGCTCGGCCGGCTCCAGCCGAGTCGGGTCCTCCAGGGAGAACCACCGCTCGACCAGCGCCTCCGCCTCGGACATCCAGCGCGCCAACCGCTCGCCGTCCTCGTCCCGGGCGAACAGCTCGCCCAGCTCGGGCCGCGACTCCAGCAGCCTGTCCCACTGACCGGGGACGAGCGCCTTCGCACGCGGCGGCGTGCGCTCCGCTGCCGGCGCGTCGAACAACCGCTCCAGGACCGCGTGCACCAGCGTGCCCCTGGTGGCCGCCTCGCTCGGCTTCTCCGGCAGCCGGTCGATCACCCGGAAGCGGTAGAGCAACGGGCACTGCATGAAGTCGCTCGCCCGTGAGGGCGACAGCGACATCGGCGGCCGTCCCTCCGGAGGGGAGGCGGGAGAACCCTCCGGCGGGACCGGATGCCCGTCGGCCGCGCCTGACTCGTCCACCGGAAGGGGCTGCGAGGGCACCACGGCGGCGGGCGGCGGCCCCTCCACCGCGGGCGCGGGGACCTCCGCCGCGGGCGGCGGCCCCTCCACGGGGTGCGGCGGGCCATCCGGAACGGGCGGCTGACTCGTACTCATGACTCAGACCCTACGGCCCGCCACCGACAGCGAGCGGCATACCATCGACGTCAGGCCCTCTCGCACTGCATGATCGAGCGAGCCACGCCTCGCGACGAAGGGAACCCGTGAAGAAGGACGAGGAGAGCGGCGAGCGTACGCGCGCGCGGTCCGGCACGGGGGAAGCGGACCCCGGCGGCGGACACGACCGCTCCGCGGAGCCCGGCGGCGGCATCCTCATGGGCCGCCCCTTCGGCGTGCCCGTGTACGTCGCCCCCAGCTGGTTCCTGGTCGCGGCCCTCATCACCTGGGTCTTCGGCGGCCAGCTGGACCGGGTCCTGCCGGAGCTCGGCGGCGCCCGCTATCTCGTGTCGCTGTTCTTCGCGGTGGCCTTCTACGCGTCGGTGCTGGTCCACGAACTGGCGCACACCGTCGTGGCGCTGCGCTACAAGCTGCCCGTGCGGCGGATCCAGCTCCAGTTCTTCGGCGGCGTCTCGGAGATCGAGAAGGAGTCGGAGACCCCGGGCCGGGAGTTCGTCCTCGCGTTCGTCGGGCCATTGCTGTCGCTCGTCCTCGCCGCCGTCTTCTACGCCGGTATGCAGGCCGTCGAGCCCGGTACGGTGCCGGGCGTGCTGCTGGCCGGGCTGATGATCTCCAACCTCATCGTCGCCGCCTTCAATCTGCTCCCCGGACTGCCGCTGGACGGCGGCCGGATGCTGCGCGCGGTCGTCTGGAAGATCACGGGCAAGCCGATGAGCGGAACGGTCGCCGCCGCCTGGGTCGGCCGCGCCCTCGCCGTCGCCGTACTGATCGGACTGCCCCTCCTCACCCACACCGGCGCCCTTGGCAACCCCACCGAGGACATCGGCGGCATGGAGACCGTCACGGACGCGCTGCTCGCCGCCATCCTCGCCGCGATCATCTGGACCGGTGCGGGCAACAGCCTGCGCATGGCCCGCCTGCGGGAGCATCTGCCCGGACTGCGTGCCAGGGCCCTCACCCGGCGGGCCGTCCCCGTCGGCCCGGAGACCCCGCTGTCCGAGGCGCTGCGGCGCGCCAACGAGGCAGGCGCCCGCGCCCTCGTCGTGGTCGACGGGCACGGCGACCCGACCGCCCTCGTCCGCGAGGCCGCGATCGTCGGCGTCCCCGAGCACCGCCGTCCCTGGGTCGCCGTCGGCGGTCTCGCCCAGGACCTCACGGACGGCATGAAGGTTCCCGCCGAACTCGCGGGCGAGGCACTGCTGGACCGGCTGCGCGCCAATCCGGCCACCGAGTACCTGGTGGTGGAGGAGACCGGGGAGATCTACGGAGTGCTCTCCACGGCGGACGTCGAGCGGGCCTTCGTGGCCGCGATGGCCCGCCCCGGCTCCTGAACCACGTGGCACGGGTGGCTTCCCGCACCCCATACACTGGTCACATGTCCGAACCGACCGGTGCCGCCCGCCGTCGCGGGCCCTTCAAGGTCGGGGACCAGGTCCAGCTCACCGATCCCAAGGGACGCCACTACACGTTCACGCTCGAGGCCGGGAAGAACTTCCACACCCACAAGGGTTCCTTCCCGCACGACGAGCTGATCGGCGCCCCCGAGGGCAGTGTCGTCCGTACCACGGGAAACGTCGCCTACCTCGCGCTGCGCCCCCTGCTCCCCGACTACGTCCTGTCCATGCCCCGCGGCGCAGCCGTGGTCTACCCCAAGGACGCGGGGCAGATCCTGGCCTTCGCCGACATCTTCCCCGGGGCCCGCGTCGTGGAGGCGGGTGTCGGCTCAGGCTCGCTGAGCGCCTTCCTGCTGCGTGCCATCGGCGACGAGGGCATGCTGCACTCCTACGAGCGCCGTGAGGACTTCGCGGAGATCGCCAGGGGCAACGTCGAGCGCTACTTCGGCGGACCGCACCCGGCCTGGACGCTGACCGTCGGGGACCTGCAGGACAACCTCTCCGACGCCGACGTCGACCGCGTCATCCTGGACATGCTCGCGCCCTGGGAGTGCCTGGAGGCCGTCTCCAAGGCGCTCGTCCCCGGCGGCATCCTGTGCTGCTACGTGGCGACCACCACGCAACTCGCACGGACCGTCGAGTCCATCCGCGAGATCGGCTGCTACGCCGAGCCGCAGCCGTGGGAGTCCATGATCCGCAACTGGCACGTCGAGGGCCTGGCCGTGCGGCCGGACCATCGGATGATCGGCCACACCGGCTTCCTGGTCACCGCCCGCCGGCTCGCGGACGGCGTGGAGCCGCCGATGCGCCGCCGCAGGCCCGCCAAGGGCGCCTACGGCGAGGACTACGAGGGCCCGAACAAGGGCTGATCACCCGTCAGCAGTCCGTCCCGCACCCGGCCCGGGTGCGGGACGGACGCGTTCGCACAACGCGGTGGCCGTACGGTCGAGTTCCGGTCACCGCCGGGGAACTCGACGGCAGCCCCGTTGCGTTGGGTCGCGCCGGGCGGATTGCGCCGGTTTTGCGCCACGGCGGTTTCGCCCCCGCTGTTCCCGCGCCCTGTGACGTGTGGCACGATGCGGGCACCCCCACCGGAACCGCTGCTCACAGGAGACGCCTCGGTGCAGACCTCCGCCGTCCCGGACCTCGCGCACACCCACGCCCGCCCGGCGCACTGGCTGGCCACCGCGACGGCGATGTCCGCGGTCGTCGCCGTCGCGGGCCTGCTGCAGCCGGACCAGGCCCGAGCGGGCCAGTCCGGCGGCCGGGAGACCACCGCGGCGGCAGCCGCTCCGGCGCCTGCCCCCGACGCCGACGGTGTCGCGCTGCCCCTGGAGTGCGGCGGGGCGCCGACCGTGGTGGTCGGGCAGGCCACCGGGGACCTGGACGGCGACGGCGGCCGGGAGACGGTCGTGACGGCGCGCTGCCAGGCCGGTTCCGGTAGTCCGCCCAGCGGCGTCTACGTGCTGGCCCGGTCCCGCTCCGGGGAGCCCCACGTCGTCGCCACCCTGCTGGAGCCCGCCCGGCGGCAGAGCGTCGGTGAGCTCGCCGTCCGTGACGGAGTCGTCACGGCCGAACTCCTCGGGTACTCGTCGCCGGACGTGCCGCGCTGCTGCCCGGACGTGCGTGAGACGGTCAAGTGGCGGTGGAGCGGGGGGAAGTTCGTCGAGTCCGGCTCGGGCGGGGACGCCACCGGGAGTGCGTGAGGGGTCACCCTCGGTCCGTGGGGGCGGGCTCGTCGGCGTCGGGCCCGTACACCTCCGTCTTGTCCGAGACGCGGCGCACATGGATGCAGTCGCCGGGACACTCCTTGGCCGAATCGATGACGTCGGTCAGCAGCGGCAGCGGTACGGGCGTTGTGGCGCCCGGGTCCTGCAGCAGTTCGTCGTCGGCGCTCTTCACGTACGCCAGACCGTCGATGTCCAGCTCGAAGACCTCGGGCGCGTACTGGGCGCAGATGCCGTCGCCGGTGCACAGCTCCTGGTCGATCCAGACTTCGAGCGCCTCGTTCATGTCGCCTGCCGTTCCTGCGCGGTGTGCATCAAGCCGTGTTGTATCGATATGGGCCAGCCCTGACGGGTGTTGGCCGTTCCGACCATACAACCGCCCGCTTTCCGATGTTGATGGGTGGGTATTCCCCTGGCGTGAGGGGCAGCGCAAGGGTGAAGATCGGACACACCCCTTCCGTCTTTGTGATCTAGGGGTTTCAATCACCACCCACCCAGGTAGGGTCAGGAAGCGTCCAGCTCCCCTTGGAGGAGGTGAGGACCGTGGCAGCCCACGACGACGACAACAACCGCGGCTTCCGGCCGGGGCGGGGGTCTGAGGACCCCGCCGGCCAGGTCGCCTATCTCGAGCAGGAAATCGCCGTCCTGCGCCGCAAGCTCGCCGACTCTCCGCGTCACACGAGGATTCTCGAGGAGCGGATCGTCGAGCTGCAGACGAACCTGGCCGGCGTGTCCGCTCAGAACGAACGACTGGCGAACACGCTCCGTGAGGCCCGGGACCAGATCGTGGCCCTCAAGGAAGAGGTCGACCGGCTCGCGCAGCCGCCTGCCGGCTTCGGTGTCTTCCTGCAGGCCAACGAGGACGGTACCGCCGACATCTTCACCGGGGGCCGCAAGCTCCGGGTGAACGTCAGCCCCGGTGTCGAGGCCGAAGAGCTCCGGCGCGGCCAGGAGGTCATGCTCAACGAGGCGCTCAACGTGGTCGAGGCCATGGAGTACGAGCGCACCGGGGACATCGTCACCCTCAAGGAGATCCTCGAGGACGGCGAGCGGGCCCTGGTGATCGGGCACACCGACGAGGAACGGGTGGTGCGGCTCGCCGAGCCGCTGCTGGACGTCACCATCCGCCCCGGCGACGCCCTGCTGCTCGAGCCCAGGTCCGGGTACGTGTACGAGGTCGTGCCCAAGAGCGAGGTCGAGGAGCTGGTCCTCGAAGAGGTCCCCGACGTCGACTACGACAAGATCGGCGGCCTCGGCGGCCAGATCGAGATGATCCGGGACGCCGTCGAGCTCCCGTACCTGTACCCCGACCTCTTCAAGGAGCACGAACTGCGGCCGCCGAAGGGCATCCTGCTCTACGGTCCGCCCGGATGCGGCAAGACGCTGATCGCCAAAGCCGTCGCCAACTCCCTTGCCAAGAAGGTCGCCGAGGTGACCGGCCAGCCCGCGGGGAAGAGCTACTTCCTCAACATCAAGGGCCCCGAGCTCCTCAACAAGTACGTCGGCGAGACCGAGCGGCACATCCGCCTGGTCTTCCAGCGTGCGCGTGAGAAGGCCGGTGAGGGTACACCCGTCATTGTCTTCTTCGACGAGATGGAGTCCCTCTTCCGCACCCGCGGCTCCGGTGTCAGCTCCGACGTCGAGAACACGATCGTTCCCCAGCTGCTCGCCGAGATCGACGGTGTGGAGGGCCTGGAGAACGTGATTGTGATCGGCGCCTCCAACCGCGAGGACATGATCGACCCCGCGATCCTGCGACCGGGCCGGCTCGACGTCAAGATCAAGATCGAGCGTCCGGACGCGGAGGCCGCGAAGGACATCTTCGCGAAGTACCTCACGCCTTCGCTGCCGCTGCACTCGGACGACCTCTCCGAGCACACCGGCTCGAAGGAGGCAGCCGTCCAGGGCATGATCCAGTCCGTCGTGGAGCAGATGTACGCGGAATCCGAGGAGAACCGCTTCCTCGAGGTCACGTACGCCAACGGCGACAAGGAAGTCCTGTACTTCAAGGACTTCAATTCCGGCGCCATGATCCAGAACATTGTGGACCGGGCGAAGAAAATGGCCATCAAGGCCTTCCTCGACCACAACCAGAAGGGTCTCCGCGTCGCGCACCTGCTCCAGGCCTGCGTCGACGAATTCAAGGAGAACGAGGACCTGCCGAACACCACGAACCCGGACGACTGGGCCCGGATCTCCGGAAAGAAGGGCGAGCGGATCGTCTTCATCCGCACCCTCGTCACCGGAAAGCAGGGCGCGGACACCGGACGCTCCATCGACACGGTGGCGAACACCGGTCAATACCTGTAGATCGCAGCCCGGCTGCGGATGTCCTGGGGCTCCCCTTGCAAATCGGGGGAGGGCATCCGCAGCCGGCTGCTTTCCGAGTGGTTCCGGACGGGTAATCGCACCACACGGAGCAATGACCGAAATGATCTCCCCACCAGCGCAGAGGCGTTCTAGGCTCGTCCGTACCGCCGCGTCGCGCCGTGCGGGGACGGGCACCGCACACGCAACGGAGAACGAGCGGTACTTGAGCGCCGCTCCCGGACGGGAGCGCCGCCGGGCAAGGAGGGCCGCATGACCGTACGGCGAGTAATGGGCATCGAGACGGAGTACGGGATCTCCGTCCCCGGCCACCCGAACGCCAATGCCATGCTCACCTCGTCCCAGATCGTCAACGCCTACGCGGCGGCGATGCACCGGGCGCGCCGCGCCCGCTGGGACTTCGAGGAGGAGAATCCCCTGCGGGACGCCCGGGGCTTCGACCTGGCCCGCGAGGCCGCGGACTCCAGCCAGCTCACCGACGAGGACATCGGCCTGGCCAACGTGATCCTCACCAACGGCGCCCGGCTCTACGTGGACCACGCCCACCCCGAGTACAGCGCCCCAGAGGTCACCAATCCGCGCGACGCCGTGCTCTGGGACAAGGCCGGCGAGCGGATCATGGCGGAGGCCGCCGAGCGCGCCGCACAGCTGCCCGGCGCCCAGCCCATCCACCTGTACAAGAACAACACCGACAACAAGGGCGCGTCCTACGGCACGCACGAGAACTACCTGATGAAGCGGGAGACCCCCTTCTCGGACATCGTGCGGCACCTGACGCCCTTCTTCGTGTCCCGGCAGGTCGTGACCGGAGCCGGCCGGGTCGGGATCGGCCAGGACGGCCACGAGCACGGCTTCCAGATCAGCCAGCGGGCCGACTACTTCGAGGTGGAGGTGGGCCTGGAGACCACCCTGAAGCGGCCCATCATCAACACCCGGGACGAGCCGCACGCCGACGCGGAGAAGTACCGCCGGCTCCATGTGATCATCGGCGACGCGAACCTGTCCGAGATCTCGACCTACCTCAAGCTCGGTACGACGGCCCTGGTGCTGTCGATGATCGAGGACGGTTTCATCAACGTCGACCTGGCCGTCGACCAGCCCGTGCGCACGCTGCACCAGGTCTCCCACGACCCGACGCTGCAGCGGCTGGTCACCCTGCGCAGCGGCCGGACGCTCACCGCGGTCCAGCTGCAGATGGAGTACTTCGAACTGGCGCGCAAGTACGTCGAGGACCGCTTCGGAGTGGACGCGGACGAACAGACCAAGGACGTCCTGGTGCGCTGGGAGGACACGCTCAACCGGCTGGAGAACGACCCGATGAGCCTGTCGGGCGAGCTGGACTGGGTCGCCAAGAGGGAGATCCTGGAGGGCTACCGCAGGCGCGACAACCTCGACTGGGACGCGGCCCGGCTGCATCTCGTGGACCTGCAGTACGCGGACGTGCGCCCCGAGAAAGGGCTCTACAACCGCCTGGCGGCCCGCGGCAGGATGAAGCGGCTGCTGGACGAGTCCGACGTCGAGCGGGCCGAGAGCAAGCCTCCCGAGGACACCAGGGCGTATTTCCGCGGGCGCTGCCTGGAGCAGTACGCGGACGACGTGGCCGCCGCCTCCTGGGATTCGGTGATCTTCGATCTGCCGGGGCGGGACTCCCTGCAGCGCGTACCGACGCTGGAACCGTTGCGTGGTACACGTAACCATGTCAAGGAGCTCCTTGACCGGTGCCGGACGGCGGAGGACCTGGTCCGCGTCCTCTCCGGGGGCTGAAACGGCCCGCGTCCGGGAATCATGGAGGTGGGCCCCGAACGTTGAGGAAAGTGCGGGGCCGATGTCGGACCCTCCTTGTAGGGTCTGATCTTGAGTCCGAACCATGCGGGCGAACCGAGCGGGGTGAGGGATATGGCGACCAAGGACACCGGCGGCGGGCAGCAGCGGGCGACGCGCTCCACCGAGGAGGTCGAGGAGCAGGCTCAGGAGGCGCAGGCCTCCGAGGACCTCAAGGAGCGCCAGGAGAAGCTGTCCGACGACGTCGACTCCGTGCTGGACGAGATCGACGACGTCCTGGAAGAAAATGCAGAGGACTTCGTTCGGAGTTTTGTGCAAAAGGGCGGTCAGTAGGTAAATGTCCAAAATGGACATTGAGAAAAACTGCTCAACCTGCCAGAAGGTGCTTCCGGCCAGCGTATTCGCGTCGAACAGGTCGCGGCCCGACGGGCCCCGGACCACTTGCCGCGAATGCGCTGCCGATCACTACCGAGGCCGTCGGACAGCTCAGGGTGGGACGGTCCGCATCGAGGTCGATGTCCCTGGCCGCAAGGAGTGCCGGACCTGCGGCGAGGTGAAGCGCCACAGCGAACGGCATGCGCAACGCGGCCGCATCCGATGGCCTCTCGACGCGCTGCAAAGCGTGCAGGGCCATCCAGGGCCGTCAGGGACATCTGAAGCGCCAGTACGGCATCACAGAGGCCGAGCGCAACGTCATGAACTCGTTGCAGACGGGTGTCTGCGTGATCTGTCCGTCCGCTCCTCCAGCGCATGTGGATCACTGTCATGAGACGGGTAGGGTCCGTGGCGTACTGTGCTTCAACTGCAATTCGGCCATCGGCAAGTTGGGAGACGATCCCGACACGGTCCGGCGGGCTGCCGCCTACTTGGAAGGAACCTCGTGGAAGCCAACCCTCGTAGCACCGGGCGTCTACCGGCTGCCTTCCTGACGCCCGGCTCCTCGTCCTTCATGGACTTCCTCGGCGAGCACTCTCCCGAGCTGCTCCCGGGCAAGCGCGTCCTGCCTCCGGTGCAGGGCGTGATCGAGGCACCCCACGGCACGACGATCGTCGCCGCCTCGTTCCCCGGCGGAGTGGTGCTCGCCGGTGACCGCCGGGCCACCATGGGCAACATGATCGCCCAGCGCGACATCGAGAAGGTCTTCCCGGCCGACGAGTACTCCGCCGTCGGCATCGCCGGCACCGCCGGCCTGGCGGTGGAGATGGTCAAGCTGTTTCAGCTCGAGCTGGAGCACTTCGAGAAGGTGGAGGGCGCCCAGCTCTCCCTCGAGGGCAAGGCGAACCGCCTGTCCACGATGATCCGCAGCAATCTCGGCATGGCCATGCAGGGCCTGGCGGTGGTCCCGCTCTTCGCCGGCTGGGACGTCGACCGGGAGAAGGGCCGGATCTTCTCCTACGACGTCACCGGCGGCCGTTCCGAGGAGCACGGCTACGCCGCGACCGGTTCCGGGTCGATCTTCGCCCGCGGGTCGATGAAGAAGCTCTTCCGCGAGGACCTGACCGAGGAGCAGGCGCTCACCCTGGTCATCCAGGCGCTCTACGACGCGGCCGACGAGGACTCCGCCACGGGCGGGCCCGACGTGGGACGCCGCATCTACCCGATCGTCACCGTCATCACCGACGAGGGTTTCCGCAAACTGACCGAGGCCGAGGCCTCCGAGATCGCCCACGCGGTCCTGGAGCGCCGGAGGGAGCAGCCCGACGGCCCGAGGGCCTCGCTGCTCTGATTTTCCCCAGGGCACCGCTGGGCGGTGACTCCTCGCCACTGACAGAAAGGGACGGATAGCCGGTGTCGACGCCGTTCTATGTCTCACCACAGCAGGCGATGGCCGACCGGGCGGAATACGCCCGCAAGGGCATCGCGCGCGGCCGCAGCCTGGTCGTGATGCAGTACGCCGACGGCATCGTGTTCGTCGGCGAGAACCCGTCCCGCGCGCTGCACAAGTTCAGCGAGATCTACGACCGGATCGGCTTCGCCGCGGCCGGCAAGTACAACGAGTACGAGAACCTGCGCATCGGCGGCGTCCGCTACGCCGACCTGCGCGGCTACACCTACGACCGCGACGACGTGACGGCCCGCGGCCTCGCGAACGTCTACGCGCAGACACTGGGCACGATCTTCTCCAGCGCCGGGGAGAAGCCGTACGAGGTCGAACTGGTCGTCGCCGAGGTGGGCACCTCACCGGAGGGCGACCAGATCTACCGGCTGCCGCACGACGGCTCGATCGTGGACGAGCACGGCTCGGTCGCGGTCGGCGGCAACGCCGAGCAGATCAGCTCCTTCCTCGACCAGCGGCACCGTGACGGGATGTCCCTCGCGGAGGCGCTGAAGCTCGCCGTGCAGGCCCTGTCCCGGGACACCAACGGTGGCGAGCGGGAGATCCCCGCTGAGCGCCTGGAGGTCGCGGTACTGGACCGCACCCGTCCCCAGCAGCGCAAGTTCAAGCGGATCGTGGGCCGCCAGCTCTCGCGCCTGCTCGGGGCCGACGACGCCGCCTCCGCCCCGACGGAGTCACCGTCGGACGAGGAGACCCCGGAGGACGAGGCGTAGCCCGCGCTCCGTCCCTCCTCTGCGCCCTGCCCGCGGTCCGTGGGCAGGGCGCGGGCGTGTGCGGGGCGGGAGACGGCACCGCCGGGGCCCGCGGACGTGTCCCCACGGCCGACGGGCGCGAGTCCGCTCCGAGACCTGGATGTGCCTGCGGCGCCGGGCGCGCCCTCAGGCCGTCGGCGCGGGACCCGTGGAGCCCCGGGGGACGAGGGTGACCGGGAGGGCGCCGGAGGCCGGGGGACGGGACGCCAGGACGTCGAGGAGTGCGGTCATGCCGGCCTGGCCGATCCGTTCGGCCGGGAGGCGGACCGTGGTGAGCTCCGGCTCCACCGCCGTCGCCAGCGCCAGATCGTCGAAACCGGTCACCGAGACGTCCTCAGGCACCCGCAGCCCCAGGCGGCGGACCGCCTTGCAGGCCCCGGCCGCGAGGATGTCGTCGTCGCAGACCAGGGCGGTGGGCCGCGGTCCCGGACCGGTCAGCGTCCGCCGTGCCACCTCCATCGCACCGAACACGTCGAGCGGCGACGGAACCGTCCGCAGCTGCGTCTCCGGCACTGCCCGAAGGGCCGCCTCCAGGGCCCGGGCCCGCACCTCGAAGGTCCAGGACGGCACCGCGGAGGCGAGATGGACGAAGCGGCGGTGCCCGAGGCCGAGCAGATGGTCCGTCACCTGCCGCATGCCGTCCGCGACGTCCAGGTTCACATGGGCCGCTGACCCCGGGGCGGCAGGGTCGCTGTCCAGCATCACCAGCGGCAGATCGGAACCGCGGATCGCGTCCAGCGCACCGACCGCCATCGAGGAGGCGATCACCCCGTCCAGGGCGGAACGCGCCGACGCGAAGGGGTCCCTGGCGGGTCCCACGCCCTCGGGGGAGGGGTACAGCACCACACCGAAGCCGTGCTCGGCGGCCACCGCGGCGGCGCCCCCGTACACGCGCGCGAAGAACTCGTTGGTCAGGGCGGGCACCACCAGCAGCGCCGTCCGCGTCCGGCCGAGCCGCAGGTTGCGGGCGGCGAGATTCGGCCGGTAGCCGAGGTCGGACGCCGCGTCGCGCACCAGCCCGGCGGTGCGCTCGGACACCCGGCCGCGCCACTTCCCACCCAGCACCAGGGAAACCGTGGCCTGGGACACCCCGGCCGCGCGCGCCACGTCCCTGCTGGTCGGTCGCGCTCCGCCGGCGGCGGGCTCCCGGGTCTGCACAATCGCCTCCGCGCCAGGTCCCCTGCGCCGCGGGAGTGGACTCGCGGCATCTGACATGGTACGTATGACGCAGCAAGTTATACGTAAAACTTCCCTGGTCCGGACGAGAGCGGGCCAGGGCGGGAGCAAAGAGGCGGAAGCGATGGGCGCCGGAGCATCCGGGTACATGGACATCCTCAAGGCCCCCCACGCGGCACGCCTGCTCGCGGGCACGCTCGTGGGCCGGCTGCCGAACGGGGTCGCGCACATCGCGATCGTGCTCTTCACCCGGGCCGAGGGCGGCAGCTACACACTCGCCGGCGCCCTCGCGGCCGTCTACGGACTGACCACCGCTGCGGGCCAGCCGCTCCTCGGCCGCCTGGTCGACCTGCACGGGCAGCCCCGTGTCCAGCTTCCCGCCGCCGTCCTGTCGGGTCTCGGCATGGCCGTCCTCGCGGTGGCGGGCACCGGCTCGCTGCCCGTGGCCTACGCCGCCGTCGCCGTCGCCGGGTTCTTCACCCCGCCGCTCGAAGGCGGGCTCCGCGCCCTCTGGCCGGACGTCCTCGGCCACCGGGAGGACCGGGTGCACCGTGCCTACGCCATGGACGCGATAGCCCAGGAAGTCATGTTCACGGTCGGTCCGTTGCTCGTCACACTGCTGGTCTGGCTGATGTCGCCGGCCGCCTCGCTGCTGGTCGTCAACGCGCTGGGCGTGCTCGGCGCACTCTCGGTGGTGGTCTCCGGGCCCTCCCGAGCCTGGCGCTCGGCCCCCCGCGAGGCCCACTGGCTCGGCGCCCTGCGCTCGCCGGGGCTGCTCGCCCTGCTCGGCTCCTTCTTCTTCGTCGGCCTGGCCCTCGGTTCGATCACGGTCGCCGCCTTCGCCTACGCCGACGGCCGCGGTGGTGACGCGGTGTACGGCTGGTTCATGGCGGCCCTCGGCCTCGGCGCCCTGGTCGGCGGCGTCGCCTACGGCGCACGAGACTGGGCCGGCGCGCCCGAGCGGCGGCTGCGGGTCATCACCGGGCTGCTGGCGCTGGGCTATCTGCCGCTGATGCTCACCCCGGGCGTTCCCGCGATGACCGCGCTCGGCGTCGTCTCGGGGCTGTTCCTCGCACCCGCGATCGCCTGCGCCTTCATCGTCGTCGACCGGCACGCGCCCCGCGGGACCGTCACCGAGGCGTTCTCCTGGCTGGTGACCACTTTCGGCGTCGGCGCGGCCGTCGGCACGGCGGCCGCCGGCCCGGCCGTGGAATTCGGCGGGACCACCGCCGGCTTCGCCGTCGCCGGCTGCGGGGGGATCACCGCACTGCTCGTCCTGCTGACCACCGGACGGGTCCTCGCAGCTCCCGGTCGTGGGGCGAGCATGGCGTCCGCGGATGAAAATGATCGAAGCGGTGCCGTCGAACCCGGTTTCAGCTCAGGCCATCGGGCGTAATGTTCCCTCATGGACCGCCGCATTTTCGGGCTGGAGAACGAGTACGGCGTCACGTGCACGTTCAGGGGACAGCGCCGACTGTCACCTGACGAAGTGGCGCGCTACCTCTTCCGCCGAGTCGTGTCATGGGGCCGCAGCAGCAATGTCTTCCTGCGCAACGGGGCCCGCCTCTACCTCGACGTGGGTTCGCATCCGGAATACGCAACTCCCGAATGCGACAACGTGACCGAACTGGTCACCCACGACAAGGCCGGGGAACGCATCCTCGAAGGCCTGCTCGTCGACGCCGAACGCCGCCTGCACGAGGAGGGAATCGCGGGCGACGTCTATCTCTTCAAGAACAACACCGATTCGGCCGGAAACTCCTACGGATGCCACGAGAACTACCTCGTGGCACGGCACGGAGAGTTCTCCCGGCTCGCGGACATCCTGATTCCGTTCCTCGTCACCCGCCAGCTGCTCTGCGGGGCGGGAAAGGTCCTCCAGACCCCGCGCGGCGCGGTGTACTGCGTCAGCCAGCGCGCCGAGCACATCTGGGAGGGCGTCAGCTCCGCGACCACCCGCTCCCGGCCCATCATCAACACCCGGGACGAGCCGCACGCGGACGCCGAGCGGTACCGCCGTCTGCACGTCATCGTCGGCGACTCCAACATGTCGGAGACGACGATGCTGCTCAAGGTCGGCGCCACCGACCTGGTGCTGCGCATGATCGAGGCGGGCACGGTCATGCGCGACCTGACGCTGGAGAACCCGATCCGGGCCATCCGCGAGGTCAGCCACGACATCACCGGCCGCCGCAAGGTGCGTCTGGCCAGCGGACGTGAGGCCTCCGCACTGGAGGTCCAGCGCGAGTACTACGAGAAGGCCGTGGACTTCGTCGACCGCCGGGGCATCCGCACCGGCACGGTGGCGCAGGTCCTGGAGCTCTGGGGCCGCACCCTCGACGCCATCGAGCAGGAGGACCTCGACAGGATCGGCACCGAGATCGACTGGGTGATGAAGTACAAGCTCATCGAACGGTACCGGGCCAAGCACAACATGACGATGTCCCACCCGAGGGTCGCTCAGATAGACCTCGCCTACCACGACATCCACCGCCGGCGCGGGCTCTACTACCTGCTGGAGAAGAAGGGCCAGGCGACCCGGATCTGCAACGACCTCAAGATCTTCGAGGGCAAGTCCGTGCCCCCGCAGACCACCAGGGCGCGGCTGCGCGGCGACTTCATTCGCCGGGCCCAGGAGCAGCGGCGGGACTTCACCGTCGACTGGGTGCACCTCAAGCTCAACGACCAGGCACAGCGCACCGTGTTGTGCAAGGACCCGTTCCGTTCCGTCGACGACCGGGTGGAGAAGCTGATCGCCGGTATGTAGCGGCCGGTCCCGCCCCGCCGCAGCGCCGCGGGGCGGGCCGGGAACGTCACCCGGGCCCCGTACGTTTCTCGTGCGGGGCCCGTGGCACGGCCTAGAGTGTCGACCGACCGATGTGCCGTCTGAGATCTGAGGAACACGTGCGCCGACTTGCCGGCCTGCTCGTCGTGCCCCTGCTGCTGCTCTCCACAGCGGCCTGTGGCGACGACAAGGGCTCCACTTCCGCCCAGCCGTCGAACGGACTGCCCGCCATCACCGCGGGTGCCGAGTTCGGCGAGAAGCCCACGCTCGCCAAGGGCGAGGGTGAGCCGCCCAAGGACCTCAAGGTCGAGGTCCTCAGCGAGGGCAAGGGCCAGGTCCTCAAGAAGGGCGACCAGGCCCAGGTCGACTACCTCGGCCAGGTGTGGGACGGCGACAAGCCGTTCGACAACAGCTTCGACCGGGGCGAGCCCTTCGCCGTGACGATCGGTGGCGGCGGCGTCATCGAGGGCTGGCAGAAGGCTCTCGACGGCAAGAAGGTCGGCAGCCGTCTCGAGGTGTCCATCCCGCCGTCGCTCGCCTACGGCAGCAGCGGCCAGGGCGACATTCCGCCGAACGCCACGCTCGTGTTCGTCATGGACATCGTCAAGGGCACGACGCTCCCCGTGTCCGCCAAGGGCACCGAGGTCGCCCAGGACAACATCGACCTGCCCAAGGTCGGGACCAACACCGACGGCAAGGCGCCTTCCATCACCGTGCCGAAGAAGCCCGCCCCGACCAAGCTGGTCTCCAACTACGTCATCGAGGGCAGCGGTGCCGCGGTCAAGGCCGACGACACGGTGGCCGTCCAGTACAAGGGCGTCCTGTGGAAGGACGGCAAGGAGTTCGACAGCAGCTACTCCAAGGGCGCTCCCGTCACCTTCCCGCTCTCCGGCGTGATCCCGGGCTGGTCGAAGGGCCTGGAGGGCAAGAAGGTCGGCAGCCGGGTGCTGCTCGTGGTGCCGCCGGACATGGCCTACGGCGACCAGGCCCAGGGCCCCATCCCGGCGAAGTCCACGCTGGTCTTCTCCGTCGACGTCCTGGCGGTTCTGTAAGACTGTCGCCGTCGACTCGCACAGAGAACGCAAGGAGCAACACGTGAGCATCGAGAAGCCCGAGATCGACTTCCCGGGCGGCGAGCCGCCGGCCGACCTTGAGATCAAGGACATCTGGGAGGGCGACGGTCCCGAGGCCAAGGCGGGCGACACCGTCTCCGTCCACTACGTGGGCGTGGCCTTCTCCACGGGCGAGGAGTTCGACGCCTCCTGGAACCGCGGCACCCCGCTGCAGTTCCAGCTCGGCGTCGGCCAGGTCATCCAGGGCTGGGACAAGGGAGTGCAGGGGATGAAGGTCGGTGGCCGCCGCCAGCTGACCATCCCGGCACACCTCGCCTACGGAGACCGCGGCGCCGGTGGCGGCCGTATCGCCCCGGGCGAGACGCTGATCTTCGTCTGCGACCTGGTCGCGATCTGATCGCGAGCGGTCCGATGGGGCCCATGCCCGTACGGGCATGGGCCCCACGCTTTTGCGACGACGCTCCGTAGCGGTAGGTTCGACGATCAGAGGAACGGTGAGGAAGGGCGGAAGGGCGTCGATGGCCATTGCCAAGGCCGAGCGGCTGATGAACCTGGCGCTGTGTCTGCTCGGGACACGCCGGCCGCTCAGCAAGCGGGAGCTGCGCGGCTCCATCGAGGCCTACATGGAAGCCGCCTCCGACGACGCCTTCAACCGGATGTTCGAGCGCGACAAGGACGACCTTCGCGAACTCGGGCTCGTCATCGCCACTGTGGACAACCTCGACGGCGAGACCGGCTATCTCGCCCGCCGCGACTCCAACCGGCTGCCCCCCATCACCCTCGACGCCGAGGAGGCGGCGGCGCTCGGCCTGGCCGCCAAGGTGTGGCAGCAGGCACGGCTCGCCGGAGCGGCCAGCGGCGCCCTGCAGAAGTTGCGCGCCGCCGGGATGCCGGAGGCGGAGGGCCTGTACGAGGCCCAGCACAGCGCCCTTGAGCCGCGCATCCCCGTCCACGAGACGGCATTCGAGCCCCTGATGCTCGCCTGCCGGGATCGGCGCCCCGTCGTCTTCGACTACCGCAAGTCCAACGCCGTGCGCCCCGAGACCCGCCATGTCGAGCCCTGGACGCTGGAGTGCTGGCGCGGGCACTGGTACCTCGCGGGCTGGGACCGAGACCGCGGTGCCGAGCGTGTCTTCCGTCTCTCCCGCATCACCGGGAGGGTCCGCTCCCGCGCCGGTTCCTTCACCGCACCCGTGCCCGACGTGGTCACGGTGCGCGAGACGGTCGAGAGCTGGGCCGGCGAGACCGCCACCAGGTCCGCCCGGATCAGGCTGCGGGCGGAGGCGGGCTACCCGCTGCGCGCCCGTGCCTCGTCCGTGCGGGAACTCGGCGACGGCTGGGACGAGTTGGAGATTCCTTACGGGCACGGTCTGGACGCCTGGCTGGTGGAGTTCGGGCCGGACGTCGTCGTGCTGGAGCCCGCGGACCTGCGGGCCGATGTGGTGGACCGGCTGCGTGCCGTGGCCAAGGGCTGAGGGGGACTCGTACAGGCATGGCCGCGAACGCCATCGACCAGACCCGGCGGATGCTCTCGCTGGTGACCTATCTGCGCGAACGTCCCGGGGCGCGGGTCGGGGACGTCGCCCGGGCCTTCGGGATCACCGAGGACGAGCTGATCTCCGACCTCGATGTCCTGCCCATGTGCGGGACCAGCTTCCGCGGCGGCGATCTCCTCGACATCGACACCGACGGTGAGCGCATCTGGTGGCACAACCCGGACGATGTCGCCGAGCCGCTCCGGCTGGCCGCCGACGAGGCGACCGCGCTCCTGGTCGCCGCGCGGGCCGTCGCGACGCTGCCCGGGCTGCGGGAGAGCGACCGCGAGGCGCTGGTGCGGGCCACCGCGAAGCTGGAGGCCGCGGCCGGCGAGTCCGCGGGCGCCAGTTCCCGGCTCTCCGTGACCTTCGAATCCGAGGGGGGCGTCTTCGCCGACGTCGACCGAGCCATCTCGGAGCGCCGCAGACTGTGGCTCCGCTACTACTCCCCGGCGCGGGACGAGCTCACCGAGCGCGAGGTCGACCCGATCCGGCTCTTCGCCGTCGGCCACACGTACATGGAGGGCTGGTGCTATCTCTCCGAGGCGCGCCGGACCTTCCGGCTCGACCGGGTGGCCGAGATCCGGCTGCTGGACGAGCCGTCGGCACCGCCGGAGACGGAGCTGCGCGATCTGTCGGAGGGGCTGGTGCAGCCTTCGGCGGAGGATCCCGAGGTCGTCGTCGAGGTAGGCCCGGGAGGGCGCTGGGTGGCCGAGTACTACCCGCACGACAGCGCGGAGGAGCAGCCCGACGGCGGGCTGCGGATCAGTCTGCGCACCCCCGACCCGGCGTCCCTGCGGCGGCTCGCGCTCCGACTGGGGCACGACGGCCGGATCGTCTCGCCGCCCGGTCTCGCGGAGAGCGCCCGACGGGCGGCGCGTGAGGCGCTCGCCGCGTACGACAGCCAGGACTGACGGCGACCGATGGGAACCAAGAGGGATATGTCCGTTCTGTACGGTATTCAGGCGCCGAAGGTCCCCATCCTCTTCAAGGCCGCCTGCCCCGACTGCCGGGGCCGCTTCGAACTCGCGGCGGGTGCGCTGCGCCTCGCGATCGGCGCGAGCAGGCGGACCACCTTCTACTCCTTCACCTGCCCCGCGTGCGGGGCCGCCGTCCGCAAGCCCGCGGGGGAGCGGATAGTCGAACTCCTCACCGGGGGCGGCGTGCGGACGCTGCGCCTCCACTCCACCGTCTGACCCCGCCGACCACTAGGCTCTGCCCATGTTCTGGCCCATGCTCGCCATCGCCCTGGGATTCCTCGGGATCGCCGTCCTCGGCGTCCTCGGCGTCCGCGTCTTCCTGGAGGCCCGGCGCCTGGGCCGGCAGGTGGCCGCCACCGCCGCACGCGTCAACCGGGCCGCGGAGGATCTGGAGAGAGCGGCGGCGGGGCTGGCGCGCACGGGCGAGACGCTGCGCTAGGGACAGGCGGTCTCCTCCGGCGGACGGCCCGGAGGTACCCTGCCAGTGGCGGACCCGCTGTCGATTCGGGTCGCAACCGCAGGTACGCATGGGCATTGCCCTGCGTTTACTCCGGCGGGTTACGATCGCTGTCAAGTCGGTGATCGGACTCCTGTCCGACCGCCACCGGGCAGCCCGCCCTTCAGTCGCCTCAGTGAGAAGGAAGTCGCACATGATCGGCAATCTGAAGCCCCTCGAGATCATCCTGATCATCGTGGTGATCCTGTTGCTGTTCGGCGCCAAGAAGCTGCCCGACATGGCTCGTTCGCTGGGCAAGTCCGCCCGGATCCTGAAGAGCGAGGCCAAGGCGATGAAGAAGGACGACGAGCCGGCGGGCGGTCAGACGACGCCGGGCGCCGACCCCGCCGCGCAGAAGGACGCCCCTCGCACCATCCAGGCCGCCCCCGGCGATGTGACGAGCAGCCGTCCGGTCTCGGAGCCGAACCGCACGACCCAGAGCTGATCCGGTTCCCCCGACGGTTCCCGCACGAGACGAGGAAGTGGGTTGCCCAAGTCTGCCCGCAAGCAGGAGAGGGACGCCGAGGGGCGGATGCCTCTCGGAGAACACCTGCGTGAGTTGCGCAACCGGCTGATGAAGTCGGTGCTGGCGATCGTCGTGGTGACGATCGTCGCGGCCTTCTTCCAGAAGGAGATCTTCGAGTTCCTCATGCGGCCGATCCTCGAGTCGGTCGGCTGCGTGAACGGTCAGGTCGTCATGCGGAACGGCCAGCTCTGTGCCGAGATGACGACGCAGGGCCTCCTCTCGCCGTTCACCATCGCGCTGAAGGTCGCCCTCATGGCGGGCGTGCTGGCGGCGACCCCGGTCTGGCTCTACCAGCTCTGGGCATTCGTCGCCCCCGGGCTGCACAACCACGAGAAGCGCTACGCGCTGAGCTTCGTGGCCGCCGGCGTACCGCTCTTCGTGGGCGGCGCCTACCTCGCGTACTCGATCCTGCCGCAGACCGCCGAGATCATGCTCGGCTTCGCCCCTTCCGGCGCGAAGCCGCTGCTGCCGCTGGACGACTATCTGGACCTGATCACCCGCATGGTGATCGTCTTCGGCATCGCCTTCGAACTCCCGCTGCTGCTGATCCTGCTCAACATGACCGGCGTGCTGACCGGCAGGCGGATGCTCCGCTGGTGGCGCGGAATGATCATCGGTCTCACCGCCTTCGCCGCGATCGCCACGCCCGGTGGCGAGCCGATCTCGATGCTGCTCCTGGCCGGCCCCCTGGCCGTCCTCTACTTCCTCGCCGTGGGCTTCTCCTTCCTCAACGACGCCCGCCGCGGACGCAGGAACCCCGACGCCGGCCTGAGCGACGACGAGGCCTCCGAGCTCGACCTCACACCCGAGGCCGTCGGCGAGATCGAGGCCGTCCCCGCCGCCCGCGCGCTCCCCGAACAGCAGAGCGGCGACCGGGACCGCATCAACGGCTACGACGACGTCACCTGATCCCGGACGGACACCCCGGGTCCCGGGGTGTCCGTCCGGGATGTGGGCGCGGAGCGTCCGAACGCCCTCCCCGAGCCTCCGCCCGCGCTCGAATAAGATCGCGCCCACTGTCGGACCCGACGGGTAGGCTCGACTGCAAGATGACAGAGGACCTCTCACCAGCTGAGCGATACGCAGCTGCTCGGACCCGCGCCGCCGAGCAGGCCACCGCGCTCGCTCCCTTCCGCGAGATGTACGACTTCGAGCTGGACCCCTTCCAGATCGAGGCATGCGAGGCGCTCGAGGCGGGCAAGGGCGTGCTCGTGGCGGCTCCCACGGGCTCCGGCAAGACGATCGTCGGCGAGTTCGCCGTGCACCTCGCCCTCACCCAGGGGCGCAAGTGCTTCTACACGACCCCCATCAAGGCGCTGTCCAACCAGAAGTACTCGGACCTGGTGAAGCGGTACGGCCCCGGGAGGGTCGGCCTGCTCACCGGCGACAACAGCGTCAACTCCGAGGCGCCGGTGGTCGTCATGACCACCGAGGTGCTGCGCAACATGCTGTACGCCGGCTCCCAGTCGCTGAACGGTCTCGGCCATGTGGTCATGGACGAGGTGCACTACCTCTCCGACCGCTTCCGCGGAGCCGTCTGGGAGGAAGTGATCATCCACCTCCCCGAGTCGGTGACACTGGTGTCGCTCTCGGCGACGGTGTCCAACGCGGAGGAGTTCGGTGACTGGCTGGACACGGTCCGCGGCGACACCGAGGTGATCGTCTCCGAGTCACGCCCCGTGCCCCTGTGGCAGCACGTGCTGGCCGGTCGCCGGATGTACGACCTCTTCGAGGAGGAGTCCGACCACGGCGGCCGCGGCGCGGCCCGCCGGGAGGTCAACCCCGACCTGGTCCGGCTGGCCAGGATGGAGAACTCGCGCACGTACAACCCGCGCGACCGGCGCCGGGGCAGGATGGTCCGCGAGGCCGACCGCGAGCGCGAGCGCCGGCAGCGCGGCCGTATCTGGACCCCGGGGAGGCCCGAGGTCATCGAGCGGCTGGACGCGGCAGGGCTGCTGCCCGCCATCACGTTCATCTTCAGTCGCGCCGGCTGCGAGGCCGCCGTCCAGCAGTGCCTGTACGCGGGGCTGCGTCTCAACGACGAGGAGGCCCGCCTCGAGGTACGGGCGATCGTCGAGGAGCGCACGGCGTCCATCCCGCGCGAGGACCTCCACGTGCTCGGCTACTACGAGTGGCTGGAGGGCCTGGAGCGGGGCATAGCCGCGCACCACGCCGGGATGCTCCCGACGTTCAAGGAAGTCGTCGAGGAACTCTTCGTCCGCGGCCTGGTCAAGGCCGTCTTCGCCACCGAGACCCTGGCCCTCGGCATCAACATGCCGGCCAGGTCCGTCGTCCTGGAGAAGCTCGTCAAGTGGAACGGCGAGCAGCACGCCGACATCACCCCCGGCGAGTACACCCAGCTGACCGGGCGCGCGGGTCGACGCGGTATCGACGTGGAGGGCCATGCCGTCGTGCTCTGGCAGCGCGGGATGGACCCGGGAGCGCTCGCCGGCCTCGCCGGCACCCGCACCTATCCGCTGCGCTCCAGCTTCAAGCCGTCGTACAACATGGCGGTCAACCTGGTGCAGCAGTTCGGCCGGCACCGCTCGCGCGAACTTCTGGAGACCTCCTTCGCGCAGTTCCAGGCGGACAAGTCGGTGGTCGGGATCTCGCGCCAGGTGCAGCGCAACGAGGAAGGACTCGAGGGCTACCGGGAGGGCATGACCTGCCACCTGGGCGACTTCGAGGAGTACGCCCGGCTGCGCCGCGAGTTGAAGGACCGTGAGACCGAACTGGCCAAGCAGGGCGCGGCCCAGCGCCGGGCGGCGGCCGCGGACTCGCTGGAGAAGCTCAAGCCGGGCGACGTCATCCACGTCCCCACCGGCAAGTTCGCCGGGCTCGCGCTCGTCCTCGACCCCGGTCTGCCGGCGGGCCGGTCCAACGGCCACCGCGGCTACGAGTACCACGACGGACCGCGCCCCCTGGTGCTGACGGCGGAACGGCAGGTCAAGCGGCTCGCCTCGATGGACTTCCCGGTCCCAGTCGAGCCGTTGGAGCGGATGCGGATCCCCAAGTCCTTCAACCCCCGCTCACCGCAGTCCCGGCGCGACCTCGCCTCCGCCCTGCGGACCAAGGCCGGGCACATCGTGCCCGACCGGCACCGCAAACCGCGCGCCGCCGCCGCGGACGACCGCGAGATCGCCCGGCTGCGCAAGGAGATCCGCGCCCATCCCTGCCACGGCTGCGACGAGCGCGAGGACCACGCCCGCTGGGCCGAGCGCCACCACCGGCTCCAGCGCGACACCCGGCAGCTGGAGCGCCGGATCGAGGGCCGGACGAACACCATCGCCCGTACCTTCGACCGCATCGTCGCGCTGCTGACCGAGATGGACTACCTCCGCGGCGACGAGGTCACCGAGCACGGCCGGCGGCTCGCCCGGCTCTACGGCGAGCTGGACCTGCTGGCCAGTGAATGCCTGCGCGAAGGAGTGTGGGAGGGGCTGAACCCGGCCGAACTGGCCTCCTGCGTCTCGGCGCTGGTGTACGAGGCGCGCCAGGCCGACGACGCGGTGGCGCCGAAGCTCCCGTCCGGCAAGGCGAAGGCCGCGTTCGGCGAGATGGTGCGCATCTGGGGCCGGCTGGACGCGCTGGAGGAGGAGTTCCGCATCAACCAGGCCGAGGGCGTGGGCCAGCGCGAGCCGGATCTCGGCTTCGCCTGGGCCGCGTACCAGTGGGCCTCGGGCAAGGGGCTGGACGAGGTGCTGCGCGAGGCGGAGATGCCGGCGGGGGACTTCGTGCGCTGGAGCAAGCAGGTCATCGACGTGCTCGGCCAGATCGCTGCCGCGGCGCCCGGGGAGCACTCCACGGTGGCGCGCAACGCCCGCAAGGCCGTGGACGCGGTGCTGCGCGGCGTGGTGGCGTACAGCTCGGTCGGCTGAGCGTCCCGGCCGGTGCGCCGCCCGCGGTTCGGGTGCGGCGCACCGGGCTCATGACGTCCGGTCGTTCGGCACGACCTGGGCCGGCGGGCGGGCCCGCGGCCCAGCGACGGAAGCGGTCGAACATGTCGGCGGGGTCGAAGCCGCCGCGCTCCGGGAGCGACTCACCGATTAGGACCGCCGTCTGGGTATCGTCCGTGGCTTCGCCGGAGTCCCAGCCGCCACCGCCGCACATCTCTCCCACACCGTCCGGGAAGCGGGCCGTGTACACGCCGGGCAGTCCGAACTCGAAGGGCGCGCCCAGCGCGTCGCCGACGGCGGAGCCGAGCACGCCCCGGTGACCCGGTCCGCACGCTCCGCCTTGTCCACGCCGCTCATCCGGCCGACGCGTACCGGGCGCGGGGAGGCCGCGGTACGCGTCGGCCGGACAGGCGGGCCCCGGGGAGCGGGACACGGCCGTGCACCCCTCGCCCCGGGCGTACGGGACGCCGCGACGAGCGGGCCACGAGCGAATGCCGCAGCCCTCGCCCCATCCGGGCGCCACCCGGCGACGACCGTGCCGCCGAAACGGCGCCGCCCGTGCGGCCCGGCGGGAACTCCCGAGTGCCGGGCGCGGGTGGTAACTCCCGTGCTGCCCGGGCACCGGGGAAGACCCGCTCCGCCCCGTGGGCGGGAGCGACCGTCCTAACCGGCCGGGAAGCTGAGCAGGCCCAGTGGTTCGGAGGTCGGGGCCCGCGAGCCGCCGGAGGGTTCGACGGTGATGCCCACGCCCGTCGCCCGGCCCACCGCGCCGTCCATGAGCAGTGTCTCCGCACTTCCCTCCGAGGCGAGCAGCCCGGCCGGACGCATGGTGTCGCCGTCCGCGAACCAGAGTTGGTACACCTTGCCGCTCTCCGGCCGGGGCAGGCCGGACGCCAGGAAGACGGCACGGTCGCGTTCGCGGGAGACGGCCACCGTGCCGGAGGCGCCCTCGCCGAGCGCTGTGCTCAGTGTGCGCGCGTCGGGCGCGGTGAGGACGTCCGCGAGCGCCTGGGTCCGCCGCTGCGCCAGTTCCGCGGCCTCACGGGCCTCGGCCCGTGCCTCGTCGACGGCGCGCTGCTGCGCGACCGTGACGCCGCCGAGCGCCGCGAGCCCCGCGACACAGGCGGCGAGGACGAACCCGGGGAGCCTGCGCCGGCCGGCCGGGCGGGCCCGGTGGACCGGGATCCGGCCGGCCTCCGCGGCGGCGACCTTCGGAGGTTCCTGGCGAACGGTCGAGATCCGCGCCAGTACCTGGGACTTCATCGCGGACGGCGGGGTCTCGGCCGCGGCGAGCCCGAGTCGTACCGCCGTGGCGCCGAGCTCCCGCACCTCCTGCTCGCAGGCCGCACACACGGCCAAGTGCCGTTCGAACCGGGCGCGTTCCCGGTCGCCGAGCGCATTGAGGGCGTACGCGCCGGTCAGTGTGTGCAGTTCGGCGTCCCGCCCCGCTCCCTTCGCCGCGGCGCTCATCCGTTCACCCCCAGGCAGTCGCGCAGACGGATCAGTCCGTCGCGCATCCGTGTCTTGACCGTGCCCAGCGGCACCGCGAGCAGTTCGGCGACCTCCCGGTAGGCGAGGCCGCGGTAGTAGGCCAGGGTCACCGACTGGCGCTGGAGTTCGGTCAGCGTGCGCAGACAGCGCCGTACCTGCTCCCGTTCCAGCCGGGCCTCGACCTGTTCGACGACATCGTCGAACGCCGGTGTGCCGCCGAGTCGTGCGGCCCTCTGCTCGCGGTCGGCGGCTGCCTGGGCGGAGCGCACGCGGTCGACGGCACGACGGTGGGCGAGGGTGAGGGTCCAGGTGAGGGCGGAGCCACGGGAAGGCTGGTAGCGCGCGGCGGTGCGCCACAGCTCCACCAGCACCTCCTGCGCCACTTCCTCCGACTGTGCCGGATCGCGCAACACCCCGCGGACGACGCCGAGTACGGGTCCGCAGACCGCGTCGTACACCCGCGAGAAGGCCTGCTGATCGCCGCGCGCGACCCGGACGAGCAGTTCGTCGAGTCCCGGCCCCGCCGATGGTGCCCCTGTGATGCGTATCGCTTCCTTCACCGCTCTCCCCTCGCCGCGGCCTGCTCCGGCCGGCCCCTCTTCCCCGGACCTGCGTCGCCGCGGGTGTCACTTCCCCTATACGGAGCGGAGGCGGGTCCTGACTGCCCTCGCGCCGAACTTTTTACACGTCCGTGTTCCGGCCGAGTCCTTCGCCGTCCGGGGCGGGCGGGGTGGCGGGCGGCCGACGCAGGGCCGGAGGAGGAGAGAGGTGCCGTGAGCAGCCCAGACGTCTCCGTGCTGGGCTTGTGGGGCGGCCGGTGGTGGCGGTGCGTGCGAGGTCCCAGTGACGCGCACTCCGCGGGGAGGCGGGGGCGCCGAAGGCGGGCCGGACGCGGGGCGCGGCCGCGACCACGGCGTGCGGCGGCCGTCCGCCCCGCGGGGCGGGCCGGCGTCCGTGCAGAAGCGGGCCCGGGCGCGATCTCCGTGGTCGGCGACTTCTCACGCGACGGTCCGCCCCGGTGCCGGCACCGCCACCGGGGCGGGTGTCGGCCCGGCCCCGTGCGGGGCGACGCCTCCCACCCATGACGGCCGGCAGGTCGGCAGCGGTGCGTCGGCACCGGTGCGGCGGCCGTGCGTCCCGCGCAGGTGGGCGCTCGTTGCCCGAGCGGTCACGCCTCCTGCTCGCGCTCCACTTCCGCGTTCCAGTCGCGCTTGATCGCCCGCCAGGCCTCGTCGGACTTGCCCAGGCGCCAGTATCCGGAGAGGGAGAGCCGCTCGCGCGGGACGCCCCGCTCCATCCGGAGGTGGCGGCGCAGTTCGCGCACCGCGCCCGCCTCGCCGTGGACGAACGCGTGCACGTCGCCCTCGGGGAACTCCAGTCCGCGCACCGCGGCGATCAGCGCCTCGCCGACGGGGCGGGCGCCACGGTGCAGCCAGGTGACGGTCACGCCGTCCGGAGTGGCGATCTTCTGCTCCTCAGCGGGACCGGGGATCTCGACGAAGGCGTGGACCCGCGCGCCCACCGGCATCTGCTCCAGCGCGGCGGCGATCGCCGGGAGGGCGCTCTCGTCCCCCGCGAGCAGATGCCAGTCCGCCGCCGGGTCCGGTGCGTAGCCGCCGCCGGGGCCCAGCAGCCGCACGGTCTCACCGGGCCGCACCGCGGCCGCCCACGGTCCGGCGAGTCCCTGGTCGCCGTGGACCACGAAGTCGATGACGAGCTCGCGGTGCGCGGCGTCCCAGGAGCGGACGGTGTAGGTCCGGTTGCTCGGCCACTGGTCGCGGGGCAGTTCCTCGCGGATGCGGGCCATGTCGAACGGCTCGGGGTACGTCACTCCCGGCGCGGGGAAGACGACCTTCACATAGTGGTCGGTGAACCCCTCCGTGGCGAACGACGCCAGACCCTCGCCGCCGAGGACGAGACGCACCATGTGCGGGGTGATCCGTTCCGTACGCAGGACCAGCGCCTCATGGACCTGCGGTGCCTTGCGGGCGGCTGTCTCTGCCACGGCGGACTCCCCTGACTGTAGATGCTTAGGCTTGCCTAAGCTAACACCTCAGCCGTGGGAACTCGCGCTCGCCAGCTCCGTGCGCAGCCGGGCGACCGCCCTGCCGAGCCCCCAGCGCATGGCCAGCTCCTCAAGCCCGGCCGGGTCACGGGGTTCCCCGGGCAGGGCCGGATCGAAGGCGGGCAGCGGCACGTCGCCCGCGACCCGGACGACCTTGGGGGCGACCGCCACATAGGGGCGCGACTCGTCCAGTCGCTTGCGCTGCGAGGGCGTCAGCCCGGACGCGGGGTCGTCGACAGCGGCCATGATCCCGGCCAGGTCCCCGTACGCGGCCAGGAGTTTCGCGGCCGTCTTCTCGCCGATGCCCGGAACCCCGGGCAGCCCGTCGCTGGGGTCGCCGCGCAGCAGCGCCAGATCCGCGTAACCCGGGCCGTCCACGCCGTACTTCTCGCGGAGCACCGCCTCGTCGGTGGTCTGCATCATGCCCACGCCCTTCAAGGGGTAGAGCACGCGGATCCCGCGGGTGTCGTCCACGAGCTGGTACAGGTCGCGGTCGCCGGTCACGATGTCGACCGGGCCCGTCGCCCGTGCCGTCAGCGTGCCGATCACGTCGTCCGCCTCGTAGCCCGCGACGCCGACCCGCGCGATGCCGAAGGCGTCCAGGACGTCCTCGATGACGGGGACCTGCGGCGACAGGGTGTCCGGGACCTCCTCCTCGTCCGGCCCCGCCGCGGTCTCCACCGCGACCCGGTGGGCCTTGTACGAGGGGATCAGCTCGACCCGCCAGTGCGGGCGCCAGTCCGCGTCCATACAGGCCACCAGCTCGTCCGGACGGTGGTCCTGGACCAGCCGGGTGATGAATTCGAGCAGCCCGCGCACGGCATTGACGGGCGTGCCGTCGGGGGCGCGCACGGAGTCCGGCACCCCGTAGTACGCACGGAAGTACAGGGAGGCGGTGTCGAGGAGCATCAGGCGTCGCGTCACAGTCCGAATGATGCCGTACGCCGCCGACAACACCCCGGTTCCGGGCCCACCGGGCGCCGGAACCCCGGGCCCCTGACCCACCCGGACCGCGTCCGCCTCCCCGGCCCCTCACGGCCGCGCCGAACCCGGCCGTCACGACCCGCCCGCGCATCCGAGCTGCCCCAGCCCGGTCCCGGCACGGCCGCCGAGCCGCCCGTGACCGACCTGCCGACCGTGCCTGACCGGCCTGCCGACCCGCCCGTGAACCGGATCACTCCTGAGTTTGTCCTCCCGGGCCCCCGGGCAGGCGCGGCGCCGGAGCGGGCCCCGTCGTGCCCTCGTGCACCGAGGACGCGGGGAAGCGGGCGGAACCCGCCCGCTCCACGGCCCGCCGGCGGGGGTGGCGGGCCGTTCTTCGGTTCGACGCGTGAGGTGTATGTGTCCAGGCTGCAGGCCGAGCATCTGTACAAGGTGTTCGGCAGACGACCCGACGAGGCGGTGCGCAGGCTCGAGGGAGGATCCGGCCGCGACGAGCTCCGCGCCGACGGAGCGACGGCCGCGGTGATCGACGCCTCGTTCTCCGTCGAGCCGGGGCAGATCTTCGTCGTCATGGGTCTGTCCGGGTCCGGCAAGTCCACGCTGCTGCGCATGCTCAACGGGCTGCTGGAGCCGACCGCCGGACGCGTGCTCTTCGACGGGCAGGACCTCACCGCCCTCGGCGCCCGCGGCCTCCGCGAGGTGCGCGCCAACAAGATCAGCATGGTCTTCCAGCACTTCGCGCTGTTCCCCCACCGCAGCGTGCTGGAGAACGCCGCCTACGGCCTGGAGGTCCAGGGCGTGGCGCGCGCCGAGCGCGAGCGCCGCGCCGCCGAGGCGCTGGAGCTCGCCGGACTCGCCGGCTGGGAGCAGTCCTGGCCGGACGAGCTGTCCGGCGGAATGCAGCAGCGCGTCGGCCTCGCCCGCGCCCTCGCCACGGACGCCGACCTGCTGCTGATGGACGAGTCCTTCAGCGCCCTCGACCCGCTGATCCGCCGCGACATGCAGGACCAGCTGATCGAACTGCAGAAGCGGCTGAAGAAGACCATCGTCTTCATCACCCACGACCTCAACGAGGCCATGCGCCTCGGCGACCGGATCGCCGTGATGCGCGACGGCCGGATCGTCCAGCTCGGCACCGCCGAGGACATCCTGGTCCGCCCCGCCGACGACTACGTGGCGTCGTTCATCCAGGACGTGGACCGCTCCCGGGTGCTCACGGCGGCCGCCGTCATGACCGAGCCGCGGGGCGCCGGTGACGCCGGCGGGTGCGGCTGCGAGACCGTCACGCCCGGCACCCTCGTGGCGGAGGTGTGCGCCGTCAGCGCGCGTGTCCCGCACCCCGTGGCCGTCAAGGACGCCGCAGGCGAGCTCGTCGGCGTCGTGCCGCAGTCCCGGCTGGTCGGCCTCGTCGGAGACGAGCCGGGTGAGCAGGTGCCCTGCGACACCGCGGTCCGCCGGCCGCCTCGGCAGAAGCAGGTGAGCGCCAGTGCCTAGGCTTCCCCTCGGAGACTGGGTCGACGGCGGCGTCGACTGGCTCCAGTCCCATCTCTCCTGGCTGTTCGACGCCCTCGGCACGGTCGTCACCGGCATGTACGACGGTATCGACGCGGCCCTGTCCGCACCCGAGCCGCTGCTCTTCGCGGGCATCCTCGCCGTCGTGGCCTGGTGGCTGCGCGGTCTGCTCGCGGGCGGGCTGGCGTTCGCCGGCCTCGCCCTGATCGACTCCGTGGAGCTGTGGGACGACGCCATGTCGACCCTCTCGCTGGTGCTGGTCGCCACCGTCGTCACGCTGGTGATCGCGGTACCGCTCGGCATCTGGGCCTCCCGTTCCCAGACGGTCAGCGCGGTGATCAGGCCGGTCCTGGACTTCATGCAGACGATGCCGGCGATGGTCTACCTGATCCCGGGCATCATCTTCTTCGGCGTCGGTGTGGTCCCCGGCGTCATCGCCACGATCGTCTTCGCTCTGCCGCCCGGGGTACGGATGACCGAGCTCGGCATCCGCCAGGTCGACGGGGAACTCGTGGAGGCCGCGGAGGCGTTCGGCACCACGCCCCGCAACACGCTCGTCCGTGTGCAGCTGCCGCTCGCCCTGCCGACGATCATGGCCGGCGTCAACCAGGTGATCATGCTGGGGCTGTCCATGGTCGTCATCGCCGGCATGGTCGGCGGCGGCGGCCTCGGCGGCGCCGTCTACCGCGCCATCGGCAACGTCGACATCGGACTCGGTTTCGAGGCCGGCGTCTCCATCGTCATCCTGGCCATGTACCTGGACCGGATGACGGGCGCGCTGGGCCGCCAGGTGTCCCCCCTCGGCCGCCGGGCCCTCGCCCGGGCCAGGGCGGCCGGCGTGCCGAAGATCTGGAACCATCGTCCCCAGCCCGTCGTCGCGGTGGTCGGGGTCGTGGTCCTCGCGCTCCTCGCGGGCGGTATGGGCGTGTTCGGCGGAGCCGGTTCCGCCGGGGCCGGCGGACCCGGCGACGTCGGCCGGGGCAAGAAGATCTCGGTGGGCTACATCCCGTGGGACGAGGGCATCGCCTCGACCTTCCTGTGGAAGGAACTGCTGGAGCGCCGCGGCTTCGAGGTCGAGGCCAGGCAGCTGGAGGCAGGCTCGCTCTACACCGGTCTCGCCGGCGGTCAGATCGACTTCCAGACGGACTCCTGGCTCCCGGTCACCCACGCCCAGTACTGGGACAGGTACCGCGACAAGCTGGAGGACAAGGGCTCCTGGTACGGCCCGACCTCCCTGGAGCTGTCCGTCCCCGCGTACATGAAGGACGTCGACTCCCTCGACGACCTCAAGGGCAAGGCGGGACGCTTCAAGGGCCGCATCGTCGGCATCGAGCCGAGCGCCGGGATGATGGGGCTCCTCGAGGACAGGGTCCTCGAGGAGTACGGCCTGGAGGGCGAGTACGAGGTCGTCGACGGCTCCACCCCCGGCATGCTCGCCGAGCTGAAGCGGGCGTACGACAGGAAGGAGCCGATCGTCACCACCCTGTGGTCGCCGCACTGGGCCTACAGCACCTACGACCTGAAGAAGCTGAAGGACCCGAAGGGCGCGTGGGGCAAGGGCGACGGCATCCACACTCTCGCCCGCAAGGGCTTCTCCGAGGAGAACCCGCAGGTCGGCAAGTGGCTCCAGGATTTCAGGATGACCGAGGCGCAGCTCACCGGCCTGGAGGCGAAGATCCAGGACACGGGCAAGGGCAAGGAGCAGGACGCCGTCCGTGCCTGGCTGGCGGAGAACCCCGGCCTCGCCGACGAGTGGACACCGGTGGCCGGGTCCGCGGCGAACGGCTCGCAGCCGCAACAGACCGACTGAATCCCCCACCGGTGAGGACCCCGTCACATAACGTGGCGGGGTCCTCGTCGTTGCGGCAGGGGCAACGGGGGGTTGCCCGGGCCGGAACGTGCGTAAGGTACAGAGAGGAGGGAGGGACGTCAGCCATGGGAGACAAGGAAGCGCTCCGCGTGGGCTCCGCCGTCCGCCGAAGGCGCCGGGCCCTGGATCTGACGCTCGCCGCCGTCGCCGGACGCAGCGGCCTGTCCGTGCCCTTCCTCAGCCAGATCGAGAACGAACGGGCCCGGCCCAGCATGCGCTCGCTGCACCGCGTCGCCGACGCACTGGAGACGACCGCCGCCGAACTGCTCGCCGCCGCCGACTCCTGCCGGGTCGTCGACGTCGTCCGCGCCGACGACGCCGGTCTCGTCACCCGCCCGGGCGTGCGCCATCTGGTACGGGGCCACCACCAGCTCCACGCCGTGGAGTTCACCGGTGAGCAGGAGACCGGAGGCGAGCACCAGCACCGCAACGACGAGCTGATGTACGTGGCCGACGGCGGCGCCGAGGTCGAGGCCGAGGGCCGTGCCCATCGCCTGGAGAAGGGCGACACACTCTTCCTCTCCGGCGGGGTGCTCCACCGCTGGCGCGCCACCCGCCCCGGCACCCGCCTCCTCGTCGTCGCCGTCGCCGACCACATCGAGGCCGTCGCACCGTGAACCGGGTCGTCTCGCTGGTGCCCTCGCTCACGGAGGCCATCGCCGTCAGTGCGCCCGGGCTGCTGGCCGGTGCCACCGACTGGTGCACCCGTCCCGCCGGCCTCCGCGTCGCCAGGATCGGGGGCACGAAGAACCCCGACGTGGCGGCGGTGGTCGCGCTGCGGCCCGATCTCGTGGTCGCCAACGAGGAGGAGAACCGGGAGCCCGACCTCGCCGCGCTGCGCGCCGCGGGGCTCGATGTGCTCGTCACCGAGGTGAGGACCCTGCCGCAGGCGTTCACCGAGCTGCAGCGGGTCCTGGACGTCTGTGGGGTGACCCGTCCCCGGTGGCTCGACGACGCCGAGGACGCCTGGGCCGCCGTCGAACCCCCGGCCGAGCCGCGCCGTGCGGTCGTGCCGGTCTGGCGGCGGCCCTGGATGGTCCTCGGCCGCGACACCTTCGCCGGCGACGTACTCGCCCGGCTCGGCGTCGACAACGTCTACGCCGCGCACCCGGAGCGCTATCCCCGCGTCCCGCTCGAAGAGCTGAACGCCGCGGGCGCTGACCTGGTCGTGTTCCCCGACGAGCCCTACCGCTTCACCGCGGACGACGGTCCGGAGGCTTTCCCGGGTGTTCCCGCGGCGCTCGTCGACGGGCGCATGCTCACCTGGTACGGGCCGTCGCTGGCGGCGGCCCCGACGGCGCTGCGAGCAGCGCTCCGCGGGTGAGACCCCGCAGCGTGAGGGCCCCGGTCACGGCCCAGGCCACGACCAGGAAGGCGTACAGCGCGGCCGCCGCCCACGCCGGAGCGGCCGCACCCGAGCGCCCCGACAGCGCCGCCGCCCCCGTGACGCACGTACCGACCGGGAAGGTGAAGGCCCACCACGTCATCGCGAACGGCATGCCCCGCCGGACAGCCCGCGCCACCAGCGCCGCGGCCGGGAGGAGCCACAGCAGCGCGAGGCCGAGCGCGACGGTCCCGTAGGCGGTCGCGAAGGAGCCGAGGGCCGCAGCGTCCGCCGGTCCGACCGCCGAAGGGGCCGCGTCCGCCAGTTTGTGCACGGCGGTGGTGGACTGCCCGAGCGGGCCGAGCACCAGGAACAGGGCGGGTGTGAGGACGAGCGGCGGTGGGCCCGCGCGGAGGAGCCGCAGGGTCACCAGCGGCAGGATCACGAGCACGGCGAGCAGGCTCACCGCGAACAGCCCGTAGCAGCCGAGCAGCGCGGCCCCGCGCCACGGTCCGGCGGGCACCCGGCCCACGAGGAGCGCGCCCAGCGTCGCCGCCACCATCGGGGCCACCACGGGCAGCAGCCACACCGGTGACGCGTCCCCTGCCGTCACCCTGCGGCGGGTGACGAGCAGGTACGGGACCGCCACCGCGGCCGTCAGCCCGGTCAGCGTGCCGGCGGCGAACAGGGCCGTCGCCGTCAGAACCGCCGTGTGCTCGCCGACCACGGCGCCGCCGACCGTGAGCGAGCCGATGCCGACCGCGAGCAGCGCCATCGCCGTGCAGCCGTGGAACGGGGCCACCGCCGGATCGAGGAGGTCGGCGCGGGCCCGGTCGCGGTGGCGTGCCCAGTGCGCGGCGCGCGCGACCAGCAGGGTGCCGAGCGCCAGCACGGCGAGTACCCAGACCGCCCCGAGCGCGTTCCGTGCTCCCGCGGGTCCCATCGGCAGGGACGCACCGGCGACGGCCACCGCGGCCGTGCCCATGACGGCGGAGTACCAGTTCGGCCCGAGCCGGCGCAGTGCCGGCTCGGGCCGCGGCGGGCGGACCGGGCCGGGCGGCGCGGCGGGGGAGTAGGTGCGGGGATGGGCGACGGTGACCATGGCCCCACTCTGCGGTCCCGACCGGCCGCCCACCAGGCACACCGCCACTATGGCCCCATAAGCTGGCCTTATGAGCGAAGGAGAACGCGGGCCGGTGGCCCACCGGGTGCCCGACCTCGCCGCGCTGGAGCTGTTGCTCGCGGTCGCCCGGCACGGGAGCCTGGGGCGCGCCGCACGTGAGCTCGGCGTCACCCAGCCGGCGGCGAGCAGCCGGATCCGTTCCATGGAGCGGCAGTTGGGTGTCGCGCTGGTGGACCGCTCACCGCGCGGCTCCCGCCTCACGGACGCGGGCGCGTTGGTCACGGACTGGGCGCGGCGGATCGTGGAGGCGGCCGAGGCGTTCGACGCCGGCGCGCAGGCGCTGCGCGACCGGCGCGACTCCCGGCTGAGGGTCGCCGCAAGCATGACCATCGCCGAGTACCTGCTGCCCGGCTGGCTGATCGCACTCCGCCAGGACCGGCCGGGCACCGCGGTGTCACTGTTCGCGGGCAACTCGGCGGCGGTGGCGGAGCGTCTGCTGCGCGGCGATGCGGACGTAGGCTTCGTCGAGGGGCTGGCGGTGCCGGAGGGACTCGACGGCGCGGTCGTCGGCCACGACCGGCTCGTGGTCGTCGCGGCGCCGGGCCACGCGTGGGCGCGCCGGCGTTCGCCACTGTCGCCGGAGAGGCTGGCCGCGACCCCGCTGGTGCTGCGCGAGCGCGGTTCGGGCACCCGGCAGGTGCTCGACTCGGCGCTCGCGGACCACGGCGGGCTCGCCGAGCCGCTGCTCGAACTCGCCTCCACCACGGCCGTGAAGGCGGCCGCCGTCAGCGGGGCCGGTCCGGCGGTCCTCAGCGAACTCGCCGTGACGGAGGAACTGGCGTCCCGCCGCCTCGTGCGCATCCCCGTGGAGGCGGTCCGCCTCCGCCGCGACCTCCGCGCCGTCTGGCCCCACGGCCACCGCCCCACGGGCCCGGCCCGCGACCTGCTGTCGCTGACGCGGTCCGGGGGCTGAGGACCGGGCGGCCGGGAGCACTCACCGTCAGCGACCCAAGGGACAGAACACCCCCGGCTGCCGGTGAGCGGTCAGGACGCGGCGCCGACGAGGCCCGCCATGACGCGGGTGTCGTCGGCCATCTCCGGGTGCCACTGCACCCCGAGCACCCAGGCCGGGGCCGGGAGTTCGACGGCCTCCACGGTTCCGTCGTGCGCGTGCGCCGAGACGACGAGGCCGTCGCCGAGGCGGTCCACGGACTGGTGGTGGTACGTCGGCACCGACGACTCGTCCGCCACCAGCGAGGCGTACCGTGTGCCGGCGACCGGCCTCACGGTGTGCCGGCCGAAGACGCCGACGGCCTCCACGTGCCCGTCGAGGTGCTGGACGAGCGTGCCGCCGAGGGCGACGTTCAGCAGTTGCATCCCCCGGCAGATCCCGAGCAGCGGGGTGCCGGTGTCGATCGCCGCCCGGATCAGGGCCAGTTCCCAGGCGTCCCGCTCCCGGGCCGGTGGCCCGGTGCGGGGATGGGGTTCGGCCCCGTACCGGACGGGCTCGACGTCGGGCCCGCCCGCGACGACCAGGCCGTCGAGCCGGGCCACGGTCGCGGCGGCCCGGCCGGGCTCGTCGGGCGGCAGCATCGCGGCGATGCCCCCGGCCGACTGGACGAGGCGCGGATAGCCGACGGGCAGCAGTGCGGCGGGGAGGCGCCACACGCCCCACGAGGCGTCCTCCAGGTAGGTGCTGACGCCGATGAGCGGCTGGGTCACGGTCGCGGGTCCTCCGGTCGTGATGCGGTGGTGCGGCTGTCGGGTGGTGTGTGGACGTCGTGGTCCCGGTCTCCTGGCGCGGGACCGCGGCCGCCGTGGTCACGGTGCCGGACGCCCGGCCCCGGGATGTCACGGCCACGGAGGCCGGGCCCGCCCGGGACGGGCCCCGGGACCCGGTCCGGCGCGGGAGCACGACCGCCGGCACCGGGTGCGTGACCCCCGGGACCATGGTGCGGCGTTCCGCGGTCCGGCGCCCGGAACGGCGGGCTGCCGCACCGCGGAACGCCGGCTCGTCAGTCGCGGGCCAGTTCCGCCTCGGCCGCGGCGAGCGCCGCGAACTCCTCCTCCGGGGCACGGGCCACGAGGCGGTTACGACTGTAGAAGGCGAAGTAGGCCAGGGCGACGCCGTACACGGCGAGAGCGATGAACGCCGCGTCCTTGTCCACCAGGAAGGTCGCCACGAGCGCGGACAGCGCGAGGACGAAGGCGACGGACGAGGTCACCACTCCGCCGGGGGTGCGGTACGGACGCGGCAGCTCCGGCTCGCGCCGCCGCAGCACGATGTGGGACAGCGCCATCAGGGCGTAGCTGATCGTGGCACCGAAGACGGCGATGTTGAGCATCCGCGCCCCGTCCCCGGTGCCGGCGGCCAGCGCGAAGCCGATCGCGCCGGGGATCAGCAGGCCCAGGTACGGCGACTTGCGGCGGCTGGTCAGCGACAGGAAGCGGGGCAGGTAGCCCGCCCGGGACAGGGCGAACAGCTGGCGCGACCCGGCGTAGATGAGCGAGAAGAACGAGGCGACCAGGCCGGCGAGTCCCGCGTAGTTGACGAAGCGGCTCAGCGCCGTCGGGTCGCCGTCGCCCTGCAGTGCCACCACCAGCGGGTTGCCCGCCTCCTGGATCGCGGCCGAGCCGCGGGCACCGGTGGCGGCGAAGAAGGTGATCAGGGCCAGCAGCACCAGGATCGACATCGAGAGCGCGAGTGCCTTCGGCATCGACCGGACCGGGTCCTTGGCCTCCTCCGCGGCGAGCGGTACGCCTTCCACGCCGAGGAAGAACCACATGCCGAAGGGGAACGCGGCCCAGATGCCGAGCAGTCCGAACGGCAGCCAGGAGCTGGAGCCCACCGCGTCGTCGTCGACCGGGATGTCGTCGAGTCCGCTCACCTGGAAGTCGGTGAAGGCCCCCGCGGCGAAGATCAGCAGCGCGGCGACGGCGATCACGGTGACGATGAGACTGAAGCGCAGCGCCTCGCCCACGCCCCACAGGTGTATGCCGATGAAGACGGCGAAGCAGGCGAGGTAGACGGGCCAGCCGGACTCCAGCCCGAAGAGCCCGAGTGACTCGACGTAGTCGCCGATGAAGATCGAGATGGCGGCGGGGGCCAGGATGTACTCGATGAGGATCGCCGTACCGGTGAGGAACCCGCCCCAGGTGCCGAGTGCCCGGCGCGCGAACCCGTAGCCGCCGCCCGCGGTCGGCAGGATGGCCGACAGCTCGGCGAGCGCGAAGACGAGGCAGGCGTACATCAGGCCCATCAGCACGGTGGCGGCGGCGAGTCCGCCGAAGCCCCCCTTGGACAGTCCGATGTTCCAGCCGGAGAAGTCGCCGGAGACGACGTAGGCGACGCCGAGCCCGGTGAGCAGCAGCCAGCCCGCGCTGCCGCGGCGCAGGGTCCGGCGTTCGAGATAGTTGTCCGGTGGGGTGTTGCCGCTCCCGGTGGTGTCGGTGTCTTCGAGCGTCATGGCAGAGCTCCCGCGTCGGGCCCAATGGAATGGAGCCATACCTTTGCGGTGACTGTGGGGAAACGCAAGACCCCTGCGTTACTTTCGGGTTACGCCGCCCCGTTCCCGGCGGCGCGCGGCGGCGTGCCCCGCACGAGCCCGCGGCCCCCTCCCCGCCCGCCTCCGACGGCACGCCGGCGCGGCCTCGCGGGCGCGGTTCCGATCGGCCCGCGGTCGCACAGCCGTGCCGGAGGCATTCGCTGCGGCCCGCGCCGACCGCGCCTGCGACACTCGCCCACCCGCGGGTCGAGCCCGGCGCGTTCGCCGCCCGCACGCCGGTCGTGCCGACCGCGCGGGCCGGGCCGGCCCACGCCGTCCGCGTCCCACCGGTTCGGCGATCCGGGCTGCCCTGAAGGGTCGTGCGGCAGCGCTCGGCCCGGGAGGACGGGCTGTGGGAGCGCGCCCGCGGAGACAGCCGCGCACGGCCCTCACGCGAGGAAGCCGCGCAGCAGCGCCGCCGTGCCCTCGCAGTGCTCCCGCATCACCTCGCGCGCCGCGTCCGCGTCCCCCTCCAGTACCGCCTCCACCAGCGCGACGTGCTGCTGCTGGGAGTGCTCCAGATTGCGCACGAGCAGCGGGATGCAGTCGAGCAGATCGTTCACGGCCGCCCGTACGGCCGCGTACTGCTTGGTCAGCGTGGGTGAGCCGGACAGCTCGGCCAGGGTGAGGTGAAGGAGCGTGTCGCACCTCCGGTAGGCGTCCAGTGGTGCGTCGTGCGTCGCCGTCAGCGCCGTGCGCAGCCGCCAGGCGCCCTCCTCGGAGAGCCCGTGCGCCGCGCACAGCCCCGCCGCGCCGACCTCCAGGACCTCCCGGAAGCGCAGCGTGTCCTCGACGTCGACGGCAGCGATCCGGCGGCGCAGCTCGTCCTCGCCCTCGGTGCGCGGGCGGTGCAGGACGAACGTTCCTCCGTAGCGACCGCGCCGGCTCTCCACCAGGCCCTCCTCCTGGAGGACCCTGAGCACCTCGCGCAGGGTGACCCGGCTGATGCCCATGCGCTCGGCGAGTTCGCGCTCGGCGGGCAGCCGTTCACCGCCGGGCACCAGTCCGAGCCGTACGACCTGCAGGACCTGTTCGAGGGCCTCCTCGAAGCCGTTGCCCCCGCGCACCGGCCGCAGCACGGACGTGAGCCGGTCCCCGGACTCGCTCTTCTCGACCACGTCGCGGTTTCCCCTTCCCAAGCAATGGTCTTCGGCAATACCTTATGGCTCCCGGCTGACCTTAGGAGGCGCAATCCCGTGGCAGACCGCACACCCCCGCTGGGCGTCGAGGAGCTGAGAGCCCTCGTCGCGAGCGGTGAGATCGACACCGTAGTCCTGGCCTTTCCCGACATGCAGGGCAGGCTCCAGGGCAAGCGGTTCGCCGCCCGGTTCTTCCTCGACGAGGTCCTGGAACACGGTACGGAGGGCTGCAACTACCTGCTTGCCGTGGACGCGGAGATGAACACCGTGGACGGCTACGCCATGTCCTCGTGGGAGCGTGGCTACGGCGACTTCGCCATGCACCCCGACCTGGCCACACTGCGCCGTGTCCCGTGGAACGAGGGCACGGCCATGCTCGTCGCCGACCTGGCGTGGAACGACGGCACCCCGGTCGTCGCCGCCCCCCGCCAGATCCTGCGCCGCCAGCTGGAGCGCCTGGCCGAACACGGCTGGACCGCCCAGGTCGGCACCGAGCTGGAGTTCATCGTCTTCAAGGACACCTACGAGCAGGCCTGGGACCGCGGCTACCAGGGCCTCACTCCCGCCAACCAGTACAACATCGACTACTCGGTCCTCGGCACCGGCCGCATCGAGCCGCTGCTGCGCCGGATCCGCAACGAGATGGCCGCCGCCGGCCTGACCGTCGAGTCCGCCAAGGGCGAGTGCAACCCCGGCCAGCACGAGATCGTGTTCCGCTACGACGAAGCCCTCGTCACCTGCGACCAGCACGCGATCTACAAGACCGGAACCAAGGAGATCGCCGCCCAGGAAGGCGTCTCGATCACCTTCATGGCCAAGTACAACGAGCGCGAGGGCAACTCCTGCCACATCCACCTCTCCCTCGCGGACGCCGACGGCCGCAACGCCATGGCGGGCGACGCACCGGACGGCATGTCGGACGTCATGCGGCACTTCCTGGCCGGGCAGCTCGCCGCCCTGCGCGACTTCTCCCTGCTGTACGCGCCGAACATCAACTCGTACAAGCGGTTCCAGCCGGGCTCCTTCGCCCCGACCGCCGTCGCCTGGGGCCACGACAACCGGACCTGTGCGCTGCGCGTCGTCGGCCACGGCCGCTCGATGCGCTTCGAGAACCGGCTGCCCGGCGGTGACGTCAACCCCCATCTCGCCGTCGCCGCCCTGGTCGCTGCCGGCCTGTACGGGATCGAACAGAAGCTGGAGCTGCCCGAGGTCTGCACGGGCAACGCCTACGGCGCCGACTACGAGCACGTCCCGACCAGCCTCCGCGAGGCCGCCGAGCTCTGGGAGAACAGCCCCGTCGCCAAGGCCGCCTTCGGGGACGAGGTCGTCGCCCACTACAGCAACATGGCCCGGGTCGAGCTCCAAGCCTTCGACGCCGCGGTGACCGACTGGGAGCTGCGCCGCTCCTTCGAACGCATGTGAGGCACCACTTGTCGCAACCGTACGCACTCGACGTGCTCAACCCGGCCACCGAGGAGGTCGTCGCCACCGTCCCCGGTGCGGACGCCGCCGACGTCGACGCCGCGGTGGGGCGGGCGGCGCGTGCCCAGCGCGCCTGGGCCGCCGCGGCCCCCGCCGACCGGGCCAGGCTGCTGCGCCGTTTCGCCGCCGTCGTCGACGACCACGTCGAGGAACTCGCCCTGCTGGAGGTGCGGGAGGCCGGGCACACGCTCGGCAACGCCCGCTGGGAGGCCGGCAACGTCCGTGATCTGCTCGACTACTCCGCCGGCGGGGTGGAGCGGCTCACCGGCCGCCAGATCCCCGTGCCCGGGGGCATCGACCTGACCCTCCTCGAACCGCTCGGGGTCGTGGGCGTCATCGCACCATGGAACTTCCCCATGCCGATCGCCGCCTGGGGCACCGCCCCCGCGCTCGCCGCCGGCAACGCCGTCGTCCTCAAACCCGCCGAGACGACCCCGCTGACCGCGCTGCGCCTCGCCGAACTCGCCCTGGAAGCGGGCCTTCCCGAACACCTCTTCCAGGTGCTGCCCGGTCACGGCGCCGTCGCGGGCGACGCGCTGGTGCGCCACCCCGGCGTGGCCAAGATCGTCTTCACCGGCTCCACCCGGGTGGGCAAGCAGATCATGGCGCTCTGTGCCGAGCGTGTGAAACGGGTGACCCTGGAACTCGGCGGCAAGAGCCCCAACATCGTCTTCGCCGACGCCGACATCGAGGCGGCGGCCGCCGCGGCACCGATGGCCTTCCTCGACAACAGCGGCCAGGACTGCTGCGCCCGCACCCGCATCCTCGTCCAGCGCCCGGTGTACGACGCCTTCCTCGACCGCCTCGCCCCCGCGCTGAAGTCGGTCGTCGTCGGCGACCCCGCGGACGAGGCCACGCAGATGGGCCCGCTGATCTCGCGCGCCCAGCTCGACCGCGTACGGGCGTACGTCACCGACGACCTCGCGACGGTCCGGGGCAGCGCCCCCGACGGCCCCGGCTTCTGGTTCCCGCCGACGCTCGTCACCGGAGTCGCCCCCGAGGCGCCCGTCGCCACCGAGGAGGTCTTCGGCCCCGTCGCCGTCGTGCTGCCCTTCGACGACGAGGACGACGCCGTACGCCTCGCCAACGCCACCGAGTACGGGCTCTCCGGGTCCATCTGGACGCGTGACGTCGGCCGGGCGCTGCGCGTCTCGGGGGCGGTAGCCGCAGGCAACCTGTCCGTCAACTCCCATTCCAGTGTCCGCTACTGGACCCCCTTCGGCGGGTACGGGCAGTCCGGCCTCGGCCGCGAACTCGGTCCCGACGCCCTCACCGCATTCACCGAGACCAAGAACGTCTTCATCAGCACGGAGGCCTGAGATCCCATGACCACTGACCACAGTGACACCCCCGTCTGCCGCCGGCTCGTCGGCCGCACCGCCGTCATCACCGGCGCCGGCAGCGGCATCGGCCTGGCCGCCGCGCGCCGTCTCGCCTCCGAAGGAGCCCACGTCGTCTGCGGCGACATCGACGAGACCGCGGGCAAGACCGCCGCCGAGGAGGTCGGCGGGACCTTCGTGAAGGTGGACGTGACCGACGCCGAACAGGTGGAAGCGCTGTTCCGGACCGCCTTCGACACCTACGGCAGCGTCGACATCGCCTTCAACAACGCCGGCATCTCGCCCCCCGACGACGACTCCATCCTGGAGACGGGCCTGGAGGCCTGGAGGCGGGTCCAGGAGGTCAACCTGACCTCCGTGTACCTGTGCTGCAAGGCGGCCATCCCCTACATGCGGCGCCAGGGCCGGGGGTCCATCATCAACACTGCCTCGTTCGTGGCCCGGATGGGCGCGGCGACCTCCCAGATCTCGTACACCGCGAGCAAGGGCGGGGTCCTCGCCATGTCCCGCGAGCTGGGCGTGCAGTTCGCCCGCGAGGGCATCAGGGTCAACGCCCTGTGCCCGGGACCGGTCAACACCCCGCTGCTGCAGGAACTGTTCGCCAAGGACCCCGAGCGGGCGGCGCGCCGGCTGGTGCACATCCCCGTCGGCCGGTTCGCCGACGCGGAGGAGATCGCCGCGGCCGTGGCGTTCCTCGCCAGCGACGACTCCTCCTTCGTCAACGCCACCGACTTCCTCGTCGACGGCGGTATCTCCGGCGCGTACGTCACCCCCGTGTAGGCCCGTGCCCGGCCCCTCCTGGGGCGGCCGGACGAGCACGACGACCGTTCCCCCTACGCCTGTCGGCCCGGGGGACCCCCGGGCCGGTACCCGGACCCAGGCACGCCGACCCGTGAACGCCGGTGGGACGGCCGTGCCTGGACCGGGCACACCCGCACATCCGGTGCCCGCAGCCGCCGGCCACCGCACCGGCCGTCACCGCGCCCGTGCCGCTCGCCGGCGGGATCGGGCCCGGCGGGGTACCGGCAACGGGGCGACAGCCGCGCCCCACGGCCGGAGCGGTCCTGGTGGACGCGATCGCCACCGGTGCCGTCCTCCTCGGCGACGGCGACGAACGGACGGCGCCGCAGCCCGCGGTGGGCCGCCCCATCGGCGCGGCCCACCGCGCCGGGGAACGGGCCGGAGCCGAGCCCCTCGGCCGCCGACGACATCGCGGGCATCCGGCCGCCGGCGGACGTCGGCGGGGGAGTCGCCACCACGTCGCGCCGTGAACGTGCTCGGGTCCCCGGGCCGACCGGGCCGCGGCCGTCCGCGACGTCGAGGTCTCCGCGCCCTCCCGCCCGACGGTTCAGAGGAACGTACGGCCCTCGCCCCGGTACGTCGGCACGGTGGCCGTCACCCGCTCGCCCTCGACCAGATGCAGCGAGGCGAACCGCTCGCACAACTCCCCGGCCTTCGCGTGCCGGAACCACACCTTGTCGCCGACGAGCAGATCGTCCGCGGGCGGGCCCAGCAGCGGCGTCTGCACCTCGCCCGCCCCTTCCATCGGGTCGTAGCGCAGCCCTTCCGGCAGGTACGGCACCGGCAGCCGGTCGCGCCCGGCGGCGCCCGAGGCCGGATAGCCGCCGCCGAGCACCGTCACCACGCCGACGCCCGGGCGGCGCACGACGGGCTGCGCGAACAACGCCGCGGGACGCCCGCTGAACGACGTGTAGTTGTCGAAGAGCCTGGGCAGGTACAGACCGGAGCCCGCGGCGACCTCCGTGACCGCGTCCTCCGCGGCCGTGTGCTGCACGCTGCCGGTGCCACCACCGTTCACGAACTCCAGGTCCGGGACCACCGACCGCACCGCACGCACCACGTCCGCCCGCCGTCGCGCCAGCTCGCGCCGGGCCGCGGACTGCATCAGCCTGACCATCCGCGAGCGCAGCGGACTGCCCGCGACCGCGTCACCGACTCCCGCGACGTGGCCCTCGTACGCCATCAGACCCACCAACCGGAAGCCGGGTCGGGCGACGATCGCGCGGGCGAGCTCGGCCACGTCCTCGGGGGCACGCAGCGGCGACCGCCGCGCACCGAAACGGATCCGGCCGCCCAGCAGACGGAGCGAGGTGTCCAGTTCCAGACAGATCCGGATCTCCTCGGTGCCGCCGTCCCGGGCGCGGTCGACCAGGTCCAGCTGCGCGGGGTCGTCGACCATGACCGTCACGACGCCCGCGAGCTTGGCGTCACCGGCCAGTTCGGCGAAACCGGCGCGGTCGGCGGACGGGTAGGCCAGGAGCACGTCGCCGAAACCCGCCCGGGCCAGCCAGATCGACTCCTCCAGCGTGTAGGACATGACCCCCGAGAAGCCGTCCTTCGCCAGCACCCGTTCGAGCAGCGCCCGGCACCGCACGGACTTGCTGGCCACCCGGACCGGCTTCCCGCCCGCTCGCCTGACCAGATCCGCCGCGTTGGCGTCGAACGCCTCCAGGTCCACGATGGCGAGGGGCGCGTCGAGGTGGGCGGTGGCCCGGTCGTACCGGGTCCTGAGAGCGGCACGGGGAGTCATGCGCAGAGCTTGCCAGACCGGTCTACCCGACGGTAGGGGGACGTTCTGCGCAGATGCCCCCTGTGCCGCGTACCCATTCCCTTGCGGCGTGTGCCAGCCCGTAGAGTGAGGGGCCGCGGCGACGAACGGGCCTGCCCCGAAAGGCGATCCGGCGGCGGTACGAGCACCAGGAAACGGGGGGCGGATGAGCACCGAGGCGCAGCGCCCGCGTGTCCCCTCCCGCCCCTCCCGAACCCCGCAGGTCCCGGCCCCCGCGCCCGCCGAGACGACCACCCGTCTGCGTCCGGTCAGGGATTCCGCCCCGGACCCCCGCGCCGGCTCCGTCCCGCCGGCACCCCGCCCACGCACCGCACCCGCTGACGCCCCCTCAACCCCCGCGCCCCGATCCCGCACGATCGCCACCACGGGCCACGCCGTCTCGATGGCCCCGGCCCGGGCCGCGCACGATCCGGGCCGGGCCGCGAGCGAGCCCGCCCGGGCCGCCAACGAACCGGCCGGGCCGGGAACGGGCCCCTCCGGCCCGACCGGCCCCTCCGGCCCGAGCGGCCCCTCCGGCCCCACCGGCTCAACCGGCCCCTCCGGCCCGAGCGGCCCGGCTCGCGGATCGGCGTCCCCCCGCCCGCCGCAGCCGTCGGCACCTCGGGCCACGGGGAACGGCCCGAGCACTCCCGCGCCCAGCGGGGCGGTCCCTGACGTCACCGCGGGCCGCCCAGCCCGGCCGCCCGCACCCCCGTCCCCCGTCAGCCGCCCGGACGCTCCCGCGCCCCGTGCCGTGGAGGAGATACCTCCGCGTCCCCTGACGCCGCCGCGTGCCGGTGGTGCACCCGGAACGTCCCCGGCACCCTCCACCGGGCCCATCGCGCCCTCCACCGGGCCCATCGCGCCCTCCGCGCCGCGGACGCCCCCGGCGCCTGCCGGTGTTCCGGCACCCGTGACGCCCCCGGCACCCGTCACGGCCACCGCACCCGGAATGCCGCCGGCAGCCACCGCTCCCTCCGCACCCCCGGCGCCCGCCCCGTACCCCGCGCCCGCGTCACCGGCCCCGGTGGCCGGCGGGCCGGTGGGCGTCCCGGGCGCCCCGGGCAGCCCCTGGCCGTGGACGTCGCCCGGTGGTCCTCCGGGGCCCTGCGCGAGCACCTTCCCCGAGACGCCCACCGAGATCACCACCCGGCTGCGGCCCGTCCGGGACCGGCACCCCGCCAGGACCGTGGGTGCCTTGGTCTGCCTGGTACTCGGGCTCGGGCTGATCGGCGGAGCGGTCACCGGAAGCTGGCTCGTGGACGACTCGGCCGCCTCGCCCGCCTCCCAGCCCCTCTACACCGACGCCCGTACGCTCTGGCACAGCGTCCCCGTCGACTCGCTCTTCCCGCGCACGATCAAGGGCGACGGCGCGGGACCCGGCGGCGCCGACCGGGTGTGGACCCGGATCGCGGTCGCGCCCGACGCACCGTGCACCGGCGCGTTCGACCCGTTGCTGCTCAGGGCGCTCCAGCCGATCGGCTGCCTGCGCGTCCTCCGCGCCACCTACACCGACGCCACCGCCTCCAGCGTCACGACCGTCGGCATGGTCGTCACCGAGGCGGACCGGGACGGCATGGTGGCCCTGCGCAAGCGGTTCTCGGAGGAGGGGCTGGACGAGCGCACCGATCTGTTGCCCCGCGCATACGCGGTCCCCGGCACCGTGGCCGCGGGCTTCGGCGACCGCCAGCGGGCCAGCTGGACCGTCAGCGTGCTCACCGACGCCCCCGTCGTCGTCTTCGCCGTCTCCGGGTTCGCCGACGGCCGCCCCGTCGCCGACCCCGTGCCCGCCGCCGAGGCCACGGTCCCCGGCGACACGTCCGCCCCCGCCCAGGCCGGCCTCGGCCACGAGGCCAAGGGCATCGCGGACCGCATCGAGCGCGCCCTGCGCAAGTCCGCCACCCCACCGGAGCGCCCCGAATGACGGCAGTACGCCTCCGCACCCGCGCCACGCCCCGGCGGCTCCTGGGGGCGGTGGCCACGGCCGTCGCGTTCTCGCTCGTCTCCGCCGCGCCCGCGCAGGCCGACGGCATCCGGGTCCGGCAGTGGGCCCTGGAGGCCCTGCACACCGAGGACGCCTGGCGGACGACCAAGGGCGCGGGCATCACCGTCGCGGTGCTCGACACCGGCGTCGACGACAGCCATCCGGACCTGGAGGGCAGCGTCCTTCCCACCAAGGACCTCATCGGGTTCGGGGCCAAGCGGGGCGACCGCGCCTGGGCCCGGCACGGCACGGCGATGGCCGGGATCATCGCCGGGCACGGCCACGGTCCCGGCCGCGAGGACGGAGTGCTCGGGATCGCCCCCGAGGCCACGATCCTGCCCGTGCGGGTGATCCTGGAAGGTGCCGACCCCGCCCGTGGCAAGGCGCGCAACACCCGTGGCACGGCTCTCGCCCGGGGAATCCGCTGGGCGGCCGACAACGGCGCCGACGTCATCAACCTCTCCCTCGGCGACGACAGCGAGTCCGCCCACCCCGACGCCGGTGAGGACGCCGCCGTGCAGTACGCCCTCGCCAAGGGCGCGGTCGTCGTCGCCTCGGCGGGCAACGGGGGCGAGAAGGGCGACCACATCTCCTACCCCGCCGCCTACCCCGGTGTCATCGCCGTCGCCGCCGTCGACCGCTACGGCACCCACGCCTCCTTCTCCACCCGGCGCTGGTACGCCACGGTCAGCGCCCCGGGCGTCGACGTCGTCATCGCCGACCCCGACCGCAAGTACTACGAGGGCTGGGGCACCAGCGCGGCGTCCGCCTTCGTCTCCGGTGCGGTCGCGCTCGTCCGCGCCGCTCACCCCCGCCTCACCCCCGCCCAGATCAAGCGTCTCCTCGCCGACACCGCCAGAGGCGGCCCGAAGAACGGTCGCGACGACTCCAAGGGGTACGGCATCGTCGACCCGGCGGCCGCGATGGAGAAGGGCGGCAGGCAGGTACCCGGCGGCACCGACCCGGAGAACGCGTCGGTCCAGGGCTACCGCAAGCAGTACTTCGGCACGGGACCGGACGGCTCCTCGGCCGAGCCGGGCGGCGGCCGGCTGGCCCCCGTCACCGGTGGCCTCGGCGCGCTGCTGCTGGCCGCGGCGGTCGTGCTGTGGCGCGGCGGCCGCCGGACCTGAACCCTGCGTCCGCATCGGTCCGCCCCGGTCCGCCTCCCCGCCGTCCCGGGCGGCACCGCCGACGAACTAGGCTCGTCGTGTGGCGCTCAAGAACATCCCCGACCCCGGCTTCTCCGACGACGACGGCACCGCCGACCCGGCCCTGGAGGCGGCGCTGACCGCGTGGGCCCGGGACCGCACGGCCGAGGGGCCCGTGCTGGAGGCGCTCAAGGGCGCCAGGCTCCTCGTCCCCGTCGTCGCCGTGCTCGGGGAGGTGGAGGTGGACGAGTCGGGACTGCGCCGCGAGAAGACCAGCGACATGGCGGTCCCCACGCTGACGGCGGGGAACCGCCGCGCCCTGCCCGCCTTCACGTCGACCGCGGCGCTCGCCCTGTGGGACCCGCAGGCCAGGCCCGTCGCCGTGCCCCTGCACCAGGCCCTTCGGGCGGCCGCCCACGAGAAGGCGGACACCGTGGTCCTGGACCTCGCCGGCCCGGTGCCGTACGAGCTGACCGGCCGTGCGCTGCTCGCCCTGGCCGAGGGGCGTACCAGCACCGACCCGCTGGCCGACCCGGCCGTCGCCCGGGCGGTACGGGCCGTGCTGGCAGCCGAGCCGGCGGTGCTGCGCGCCCATCTCGGCCCCGGCAGCGCCGACGGCACGCTCGCGCTCGTCCTCGGCGACGGGGCCGGCGCGTCCCCCGCCGAGGCCGCACAGCGCGTCGCCCGTGCCCTGGCCGCCGACGAGACGCTCCGGGCCAGGCTGGTGCGCGGACTCGACCTCGCGCTGCTGCCCGCGTCGGCGGTGCCGCCGGGAGAGCCCCTGTACATGAGGGCCTGAGGGCACCGCATATCGTGTGCTCCATGAGTGACGCGACCCCCACCCCCGAGCAGCCCGCGGGCGAGCAGGCTCCCGACTTCGCCGCCATGACCCGCGACATCGCGGAGGTCCCCGCGGTCGAGGTGATCGTCACGGTCGCGGTGAACCTGATGAGCGCTGCCGCGGTGAAGCTGGGACTCACCGAGGACGGCGACGAGCACAAGGACCTGGACGAGGCCCGGAAGCTGGTCCACGCGCTGGCCGGCCTCCTCGACGCGGGAGCCACGGAGATCAGCTCCTTCCACGCGGCACCGCTGCGGGACGGGCTGAAGTCCCTCCAGCTGGCCTTCCGCGAGGCCTCGATCGTCCCGGACGAGCCGGGCCAGGGCCCGGGCGAGAAGTACACCGGACCGGTCCACGGCTAGCCGGCCCCGCCGGCCGGCCGGGCGGTACGCCCGCCGCCCCCGCGCCCGTGGTCCGCGCGGGCTGCCCGTCCTCCGGTTCGCCCCTTCGGGCCGGAGCTGCTAACCTTGTGTAACGACCGGTCGGACACGTATGTGCCCGACCCACAAGTGGAGGCTCCGATCTCCCACCTGGCCGCTCTGACGAGCGGCGGGTCACCGGTCAGACGGCGCCCATCGTTCCGTACGGACGATGGAGCCGTCCGAAGCAGCGCCCCGCGGCTGACGCGGCGGTGCTCCGGTATCCGAGGAGCCCCGCCTGTGTCCCGTCGGGGCATTTTTGTTGCACCGGCGCGGTTGGTCCATACAGAAACAGACGTTGCGTGGCTGTCCGCCAGACCGCCGCGTGGTGCTACCGAGGAGGATCCATCAGCGCCGAGCCCCGCATCAACGACCGGATTCGCGTTCCCGAGGTGCGACTTGTCGGTCCCAGCGGCGAGCAGGTCGGGATTGTTCCGCTTGCCAAGGCCCTGGAGCTTGCGCAGGAGTACGACCTCGACCTCGTCGAGGTGGCGGCGAACGCCCGTCCGCCGGTCTGCAAGCTCATGGACTACGGGAAGTTCAAGTACGAGTCGGCCATGAAGGCCCGTGAGGCGCGCAAGAACCAGGCGCACACGGTCATCAAGGAGATGAAGCTCCGGCCGAAGATCGACCCGCACGACTACGACACCAAGAAGGGTCACGTCGTCCGGTTCCTCAAGCAGGGCGACAAGGTCAAGATCACGATCATGTTCCGTGGTCGCGAGCAGTCCCGGCCGGAGCTCGGCTACCGGCTGCTGCAGCGGCTGGCGGAGGACGTCCAGGACCTCGGTTTCGTGGAGTCGAACCCGAAGCAGGACGGCCGCAACATGATCATGGTTCTCGGTCCGCACAAGAAGAAGACCGAGGCGATGGCCGAGGCCCGTGAGGCGCAGGCCGCCCGCAAGGCGGAGCGCCAGGGGGACCGGTCCGCCCAGAGCGCGACCGCCCCCGAAGAGCCCGCCGAGGCCTGATTCCGGGGCGCCCGTCCCGGACATCAACCGATACATCTGACGCTTTCGCCTGCCGGTTTGCCACCGGCGACGAAAGCGCCACTGACGAGGAGAGAACGGCGCGATGCCGAAGAACAAGACGCACAGCGGTGCCAAGAAGCGCTTCAAGATCACCGGCTCCGGCAAGGTGCTCCGTGAGCGCGCCGGCAAGCGCCACCTGCTCGAGCACAAGTCGTCCAAGCTGACGCGTCGCCTCACCGGCAACGCCGAGATGGCCCCGGGTGACGCCGCCAAGATCAAGAAGATGCTGGGCATCTGATTGACCTCGCGCCCTCGGTGACCGGGGGCTTCCGGGCAAGACCGGGACCAATTCGTTTCCGGGCCGTGTGAGGACAACCACGGCCCCGCTACAAGGAGTCAAAAAGTGGCACGCGTCAAGCGGGCAGTCAACGCCCACAAGAAGCGCCGGGCGATCCTCGAGCAGGCCAGCGGCTACCGCGGTCAGCGTTCCCGCCTGTACCGCAAGGCGAAGGAGCAGGTCACCCACTCCCTCGTCTACAACTACAACGACCGCAAGAAGCGCAAGGGCGACTTCCGCCAGCTGTGGATCCAGCGCATCAACGCCGCTGCCCGCGCGAACGGCATCACCTACAACCGCTTCATCCAGGGTCTGAAGGCCGCCAACGTCGAGGTGGACCGCAAGATCCTGGCCGAGCTCGCGGTCAACGACGCCAACGCGTTCGCCGCGCTCGTCGAGGTCGCCCAGAAGGCCCTCCCGAGCGACGTCAACGCCCCGAAGGCCGCGGCCTGACGGTCGCGTCCCACCGGACGACAACCCGGACCCGCAGGCCGACGGTCTGCGGGTCCGAGTGTGTTCCGGACCGGGCGGGCGCGAGCCGTACCGGCGCACCGCGGCTGCGGTGCCGTACGGCACCGTACGCACCGCACGGTGCCGTACGTACCCCACCGGACCGAACGCACCGCACCCAGGTACCGCAACGCACCGAACGCGCCGCCGACCGCGCACCGCGGAACGCCACAAGGAAGTGAGAGCCCCCATGGGGACCCCCGAGCTGATCTCCCCGCGGTCTCCGCGGGTCGTCGCCGCGCGGCGGCTCGCCAAGCGGAACTTCCGCTCCAAGGAGCGGCTCTTCCTCGCTGAGGGACCGCAGGCGGTGCGCGAGGCGGTCGCGCACCGTGGCGGCGACGGCCTGCCGACGCTTGTCGAGCTCTTCACCACCGTCGAGGCCGCCGAGCGCCACGCGGACATCGTCGACGCGGCCCGCGCCGCCGGGGCCCGGGTCCATCACGCATCCGACACCGTGCTCGCGGAGGTCTCCCAGACCGTGACGCCGCAGGGCCTCGTCGGCGTCTGCCGCTTCCTCGACTCGCCGTTCGAGGACATCCTGGCCGCCCGTCCGAGACTCGTGGCCGTGCTCGCGCACGTGCGCGACCCGGGGAACGCCGGCACGGTGCTTCGCTGCGCGGACGCGGCCGGTGCCGACGCGGTCGTGCTCACGGACGCCTCGGTGGACCTCTACAACCCCAAGTCGGTCCGGGCCTCGGTCGGCTCGCTGTTCCATCTGCCCGTCGCGGTCGGCGTCCCCGTCGAGGAGGCCGTCAGCGGGCTGGGGGCGGTGGGCGTGCGCGTCCTGGCCGCCGACGGCGCCGGCGAGGACGACCTGGACGACGAGCTCGACGCCGGGGCCATGTCCGGGCCCACCGCGTGGATCTTCGGCAACGAGGCATGGGGCCTCCCCGAGGAGACCCGGGCGCTCGCCGACGCCGTCGTTCGCGTGCCGATCCACGGCAAGGCCGAGAGCCTCAACCTCGCCACCGCCGCCGCCGTCTGCCTCTATGCCTCCGCACGGGCCCAGCGCGTCCCCGGCGGCTGCAGCGCCGTGACCGGCCGCCGGGACGGGGCCGCCGGTTCCTGGGAGCCCGTCTGAATCGGGTCCGCCGGGCCCGCGGCACCGAACGCCGTGGCCGCGGCTGCGACCGCCCGGCGGTCCTCCGCCGGGGCCCCTCGGGCCCTCCACGCCGAGGACGCCCCCGGCGCCTGCAGGAGTTCCGGCACCCGTGACGCCCCGGCACCCGCGACGGCCACCGCACCCGAAGGACCGCCGGCAGCCACAGCCCCCTCCGCGATCCCGGCTCCCGCCGCGTACCGCCGTGTGTTCCGGGCGGACGGCGCCGCCGCTCCGCGGCCGCCCGCCCGCCGCACGCGGGCCAGCGCCGCCGGATGTCGACCGCCGGTGGACGCAGGGTGTCGCTCCGTCACCGCCGACTAGTAGGGTGACGGGCTCGGGGACCCACTGCACCGGTTCGAGAGGTGGGGTACGGGGATGACTGTCGGCACCAGCGGGCCGTCCGGGGCGTTCCTGGCATCGGCACGCGCCGAGGACGGCGCGGGTCCTGGCATCGGCCCGGACGACCTCCCCGACGGCCTCGTCGTGGCCGACGAGAACGGCCGGATCATCTGCTTCAACGCCGCCGCCGCGCGCATCACCGCCGTGCCCGCCGACCGCGCCCTCGGTCGGCCGCTGGAGCACGTGCTGCCCCTGGAGGACCTCAAGGGCCGCCGCTGGTGGCCGCTCACCGATCCGTACGGTGGCCTCGCCACCCGGGTCGGTCAGCCCGAGCGCAATCTGCTGCTGCCGGGCGGCCGCGAGGTCCTGGTCTCCGCCCGCTACGTACGGGAGGCGCCCACGGGCCCGGTACGCCGCGTCGTCGTCAGCGTCCGCGGTACCGAGGCGCGCCGCCGCACCGAGCGCAGCCACGCCGAGCTGATCGCCACCGTCGCCCATGAACTGCGCTCCCCGCTGACCTCCGTCAAGGGGTTCACCGCCACCCTGCTCGCCAAGTGGGAGCGCTTCACCGACGACCAGAAGCGGCTGATGCTGGAGACCGTCGACGCCGACGCCAACCGCGTGACCCGGCTCATCGCGGAGCTCCTCGACATCTCGCGCATCGACTCCGGCCGGCTGGAGGTGCGGCGCCAGCCGGTCGACGTCGCCGCCGCCGTCGGGCGCCACGTCCAGGCGTACACCGCGGGCGGCCAGTCCCCGGACCGATTCTTCGTCCGCGTCCACCACGACCTGCCCGAGCTGTGGGCGGACCCCGACAAGATCGACCAGGTTCTCGGCAACCTCCTGGAAAATGCGGTGCGCCACGGGGACGGAACGGTCACCATCGAGGTGGCCCCCGCGTCCGGCAGCAGCGACGAGAAGGGAACGGTCGTCACCGTGAGCGACGAAGGCCCCGGCATCCCCGAGGAGTCGATGGGCCGTGTCTTCACCCGCTTCTGGCGGGGGAGCAAGCGCGGTGGCACCGGTCTCGGCCTGTACATCGTGAAGGGCATCGTCGAGGCGCACGGCGGGACGATCACCGTGGGACGCGGCCCGGGCGGCGGCGCGGAGTTCCGATTTACGTTGCCCGTGGGCACGCCCGCCTGTCTCACCTGACAAGCACCCCGGCGGCCCGCGGGCTCATTCGCGTAGCGTCACCCCGCTAAACTCGTCCTTTGGCACCTTTGCGTCCTCGGTCGTCGAGCGGGGGCCCCAGCCACCCCATCGGAAGCACGGGAAGAGATGTCGGCACCCAACAAGTCGTACGACCCTGTCGAGGTCGAGGCACTGAAACCGGAAGAGATCGAGCGCATGCGGGACGAGGCGCTTGACGCCTTCGCCGCCGCAGGCGACCTCGACGCGCTCCACGAGGCGAAGATCGCGCACACCGGCCCCACCTCGCCGCTCGCGCTCGCCAACCGTGAGATCGGCGCCCTGCCGCCGCACGCCAAGGCCGAGGCCGGCAAGCGTGTGGGCCAGGCCCGCGGTGCCGTCAACAAGTCCCTGGCCGCGCGCCAGGCCGAACTGGAGGCCGAACGCGACGCCCGGGTGCTGGTCGAGGAGGCGGTGGACGTCACACTGCCGTACGACCGCACCCCGTCCGGCGCCCGCCACCCGCTGACCACGCTCTCGGAGCGCATCGAGGACATCTTCGTGGCCATGGGCTACGAGGTCGCCGAGGGCCCCGAGGTCGAGACCGAGTGGCTGAACTTCGACGCGCTGAACATCGCGGCCGACCACCCCGCCCGCGGTGAGCACGACACCTTCTTCGTGAAGGGCGCCGAGGGCACCGGCGGGGAGGGCGGCGAGTCCGGCTCCGGCGTGGTGCTGCGCACGCACACCTCGCCCGTGCAGGTCCGCTCGATGCTGGACCGCGAGCCGCCGCTGTACGTGATCTGCCCCGGCCGCGTGTACCGCACCGACGACCTGGACGCCACCCACACCCCGGTGTTCCACCAGGTCGAGCTGCTCGCCGTGGACGAGGGCCTCACCATGGCCGACCTCAAGGGCACCCTGGACCACATGGTCCGCGCGCTCTTCGGCGGCGAGGGCATGAAGACCCGGCTGCGGCCGAACTTCTTCCCCTTCACCGAGCCGTCCGCCGAGATGGACATGGTCTGCTACGTCTGCCGCGGTGAGTCCGTCGGCAACGCGGACCGCCCCTGCCGCACCTGCTCCAGCGAGGGCTGGATCGAGCTCGGCGGCTGCGGAATGGTCAACCCGAAGGTGCTCACCGCCTGCGGCATCGACCCGGAGAAGTACAGCGGGTTCGCCTTCGGGTTCGGCATCGAGCGGATGCTGATGTTCCGCCACAACGTCGAAGACATGCGAGACATGGTCGAGGGTGACGTCCGGTTCACCCGGCCTTTCGGGATGGAGATCTGATGCGGGTCCCGCTTTCATGGCTGCGGGAGTACGTCGACCTGCCGGCGACGGAGACCGGCCGTGACGTACAGGCCAAACTCATCTCGGCCGGCCTCGAGGTCGAGACCGTCGAGCAGCTCGGCGCCGGCCTCACCGGCCCGCTCGTCGTCGGACGGGTGCTCACCGTCGAGGAACTGACCGAGTTCAAGAAGCCCATCCGCTTCTGCACGGTCGACGTCGGCCAGGCCAACCAGACGGGCGAGCCGCAGGAGATCATCTGCGGCGCCCGCAACTTCGCCGTCGGCGACAAGGTCGTCGTGGCCCTGCCCGGCGCCGTCCTGCCCGGCGACTTCCGCATCGCCGAGCGCAAGACGTACGGCCGGATGTCCCGCGGCATGATCTGCTCCGCCGACGAGCTCGGCATGGGCGACGACGGTAGGCACGGCATCATCGTGCTGCCGCCCGAGATCGAGGTCGGCGCCGACGCCACCGAGCTGCTGGAGCTGTACGACGAGGTCCTGGACATCGCCGTCACGCCCGACCGCGGCTACGCCCTGTCGATGCGCGGAGTCGCCCGCGAGACCGCCACCGCCTACGGCCTGCCGCTGCGCGACCCGGCACTGCTCGACGTGCCCGCGCCCAACTCGTACGGCTACCAGGTGCGGATCGCCGACCCGATCGGCTGCGACCGCTTCACCGCGCGCACCGTCGTCGGGCTCGACCCCGAGGCCCGCTCGCCGATCTGGATGCAGCGCCGGCTGCAGAAGGCCGGCATGCGGCCGATCTCGCTCGCCGTCGACATCACCAACTACGTGATGCTGGAGCTCGGCCAGCCCCTGCACGCCTACGACCGCAACCGGCTCGAGGGCCCGATCGGGGTCCGCCGCGCCGAGGCGGGCGAGAAGTTCACCACCCTCGACGGGGTCAAGCGCGTCCTGGACGCCCAGGACCTGGTCATCACCGACAGCCGCGGGCCGATCGGCCTCGCGGGCGTGATGGGCGGGGCCAACACGGAGATCGCCGACTCCGAGACCGACCCGGAGACGGGCGAGGTCCGCGGCACCACCGAGGTCGTCGTCGAGGCCGCCCACTTCGACCCGGTCGCCATCGCCCGCACGGCCCGCCGCCACAAGCTGTCGTCCGAGGCGTCCCGGCGCTTCGAGCGAGGTGTCGACCCGCAGGCCGCCGCCGCGGCCGCGCAGCGCACCGTCGACCTGCTGGTCCTGCTGGCCGGCGGCACCGCCGAGGCCGGGGTCACCGAGATCGTCGCCCCGTCCGCACCGCGCACCATCACGATGCGCGCCGACCACCCGGACCGGGTCGCCGGTGTCGCCTACGGCCGCGAGACCGTGGTGCGCCGGCTGCAGGAGGTCGGCTGCGACGTGTACGGCCAGGACGAGCTCCTGGTGACCGTCCCGTCGTGGCGACCCGACCTGCACGAGCCCAACGACCTCGCCGAGGAGGTCATCCGGCTGGAGGGGTACGAGAACCTCCCGTCGACGCTGCCCACCCCGCCCTCCGGCCGGGGGCTCACCCCCCGCCGGCGGCTGCACCGCCGCGTCGGCCGCGCACTGGCCGGCGCAGGTTACGTCGAGGCGCTGAACTACCCGTTCGTCGGCGAGACGGTCCTGGACCAGCTCGGTCTGGCGGCCGACGACCCCCGGCGCACGGTGGTCACCCTGGTCAACCCGATCTCCGACGAGGAGCCGGCGCTGCGCACCACGCTGCTGCCCGGACTGCTCTCCGCGCTCCGCCGCAACGTCGGCCGAGGCTCGCACGACCTGGCGCTCTTCGAGACGGGGCTGGTCTTCAGGCCCACCGGCGAGGAGACGGTGCCCGGAGTGCTGCCGGTCGACCGCCGCCCGACCGACGAGGAGATCGCGGTGCTGAACGCGGCGCTGCCGCACCAGCCGCGCCGGGTCGCCACCGTCCTGGCGGGTGCGCGCGAGCAGGCCGGCTGGTGGGGCGAGGGCCGTCCCGCCGACTGGGCGGACGCGATCGAGTCGGCCCGCGCGGTCGCCCGTGAGGCCGGTGCCGGGCTCACCGTCCGCGCCGACCGGCACACGCCGTGGCACCCGGGCCGCTGCGCGGCGCTGTACGTCTCGGTCGACGGCGAGGAGACCCTCGTCGGGCACGCGGGCGAACTGCACCCGCGCGTCGTCAAGTCGCTCGGACTGCCGGAGCGCACCTGCGCCATGGAGTTGGAGCTGGACCTGCTGGAGCGGGCAGGTGAGGGAGCCCTGCAGGCGCCGCGGATCTCGACCTTCCCGGTGGCCACCCAGGACGTCGCGCTGGTCGTCGCCTCGGACGTGCCCGCCGCGGACGTGGAGCGGGCGCTGCAGGAGGGCGCGGGCGAACTGCTCGAGTCCATCCGCCTGTTCGACGTCTTCGAGGGCGAGCAGATCGGCGAGGGCAGGAAGTCGCTGGCGTACGCGCTGCGGTTCCGCGCCCCCGACCGTACGCTGACCGTCGAGGAGGCGTCGGCCGCCCGTGACGCCGCCGTCGCGCTCGCCGGCGAGCGCACCGGAGCGGTGCTGCGCGGCGCCTGAGCGGTCACCGCCGACAGCGCGAGGGGCGCGTCCGGACCCCGGCCGGGCGCGCCCCGCGCGCCGGCACCCCGCCGGTCCGCGCCGTCGAGCCCACACGTCCGGAGAGGG
>NZ_JBFAMM010000003.1:0-181907 GCF_040656535.1 Streptomyces sp. NPDC049887 | reverse complement strand
CCGCCGCGGCAGGGGCCTTGGGCGCCGGGGCGGCCGCCGAGGCGACGCCGGGGGTGCCGGTCCGGACGCGCCCCTCGCGCATGCACGCCGCCGTTCCGCTCCTTCGAGCCCACTCGTCCGGAGAGCGCCCGGGCGGGGGAATCGCCGTGGTGGTGCGTGGGCCGTCCGGGCCGATCGGGCCCCGCGCCCGAGCCGTCCGTCTCGCCCCGTGGGCCGCTCCCCGCCGCCGTGCCACCCGCACGGCGGCCGGGTCGGGGGCCCCGGGCACTCCGCCGTGGGCACGAAGGGCGGACACGGGTGCCGGCGCAGTCCGTCACCGGAGCTGCGCCGTTCCCGCCCTGATCCCTCCAATCACCGACGGGGAAAGGGCCGTCGCGGCCGGCGCCGTCCGTCCTGCCGCGGAGTGTCGGGCAGATCAGCAGGACGGACGGCGCGGATGCGGGCCGCCGCACTGTACGAGGGGGAGCCGGCGGCCCGGCCGCCTCCTTGAGAGGAAGAACAGTCAACCGGCGCAGGCGGGACAGCGGCAGAGCGCGCAGGGCACGGATATATGCACTTGTTTCACACCCCGTGCGAAGCCCGCTCCACTACTCTGGGCCACACCGAGCCAACGGAGGGGCCCATGCAGCCCAACACCCTGCTCGACGCGCTGCTCGACGAGTCGGGCATCTCGCACGCGGGTCTGGCCGCCCATGTGAACCAGGCGGGCCGGGCGAGAGGTCTCTCGCTGCGCTACGAACACACGGCCGTGGCACGCTGGTTGAAGGGCCAGCGTCCCCGGGGCCAGGTGCCGGACCTGATCTGCGAGGTGCTGGCGGTCCGGCTGCGCCGTCCGGTCACCCTCGACGACATCGGACTCGGAGTACCGGGGGAGACCGCGGTCCAGCACGGGTCCCCGCTCTCCGGTTTCGTGGAGCGCGCCACGGCGCTGTGGCGCTCCGACGAGCAGCAGCGTCCCCATGTCATCGGCGCACCGGCGGTCACCGGCACACCTGCCGTGATGCCCGTGTGGGAGTGGGAGAACCCGCCTGAGGACGCGGACGTGTCACGCGACGGACGCACCCGCGTCAGCATGGCCGACATCAAGATGCTCCGCGCGGCCCGGGCCCACTACGAGCTGATGTACCGCAAGGCCGGGGGGATCGCCACCCGCTCCCGGATCGTCGGCTTCCTCGACAGCGAGGCGGCCCCGCTGCTGCGTGGCGCCTACAGCGACGCCCTCGGCCGCCAGTTGCACCGGGCGACCGGCGGTCTGGTGGCCGTCGCGGGCATCTGCGCCTACGACTCGGACGCCCACGGGCTCGCACAGCGCTACTTCCACCAGGCGCTGCGGCTTGCGAAGGCGAGCGGTGACCGGGGGCTCGGCGCGTATGTGATCGCGCTGCTCGTCAACCAGTCCCTGTTCCTGGGGGAGTACCGGCAGGCGGTCGCCTTCGCCGAGGCGGCGCTGCGGACGGCCGGCCGTCAGATAACCCCGGCGCTGGCCGCCGACCTCTACGCGATGCAGGCCAAGGCGTACGCCCATCTCGGCGACGGTGGCGCGGCGCTGGGCCGGATCCGGCGGGCCGAGGAGGAGGCGGAGCGGATTCTCCCGGGGCACGAGCCGGACGAGACGGGCTATGTGCAGCCGGGGCTGGTGAACGTCCAGGTCGCCGAGGCGCTGCAGTGCCTCGGCGACCTGGGGGCGGCCAGGGAGCACGCGGACGCCGCGGCCGCCGTGCCGTCCCACGACCGCGGCAGGGTGCACCGGCTGGCCGTGCTCAGCCAGCTCGAGTTGCGGCAGGGGGAGGCCGAGCGCGCGGCGCGGACGGCCGTCGAAATGACCGAACGCGCCAGGGGGATGGAGTCGTTGAGGCTCAGGGACCGCCTCCGGACGGTGCGGGCGAACCTGGCGGCGAACGGCTCCGCCCCGGCCGCCGAAGCGGCCGAAATCATCGAAGGAGCCCTGCGCGTGCCCATGTGAGCCCTCCTGCGCCTCCTGTGAGCGTTCCCCTCGGCCCGCGCTCCTGCTGCGATATTGCCATCTACTTGTCGGAAGGTGGCATAACCGTGCAGTGGACGAAGCTGAGCGAGCAAACCGTCTATGAGAACCGCTGGTTCAGGGTCAATCTTGCGGACGTCGAACTGCCGGACGGCCGGCACCTGGACCATTTCCTGATCCGGCTCCGGCCGGTCGCGGTCGCGACCGCCGTCAACGAGGCCAACGAGGTCCTGATGCTGTGGCGGCACCGGTTCATCACCGACAGCTGGGGCTGGGAGCTCGCCGCGGGCGTCGTGGAGGACGGCGAGGACATCGCCTTCGCCGCGGCCCGGGAAATGGAGGAGGAGACCGGCTGGCGCCCCGGACCACTCCGGCACCTGATGACCGTGGAACCGTCCAACGGGCTGACCGACGCCCGGCACCACCTCTACTGGTCGGACGGAGCCACCTACGTCGGCCCTCCCGAGGACGACTTCGAGTCCTCGCGCCGTGAGTGGATACCGCTGAAGCTGGTGCCGGACATGGTCGCCCGCGGTGAGGTCCCCGCCGCCAACATGGCGGCAGGGCTGCTGATGCTGCACCATCTGCGTCTGGGATGAGCCGCGACGAGCACTCGGACGGCCCCGGCGACTCCACGGCTGCACCGGGGCCCGGACGGCGCTTCCACGGGCCGTCCCGAGGGCTGTCCCGTGATTCCGGGCGAGCGCACGACGACAGCCGTGGCACCTCGCCGCGTTGCCGGATCGCCCGAACACGCCCGGTACGACGACGGCCCTCCGCCTTGTGACGCACCGCCCTGTGACGCACCGCATCCGACGCCCGCGCGCTGATCCACCGGTGACGGCGGGAGCCCTAGCCGCCCGCCGCCTGCCAGACCGCGACCGCCAGCGCGCCCAGAGCGGTGAGCGCGGCGACCGCCGGCAGGGGCCATCTGGTGTGCTCGAGCGTCACCACTCGTGCGGCCAGGTCGTCCAGGTCCCGGTCGATCCGGTCGTGGCGCTGGACCAGCAGGGCGAGGTGCCCGTCGATACGGGCGAGGCCGACGTCGAGGGAGCGGCGCAGTTCGGCGAACTCCTCGACGGCGGCTAAGTGATCGGGGTCGGTGGTCACCTGTCTGCTCCTGTTCGGGATGGTCGTCCGGTGGTCCCTCGGCCGAGCGATCCCGAGTCAACACTCCTCGGTGGGAGCCCGGGAGCGTGTGCGCACGGCATATGCGGACACGCTCCTCACACCCCGTGTGAAACACCTGTGCGAATCGTGCGGCTTGTGCCGTGCGCCGCGGCACGGCGTGGGGACGAGACCCGAGCGCGGGGACGAGACCCGACGCGGCGGACGCGACGCGGCTCGGTCGTACGGCCCGCTCGACCACTCAGGAGTAGGTGTAGAAACCCGAGCCCGTCTTCCTGCCCATGCGCCCCGCGTCCACCATCCGCTGCAGCAGCGGCGGAGCGGCGTACAGCGGCTCCTTGAACTCGGCGTACATGGAGTCGGCCACCGAGGCGACCGTGTCCAGCCCGATCAGGTCCGACAGCTTCAGGGGCCCCATCGGGTGGGCGCAGCCGAGCTCCATGCCGTTGTCGATGTCCTCCCGGCTGGCGATCCCCGACTCGAACATCCGGATCGCCGAGAGCAGGTACGGGATGAGCAGGGCGTTCACCACGAAGCCCGAGCGGTCCTGGGCGCGGATCGCGTGCTTGGCCAGCACCTGCTCGACCACGGCCTCGGAGCGCTTGATCGTCTCCTCCGACGTGGTCAGCGCCGGGATCAGCTCGACGAGCTTCTGCACCGGAGCCGGGTTGAAGAAGTGGATGCCGATGACCTGGTCGGGGCGGGAGGTCGCGACGGCCAGCTTCACCAGCGGGATCGACGAGGTGTTGGAGGCCAGGATGGCGTCACGGCTGGTCACCACCTGGTCCAGGACCTGGAAGATCTCGGTCTTGACCTGCTCGTTCTCCACGACCGCCTCGATGACGAGGTCGCGGTCGGCGAACTCCCCGAGGTCCGTGGTGAAGGTCAGCCGCTCCAGCGTCGCATGGTGTTCCTCCTCGCTGATCTTGCCGCGCTCGGCGGCCTTCGCGAGCGAGTTGTACAGCCGCGTACGGCCGATCTCCAGGGCTTCGCCGGTGGTCTCGGCGACCTTGACCTCGAGTCCGCTGCGGGCGCACACCTCGGCGATGCCGGCGCCCATCTGGCCACAGCCCACCACTCCGACGCGGGATACGCCGGCCACAGTGTCGGTCACATCGTGCCTTTCGCTGATCTCGGTGCGGCAGGCCCCGTAAGGTTCCGGCGCCCGCCTCGACGCCACGACGTTACTCCGCCGGTGCGTGTGGACGGGCGCCCGGGGCGGGCATGCTGTGCGCGGACGCCCGCGAAGGCGCGGTGCACGGTGGTGCGGAGGCGCGGTACATGACCCGGCACATGAGGCAGATCACTCGGCGGGGATTCGTCACGGCGGCCGGCGCGCTCGCCGCCCTGGGCATGGCGGCGGACGCGGCCGCGGTCCCCGCCCGGGTCCGCGGACAGGGCTGCCCCCAGGCGTTCCGCGGGATGTGGGTGGCCACGGTCGCCAACCGGGACTGGCCCTCCCGGCCCGGACTGACCGCGGCCCGGCAGCGCTCGGAGCTGCTGGGCCTGCTCGACCGCGCGGTGGCCTGCCGGCTGAACACCGTGATCCTCCAGGTGCGGCCGACCGCCGACGCGCTGTGGCCGTCCCCGTACGAGCCGTGGTCCGCGTACCTGACCGGTGTGCAGGGACGCAATCCGGGGTGGGATCCGCTGGGCACCGCCGTCACCGAGGCCCATGCGCGCGGACTGGAACTGCACGCCTGGTTCAACCCGTACCGGGTCGCCGGCCACACCGACCTCGGCCGTCTCACGGCGGACCATCCGGCCCGCCGACACCCCGAATGGGTGCTTCCGTACGGTGGAAAGCTCTACTACAACCCCGGTCTCCCCGAGGTCAGGGCCTTCGTGCAGGACGCGATGCTGCACGCGGTCGAGCGCTATCCCGTCGACGCGGTCCACTGGGACGACTACTTCTATCCCTATCCGGTCGCGGGCCAGGTCTTCGACGACGACGACACGTACCGGCGGTACGGCGGGGGGTTCGGGGACAAGGCCGCGTGGCGGCGCAACAACATCGATCTGCTGGTGCGGGAGACGGCCGCACGCATCAGGCGCGTCGACCCCGGGATCCGCTTCGGCATCAGCCCGTTCGGGGTCTGGCGCAACTCCTCCACCGACCCGCTCGGCTCCGCCACCCGCGCGGGCGTGGAGACGTACGACGACCTCCACGCCGACACCCGGAAGTGGGTCCGCCAGGGCTGGATCGACTACGTGATCCCGCAGCTGTACTGGAACATCGGGTTCGCGGCCGCCGACTACGCGAAGCTGGTGCCCTGGTGGGCCGAGGTGGCCCGGGGCACCGGCGTGGACCTGTTCATCGGAGAGGCGCTCTACAAGGCGGGCGATCCCGCTCAGCCCGCCGCCTGGCAGGACCCGGCCGAACTCTCCCGTCACCTCAGCCTCGCCTGCCGCCACCCGGAGGTGCACGGCCACTGCTTCTTCGCGGCGAAGGAAGTCGTCACGGACCGGATCGGCGCCATGGCCAGGGTGGTGAGCGACCACTATCCGACCCGGGTCCGGCCACCGCGCTGAACCTCGGGCCGAGGGCTCGGCTCAGGACTGCTGGCGGTGGCGTACGACGCAGTCGGGGCCGGGCGACATCAGGCACTCGTGACCGTCGTCCTCGAAGCGGACGCGGTAGGGCGGGGTGCCCTTGTCCCCGAGTACCTCGACGACTTCGGCCGTCCGGTCGTGCTGACCGACGACACGGCCGTGCACGAGCAGCTTGTCTCCCACACTCGCTTCCATCGTGCCTGACCTCCTTGACGGGGGTTGACGGTACTCAGAGTCTACGTCCCGACATGTGGCTTGTGTCACCTTCGGGTGCCCCCCCCGCTGGGTGACGGCGATGCACACGAGAACGGCGACGGCGGCGACGGGAGCGGTGGGGGAGAGCGGCTCGGCGAGCAGCAGCACGGCCCAGACGAGGGTGAGCAGCGGCTGGGCGAGTTGCAGCTGACTGGCCCTGGCGATGCCGATCGCCGCCATGCCGCGGTACCAGACCCAGAGCCCGAGGAAGGTCGATCCCGCGGCCACCCAGAGGAGCCCGGCGAACCCCTGCACACTCGGCCGGACCGGTTCGGCCGCCAGGGCGAACGCCGAGCCCACGAGGCCCAGCGGCAGGCACATCACCAGGGCCCAGCCGACCACCTGCCAGCCCGGCATCTGCCGGGCGAGCCGGCCGCCCTCCGTGTAGCCCGCGGCGCAGACCAGCAGCGCCCCGAACAGATACAGGTCCCCGGTCGAGAGGGTGCCGCCGCTCTGGGCCAGGGTGAAGCCCAGGACCACGGCCGCACCGGCGAGGGCCGCCGCCCAGAACGTCCGGGACGGCCGGCGGCCCGTGCGCACCGCGGCGAAGGCGGCGGTCGTCAGCGGCAGCAGACCGACGACCACCGCGGCGTGGGACGTGGTCGACGTCCGCAGCGCGAGGGTCGTGAGCAGCGGGAATCCGACGACCACACCGCCGGCGACCACCAGGAGGGAGCCCCGGTGCCGACGCTCGGGCAGCGGCACCCGGAGGGCGATCAGAAAGCCTGCAGCTATGGCGGCGGCGAGGACGCTCCGCAGGGCGACCAGCGACCAGGGGCCGAAGGACTCCAGACCCCAGACCGTGGACGGGAAGGTGAGGGAGAAGGCGACGACGCCGAGCGACGCGAGCAGGGTGCCGCGACGGGAGCCGCGCCGGGCCGCCGATGCCGCGGTGTGCGGCCCCTGCGGTGACGAGTCGGCGACCGCTATCGCGCTGCCCGTAGTAGCGCTATTCTTTGCTCTCATGCAAGAGCGTAGCAGCGTCGCCGATCTGGTGAGATTTCTGAAGGGTGAGCTCAATCGCTACTCATCAGGTGAGAAGCTGCCATCGAGTCGGGCGCTGGTCGAACGGCACCGCGTCTCACCCGTGACGGTCTCCCGCGCCCTGGCCCAGCTCGCCGCCGAGGGGCTCGTCGTCACCCGCCCGGGTGCCGGGGTCTTCCGGGCGCAGCCGAGGACGGCCCCCACCGCCGTCGACACCTCCTGGCAGGAGGTCGCGCTCAGTGCGGACGCCGCCGAGGTCGTCCCCCGTGCCGTGGACGCCTCCGGCGTGCTCGTCACGCTCGCCGCGCCCCCGCCCGGCGTCATCGAGTTCAACGGCGGCTATCTGCACCCCTCGCTCCAGCCCGAGCAGGCCATGGCCGCCGCGCTCGCCCGCGCGGGCCGCCGGCCCGGCGCCTGGGGGCGTCCGCCGACCGACGGGCTGCCCGAACTCCGCGACTGGTTCGCCCGCGGCATCGGCCCCGACTTCACCGCCGCCGAGGTGCTGGTGACCGCCGGTGGCCAGTCCGCGCTCACCACCGCCCTGCGCGCCCTCGCCCCGCCCGGCACACCGGTGCTCGTGGAATCGCCCACCTACCCGGGAATGCTCGCCATCGCCCGGGCCGCGGGGCTGCGGCCGGTGCCGGTACCCGCCGAACCCGCCCACGGCGTTCGCCCCGACCTCCTCGCGGATGCCTTCCGCGCGACCGGCGCCCGGGTCTTCGTCACCCAACCGCTCTTCCAGAACCCGACCGGGGCCGTGCTCGCCCCCGAGCGGCGCGGCGAGGTGCTGCGGATCGCCCGCGCGGCCGGGGCGTTCGTCGTCGAGGACGACTTCGCCCGGCGCCTCGTCCACGCCGACGCCGGTCCGCTCCCGGCCACGCTCGCCGCGGACGACCCCGAAGGAGTCGTCGTCCACGTCTGCTCCCTCACCAAGGCGACCTCCCCGAGCCTGCGCGTCGGTGCCCTCGCCGCGCGCGGACCCGTCCTGGAGCGCTTGCGGGCCATCCACGTGGTCGACAACTTCTTCGTACCCCGGCCCCTGCAGGAGGCTGCCCTCGAACTCGTCGGTGCACCTGCCTGGAACCGTCACCTCCGCTCGGTCGCCGCCGAGCTGAAGACCCGCCGGGACGCCATGACGGCCGCCCTGCGCCTGAGGCTTCCCGAACTCGCCCTGCCGCACGTCCCGGCCGGCGGTCACCACCTCTGGCTGCGCCTGCCCGACGGTACCGACGAGACCGCTCTCGTCTCCGCGGCGCTCCGCGCCGGCGTCGCAGTGGCCCCGGGCCGCCCGTACTTCAGCGCCGAACCGCCGGCCGGACACCTCCGGCTGAGCTTTGCCGGGGTCGCCGGGGCGGCCGAGATCACCGAGGGGGTGCGGCGGCTGCGCAGCGCCTGCGACGAGATCCCGGGTCCCGGGATGGGCTGACCGGACCGACCGGACCGACCGGACCGACCGGACCGACCGGACCGACCGGACCGACCGGGAGCCCGGCCGGGCTTTGCGGGCCGGGCGCGGGCGGCGTGCGGGGCTGCGGCACGCGCCGCCGGGCCCCCGGTGGCCCCGGACCCGCCGCTGACAGCCGGCCCTCGTGCTGCGAGGGTACGGGGATGAGCGACACCACAGCCGTCCCCGGCGAGTACGAGATCTCCTCCGACCCGGCCCGCCTCGACCCGGTCCGGATCCACCACTGGCTCTCCACCGACGCCTACTGGGCACTCGGCCGCAGTCGGGAGCAGCAGGACCGGGCCATTGCCGGTTCGCTCAACTTCGGGGTGTACGACCGTGCTTCCGGTGAGCTCGTCGCCTACGCGCGCGCCGTGACCGACCACGCCACGTTCGCGTATCTGTGCGATGTCTACGTCGACAGGTCCGTGCGCGGCAAGGGTCTCGGGACCGCCCTGGCCGCGGCCGTGCGTGACCGTCTCGCCCCGCTCGGACTGCGGCGGATCGTCCTCGCCACGGACGACGCGCACGGGGTCTACGAGCGGGCCGGTTTCGCCCCGCTCGCCGACCCGGAGAAGTGGATGGCCCTGAAGCCGCGGTGACCGCCGTCAACGGTCAGTAACCCCTCTTGACCTGGGGGGCGCCCGGCACCACGATCCCGCCATGAGTGTTCGGGTCACCCTCGTCACCGCCGCGCGTTGCGCGTCCCGGCTGGCCGAGCGCTTCGACGACGACCGGTCCCTGGACGAGGCCGGCTGGTACGAGGTGCAGCTCGCCGCGCCCGCGCTCGTTCCGCTGGGCGGGGCGGAACTGCGCTACTGCTCGCCGACCGCCCGCAGTCGGGCCACCGCCGACGCCCTCGGCTACGCCACGCTGGCGCAGCCCGCGCTGAGCGACTGCGACATGGGCCGGTGGCGCGGCCGTACGCTCGCCGAGGTGGCGGCGGTGGAGCCGGACGCGGTGGACGAGTGGCTCGCCGATCCGCGCTCGGCGCCGCACGGTGGGGAGCCGCTGCTGGGCTTCATCACCCGGATAGGGGGCTGGCTCGACACCCGGCCCGCCGACGACGGGAGTTCGGTGCTGGCCGTCGCCGAGCCCGCGGTGGTACGGGCGGCGCTCGTGTACGCGCTGAAGGCGCCACCCGCGACCTACTGGAACGTGGACGTACGGCCACTGTCCAGGGTGGTGCTGACCGGCCGACCGGGCCGCTGGAACCTGCGACTGGACACCGGCGGGTGACGCCCGACGGCCCGCTGCCCTCCCGCCTTGCTCTGACTATCGAGTTTCGATAGATTTCGATTGTGAATCGATCGAAGGAGGGGCGATGGGAAAGCTGACGGTCCTCGCGTTGCGCGCAGTGCTCGTGGTGCTGCTCGCCGGCTCGGTGTTCGTGCAGGCGGTCATGGTTCCGCTGCTGGCCGTCGACATGGAGCGGCTCGACGCCGACCACGCGTACCTGCGCACCCCCTTCCTCGTGATCACGGTTCTGGGTGTGGTGACCGTTCAGGTGGTCCTGGTGTCCGTGTGGCGCCTGGTGACGATGGTGGCGTGCGGCACGGTCTTCTCCCACGCCGCCTTCCGATATGTGGACGTGGTGATCGGCGCGCTCGTCGCGGCCGCGCTCGTGGTGTTCGCACTGGCGGTCCTCCTGGCGCCCGGCGAGGTCGTCGCCCCGGGGGTCGTCCTCCTGATCTGTGGTGTCGTCGTGGCGGTCCTCGGGGTGGCGCTCATCGTGCTCGTTCTCCGCATGCTGCTCGCCCAGGCCGTCGCGCGGGACGCCGAGGCGGCGCAGATGCAGGCCGAGCTGGACGAGGTGATCTGATGCCGATCGCCGTCGACATCGACGTGATGCTGGCCAGGCGGAAGATGTCCGTGGGCGAACTCGCCGAGCGCGTGGGCATCACCCCCGCCAACCTGGCGGTGCTCAAGAACGGCCGCGCCAAGGCGGTGCGCTTCGCCACGCTCGCCGCGTTGTGCGAGGTTCTCGAGTGCCAGCCGGGGGACCTGTTGCGCTGGGAGCCGGAGCCGGAGCCGGAGCCGGAGCCGGAGCCGGAGAGCGGTGCCGCCGGGGCTGCGACCGGGGCCGTCCCGTACGGGTGAGGGCGGCGGCGCTGCCCCGGTGCGTCGAACACGGGGAGCGCCCCGGTGGCGCGTCCGGGACGGGAGGGAGGGCCGTCGACCGGCGCGCCCCGGGCCCGGCCCGGGGGCGTCCGCGGTCATCCCGGTGCGTGTCGATCGCCCGGTGGGCCGCGCGGACCACCCGGCACGCGTAAGTCGACTGACAGTTCGAGCGCTTTCCGGCAGGATGCGCTCGTGGATGACGTTCTGTGCGGGCTCGCCGCCAATCCGGCCCTGCCGCCCGAACTGGTCGACAGACTGATCGCGGTCGCGGACGACGACCTCGCCTGGGCCCTCACGGACCGTGTGGACCTCAGCCGCCCCCAGGCGCTGGCGCTGGCCCGGAGGGACGAGGGGGCTGCCGCCGTGCTCGCTCGTGAGGGCAGACTGACGGCAGCGGACATCGATCCCGCGGTACGGCCGGACGCGGCCCTCGCCCTGCTGGAGAGCGGCGCCGGCGGCCCCGAGTTGGCACGCCTTCTCGTCGTGGATCCGGACGTGCTGCGTCGGGAGAGGCTGGCCGCCTGCCCCGGTCTTCCGTCCGACGTGGTGGACAGGCTCGCCGCCGATCCGGACGTACGAGTCGTCGCCGAACTCGCGCTGTGGGCGCCCCCGGACCTGGCGGCGCGGCTCGCCTTCCACCCGCACTCCGAGGTGCGCGGCGCCGTCGCGGCCAACAAGCGGACGCCCCCCGGCATCCTGGCCATGCTCGTCACGGGGGAGGGGATTCCGCCGGCGCGATGGTGCCAGGTCTGCGAGCGAGAGGCGACGCCTTTCGTCCACCCCCCGAACTGCCCCCGCCCCACGTGTCGCCTCTGGTCAGGCGCGGCCTGCGATGGAACACACCAGAGCGCCGTGCACGGCATGCACGAGCAGGCGCTGGGCAATCCCGCGACGCCGGCCGGCGTCGCTGCCGGTTTCGCCGGCCACCCTTCGACGCCGCTCCGCCTGCGGCTGGCCGCCCGGCCCGACCTGACCCCCGAGATCTGCCGACGGCTCTCGGCTGACCCTTCTCCCCGCGTCCGGGCGGAGCTCGCCGCGAACCCCGCTCTCGACGAGACGCGGATACGGGTCCTGGCCGCGGACCGCGATCCGGAGGTCCGGCGTGGTCTCGCGTTCCACCCCCGGGTGCCGCTCGACGTTCTCGGCCTCCTGGCCGGTACCGCCAGGATCGGCTCCACCCTGCTGCCCCGGATCGCCGCCGCCTCTCCCGCCGAGGTCGACGGGCTGGCCCGGTCGCCCCATCCGGTGGTGCGCATGCTCCTCGCCGAACGGCGCGATCTGCCGGCGAGGGTACGTGATCTGCTCGCAGCCGACGCCGATGCGAAGGTCCTGAAGTCCATCGCGGTCCATCCCGGCCTGTCCGAACGGCAGTTGCGCGCCATGGTCGACCGGCACGGTGACCGGGTGATCGCCAGGGTGGCGGGCAACCCGGACGCCACCCCGGCACTGCTGGAGGACCTGGTGCGGCACGACCCCCCGGTCCGGCGGGTCCTCAGGGAGGTGGCCGCGCACGGGGCGGCGACGGCCACCGCGCTGCTCGCCTGCCTGGCGGACGAGCGAGGAAGGCGCGCCGCCGCCGGCAACCCCGCCCTGCCGCCGCGGTCGCTGGCCGGCCTGCTCGACGATGACGACTGCCGCGTGGTGCGGGCGGCGGCCGCGAACCCTTCCCTGCCCCTCGCCGTGATGGCCCGGCTCGTACCGTGATTCCGCTGAGCGTCCCGGCCGCGCGCACGGGGCCCGGCCGGCGCGGTCGGGACGCGCGATGCGGTGAGGCGGTCGCGCCGCGACCGTCACCGGTGGCCGGCCACGGCGACGTCCGCGGCTGTGGCGGACTTCGGCGCGGGCACGGCCGCAACGGTTCCAGGGACGACTGCCGCCCCGTGATCCGCTGCGTGGCCGCTGAGGTGGAGGATCGCGTACCCCCTCCGGGGTACGGGCGCCGTCCCCTCGTGGGCGTGGTCCTCCGGCGACGCGGCTCGTGTCGCAGCGGGCGGGGCAGGGGAGCACCAGGGGTTGCCGCGGAGACGGAGCCTCGGGTGGTCCGGGGTCATGGCCGGATGTCGTCGCAGGCGATGGACAGATGCCGGGGGCCGCGAAGGACCGCGTTCCGGCGGTACGGCGGCGGGTCCTCCAGCAGCCGGGGGTTGTGCAGCCTGCGCGCCAGATGACTCAGCGCGAGCTGTGTCTCCTGGCGGGCGAGCGGCGCGCCGAAGCAGATGTGGAGTCCGCTGCCGAAGCCCAGGTGCTGGGCGTCGTCGCGGTCGGGGTCGAACCGGTCGGGGTCGGCGAAGCGCCGGGGGTCCCGGTTGCCGGAGCCCGGCACCAGCCATACCGCGGCCCCCTCGGGGATGGTGACGCCACCGATGTCGATGTCCGCGACGGCGGTGCGGTTCGGCATGAGTTGCACCGGCGGTTCAAAGCGCAGCAGCTCCTCCACCAGACGCACGGCCAGCCCGGGGTCGTCCCTCAGCCGCCCGAGGACCTCGGGGTTGCGCAGCAGGGTGAGCATCCCGTTGGTGATCAGGTTGACCGTGGTCTCGTGGCCGGCGATCAGTAGCAGGGCCGCAGTGGTGACGGCCTCCATCGTCGACAGGGTGTCGACCGCCCCGGAGCCGGTCGCGAGCTCGGAGAGCATGTCGTCGCCCGGCTTGCGTCGGCGTTCCTCGAGGAGTCCGGCGAGGTACCCGCCGAGTTGCAGTTGGGCGTCACGGGTCCGTCGGTTGCGTTCCGTCGGGTCTTCCCCGGGCATGGGGTCCAGACTGGCCGCGATGGTGTCCGCCCATGCGTGGAAGCGTGACTCGTCCTCGCGCGGGATGCCGAGGAGGCGGCAGATCGCGGTGACGGGGAAGGGGTACGAGAACTGCTCGACGAGGTCGATCCGTCCCGTGTCCTCGATGCCGTCGATGAGCCCGGAGACGACCGCCTCCAGTTCACCGCGCATCTCGTGGACGCGCCGGGGCGAGTGCGGCGGCCCGAACGAGCGGTTGGTGATGGTGCGCAGCCGGTCGTGCTCCGGAGGGTCCAGGCGCAGGAACGGTGGCGGCAGGGTCGAACCCTCGTCCTCCTCCTCGGACAGGCCGTAGACGTCCCGCACGGTGCGCTTGCGCCGGTCGGAACTGACCCGCGGATCGTGCAGGAGGCTCAGGATCTCCCAGTAGGTGCTGACGACGTAGGTGCCGCCTTCGTCGTGGAGCACCGGCGTCTTTCGGAGCTCCGCGTACAGGGGGTAGGGGTTCGCGCGGTTGTCGTAGTCGAGGATCTGCCGGATCAGCGGTTGTGTCATGTCGAGTCCTTGGAAGTCCCTCACGGGTCGCTGCCGCGCGCCGGGCCCGTCGGCGTACCACGCCCGGAGGAACGAGCGGCAGGCGGTTCGTGGCGCGGGGCGTGACGCACTCGCCCGACGGCCCCGCGGTCCGAGGGCGACCCCTGGCGCGCCGCACGACGACCCTGCCGTCTCCGGCGTCTGGCCGGGCGACTGCGGTCCGCCCGCGGCAGGTGGGGCAGGCCGACCACCCGCCCGTCGTCCCCTGCGCCGAGCGGCCCTGGACGACGAGGGTCGTGGACCTCGCACACAAGAAGAGCGAGGACAGCCCGTCTGCCTGCTCCACCACCAGGATGATGGCCGGCGGCCGACTGTGCGAACGGGGAGCGCCACGGAGCCCGCTCCGTGGGTGGGACCGGATCGCCTCCGGCCCCACCCGCCACCGCCCGCCGGTGTGACGCCGGCTGGAACCCGCGCGGAGTCCGGCGAAGCGCCCCTGCGCGGGGCCGTCGCACGGGTGCGGGCACAGCTCGCCCCGGGCGGGGGCCGGTGCCAGGCGCAGCTGCCGCGCCTGCCTCGGCCGACGGTCCCGCCCCTCAGCACCAACCGCTGGTCGGACCCGCCGTGGCAGTCCCACGGGCGCGGCCGGGCCCCCCGCCGAGCAGTCGCCGCGGGGCACGTCCAGGCATCGCGTGTGTGAGCGCGCTGTGCGGGGAGCCCCAGTGCCCCGCCGTACCGCCGTTCCTGTTCGCGGCACCAGTTCGTGGCCGCCGATGCCTTCCCGGGCCTGGACAGTTGACGAACCGTTGGGTAGGTGGTGTGGGCACGTTCCGGCGGCGGCCCGGGCGGCACTGCGGCCGCCGCTCGTCGGCGAGCGCCGAGGGCGGCGCGGCACGGGAGGCGACCGCGCCGGTGCACGCCCGTCCGCCGGAGACCCGCCACCCGGTCCTCGCCCAAGGAGTGAGATGACTTTCACCGTCACCGAGTACGCCGACCGCGTCTGGAACGGCGAGATCGACGACAGCATCGTGAGCACGCCGAAGAGCGGCGCCGGAGTGATCGACGTCGTCGACGGCGTCGGATGGCGCCCCGGATTCGGCAACGTCTTCGCTTTCCGCGCGGCCGGCGAGCTGCTCCTGTTCGACACGGGGAACCCGTATGACGCCTCGGGCCTCCACCAGGACCTGCGCCGGTGGAGCCGGATGCCGGTCACCACGGCGGTCTTCTCGCACGGCCATGTCGACCACGTGGGTGGGACCGGCCCGTTCGACGCCGAGGAAGGCCCGGCTCTCACCGTCGTCGCGCACGAGATGACCGGGGCGCGCTTCGACCGGTATCTCCTCACCAACGGCTACAACGCGGTGATCAACCAACGGCAGTTCCAGCTTCCGGATCTGACCTGGCCCTCCGAGTACCGCCGCCCGGACGTCACGTACCGGGACGGCATGACCCTCACGACCGGCGGGCTGACCTGCGAGCTGTTCCACGTCCGAGGCGAGACCGACGACGCGACCGTGGCCTGGTTCCCCCAGCGGCGCATCCTGTGCCCCGGCGACATGTTCATCTGGCTCGCCCCCAACTGCGGCAACCCCCAGAAGGTGCAGCGCTATCCGCGGGAGTGGGCCCTCGCACTGCGCCGCATGGCCGCCCTGGACGCGGAGATCATGCTTCCCTCGCACGGCGCCCCGGTCTTCGGCGCCGATCGCGTCCGCCAGGCGCTGGAGGAGACGGCGGAATGGCTGGAGAGCCTGGTGGAGCAGACCCTGGCGGGACTCAACGCGGGCGCACGGCTGGACGACCTCCTGCACACGGTCAGTCCTCCGGCCCATCTGTCCGACCGTCCCTATCTGCGGGCCGCCTACGACGAGCCCGAGTTCGTGGTGCACAACCTGTGGCGCCAGTACGGCGGTTGGTACGACGGCAACCCGGCCCGGCTGAAACCCGCTTCCGACGCCCGGCTGGCCGCCGAGCTCGCCGGGCTCGCCGGGGGTGCCGAGGTGCTGTCCGAGGCCGCCCGTCGCCACGCCGAGGCCGGAGAGTTCCGGCTGGCCGGGCACCTCGCGGAGCTGGCCGTGCTCGCCGAGCCCGACAGGGCGTCCCTGCACCGTGTACGGGCGGAGGTCTACGAGGCACGAGCGGAGGAGGAGGCGTCCCTGATGGCCAGGGGGGTCTTCCGCTGGGCCGCTTCGGAGTCGCGGCGCAGGTGCGAGGAGGACGCCCGGGGTCCGGCCGCGCGCGAGGGAACGGAGCCGCAGGGGGACTCCGCGCCGGCGTAGCCGCCGCGCCCCTCGCCCGACGGCGCGGCGACCGGGCGAGATGCGCGGTCGCGCCGGCCGCGGGTCCACCCTGGCGTGTCCCCCGGCCCGGGGCCTCGGGCGATCGGCCGGCCGGAGGAACATCGACCCGCCTGCGCGTGGGGCGCCGTGCCGCGCGGTGGCCGAACTCCCGTCGCCCGCCGCGGTCGGCCTCGAACGGGCCTCGTCGACCGATGCCCGGCCCGCTCGGCGCGGAGGACGCATCATCAGCACACCGCATACTGACGAACCGTCAATTTCCACTGTCCGTTGCCCCATTGAACACTGAGTTGAACTCAACTTAATGTGAGGGGGTGACCATGCCCACACGTCCCCGCGGCGCCGCCTCACGCGCCCTGCTGCTGCGCGCCGCGGCCGAGGAACTGGCCGGGAACGGGACGCTGGAGGTCGCCGCCGTCGCCCGCCGTGCCGGAGTCAGCGTCGGCCTGCCCTATCGCTACTTCGGCACCCGGAGCGGGCTTCTCATCGCCGTCGTCGAGTCCTTCTACGAGCGGCTCGCCGAAGCCTGCATGCTGCGCGAGTACGACGACCCGACCTGGGCCGAACGGGAGTCGCGACGGGTCCGCGACTGGGTCGGGTTCCTCTACGCCGAACCACTCGCCCCGTTGATCCTCGGCGGGCACGCCGGCGACGGCGAGGTGGCCGCCTTCCACACGCGCCGGCGCTCCGTCCTCGTCGAACTGGGGGCCCGCAACATCGCCCGTGCCCAGCGCACGGGCGAACTCCCGTCCCGCATCGACCCCGAGTTGCTGGCCGCCGCCACCCTGGCGGGAGCCGCCGCCATGGTCTCGGTGGCCCTCACCCGCACCCCGCGCCCACCCGCCGAGGAGGTGACCGCCCATGTGTGGGCCTACCTCCGCGGCGCGGTGAACCTGCCCGGCACCGTCGCCTGAGAGGACGCACGCCGTGCCCCCGACCCCCGATGCCCTCCGTCGTGCAGGTGATCGCGTCGAGACGCCGGAAGACCTCGGCGCAGACCTGGCTGCCGGGTACCCGTGCACCCGCAGTGCGGGTGCACGGGTCGACCGCGTCACCGTCGGGGGTGACCTCGCCGCCGTCGAGCGCGACGGCTACGTGCTTCTCCCCGAACTGCTCACCCCCCGGGAGTGCGCCGAGATCCGGCAAGCCGTGACGCCGCTGCTCGACAGGACCGGCCGCAACGCCTTCGAGGGCCACCGGACGCAGCGCGTCCACAGTCTGCTCAACAAGACCCGCTGCTGCGACCGGCTCGTCGACCACCCCAGGGTTCTGGCCCTGCTGGACCGGCTGTTCGAACCCGGCTACCTGCTGTCCCAGTTCCAGGTCATCAACATCAACCCGGGCGAGCACGCCCAGCTGCTCCACACCGATGACGCGTTCTACCGTTCCCCGCGCCCGCGGCCACCGCTCGGAGCGGCCACGGTGTGGGCCGTCGACCCGTTCACCAGTGACAACGGCGCGACCGTCCTCCTGCCGGGCAGCCACCGCTGGGGCGACGAACGCCGCCCGGGCGGCCGTGACCCCCGCGTGACGGTCGTGATGCCCCCCGGCTCCTGCCTGTTCTTCGTCGGCACCCTGTGGCACGGCGGCGGCGCCAACCGCTCGGGCGGCGACCGCCTCTCCCTGACCGCCCAGTACTGTCAGCCATGGCTGCGGCCGCAGGAAGCCTTCACTCTTTCCGTCACGCGGGACACCGCCAGGGCGGTGTCCGAGGACATCCGGCGCATGATCGGCTACAGCGTCCATCCCCCTTTCATCGGCATGGTCGACGGTATGCACCCCCGCCGCCTGCTGGAGGCGCGTCCCTCCGCCTCGCGGCCGGCGGGCCGGTGACCGGCGGTCCACGGGGCGCAGGAGCGTCCCGGGCCGCCGTGCTCGCGGAGCCCGTGCGCCGGTGCCGCGGAGTGCGGCAGCTCGCATCCCGTCGGCCCCGGGGAGCGGCCCTCGGTCTCCTCGACCGCCGGCCAGACGACTCGCGGCTCGGCGACTCGCGGTGCGGCGACCGCCGGCTCGGCGACCGGCAGCGTGACGACCGGCACGGACACCGGGGCGAAGAAGGGAACTGCCGAAGAGCCGCTGTGGAGACGAGGCGGCGGTGACGGTGCCTTCCGCCTGCAGCGGCCCGGCGTCGCCTGCCGTCCCGCGCGTCCCGGGCGGGACGATCCGCCCCGCCGACGGACCGTCGCACACGTACGGACCGGCCGGTGCGCAGGCGCCGCCCCGCGGGACGAGGGTGCAGAGCCCGGGGTGATGCGGTGATCGCCGAGATCGTGGCCCCTGCGCTGGGGATCGCCCTGTCGCCCTTCCCGGTGGTTCCCGCGATCCTCCTGCTGCTGACACCGCGGGCGCGGGAGAACAGCAGTGCCTTCATCGTCGGCTGGACGGCCGGGGTCGCCGGTGCGGCCGTGCTGTTCACCCTGCTGACCTCCGCCGTCGAAACGACCGGCGAGCCTCCCGCCTGGGTCTCCTGGGGGCGGATCGGCCTCGGCGGCCTCCTGGTCCTCGTCGGCGCGGGGCTGTGGAGGCGAAGGGGGACGAGGGCGGATCCGGCGTGGATTCGGGCGCTGGAGACCGCCGCCTGGCCGAGAGCGCTGAGGCTGGGCCTGCTGCTCTCGGCTGCCAACCCGAAGATCCTGGTCCTGATCGCGGCCGGTGGCGTCGCGATCGGTTCGGCCCAGCCGGCGGCCGCGGGCAGGGCCGGCTCCATCGCCCTGTTCACGCTCATCGCCTCCGCGGGCGTCGCCCTTCCGCCGCTGCTGCGCCTGCTCGCCGGGGAGCGGATACTGCCACCGCTGGGCCTGGCCAAGGACTGGCTGAAGATCCACAACGCCGCGGTCCTCGCTGTCGTGACCGGCCTGATCGGGGTCATGCTGGTGGTGAAGGGCGCCGGCGGGCTGTGACGCCGCGGCCCGGGAGAGATCACTCCATTGCATAAAACTGCAGTCATGCGTATAGTCATGCCATCACGTACGGAGGAACCGATGGCACTGAGCGCAGCAGTCGCGGGAGCGAGCGGATACGCGGGCGGGGAACTGCTCCGACTGCTCCTCGCGCACCCCGAGGTCGAGATCGGGGCCCTGACGGCCAACTCGAACGCCGGGCAGCGGCTCGGCGCACTGCAGCCCCACCTGCTGCCGCTCGCCGACCGGGTGCTCGCGGCGACCACCGCCGATGTGCTCGCCGGGCATGACGTGGTCTTCCTCGCGCTGCCGCACGGCCAGTCCGCCGCGGTCGCCGAGCAGCTCGGCGACGATGTGCTGGTCGTCGACATGGGCGCCGACTTCCGCCTGCGCAGCGCCGCCGACTGGGAGCGGTTCTACGGTTCCGCGCATGCCGGCACCTGGCCCTACGGTCTCCCCGAACTGCCGGGTGCCCGCGCCGCGCTGGAGGGAGCCAAGCGCATCGCGGTGCCCGGTTGCTACCCGACCGCGGTCTCGCTCGCGCTGTTCCCGGCGTACGCGGGCGGCCTCGCCGAGCCCGAGGCCGTGATCACCGCCGCCAGCGGCACCTCCGGCGCCGGCAGGGCGCTCAAGCCCCATCTGCTCGGCTCCGAGGTCATGGGCTCCATGAGTCCGTACGGTGTCGGCGGCGGCCACCGGCACACCCCGGAGATGATCCAGAACCTCAGCGCCGTGGCGGGGGAGCCCGTCACGGTGTCCTTCACCCCCACGCTCGCGCCCATGCCCCGCGGCATCCTCGCCACCTGCAGCGCCAAGGCCGTGCCGGGCACCACCGCCGAGGCGGTGCGCGCCGCGTACGAGAAGGTGTTCGCGGACGAGCCGTTCGTGCGGCTGCTCCCGGAGGGGCAGTGGCCAGCCACGGCGTCCGTCCAGGGTTCCAACGCCGTTCAGGTCCAGGTCGCCCTGGACGCCGCCGCCGGCCGCATCATCGCGATCAGCGCCATCGACAACCTGACCAAGGGCACCGCGGGCGGCGCGGTCCAGAGCATGAACATCGCCCTCGGTCTGGACCAGACCACGGGCCTTTCCACGATCGGAGTGGCACCTTGAGCGTCACCGCTGCACAGGGATTCACGGCGGCCGGGATCGCCGCCGGGATCAAGGAGAACGGCAACCCGGACCTGGCCCTCGTGGTCAACGACGGGCCCCGCCACGCCGCCGCCGGCGTCTTCACGTCCAACCGCGTCAAGGCCGCCCCGGTCCTCTGGTCCGAGCAGGTCGTCAAGGGCGGTGAGGTCTCCGCTGTCGTCCTCAACTCCGGCGGCGCCAACGCCTGCACCGGCCCCAAGGGCTTCCAGGACACCCACGCCACCGCCGAGAAGGCCGCCCAGGTCCTGGAGGGACACAGCGCCGGCGAGATCGCCGTCGCCTCCACCGGCCTCATCGGAGTCCTGCTGCCCATGGACAAGCTGCTGCCCGGCATCGAGAAGGCGGCCGCCGAACTGAGCGCCCACGGCGGTGAGAAGGCCGCCATCGCGATCATGACAACCGACACCGTGCACAAGACGGCAGTCGTGACCCGGGACGGCTGGACCGTCGGCGGCATGGCGAAGGGCGCGGGCATGCTGGCCCCCGGCCTCGCCACCATGCTCGTCGTCCTCACCACCGACGCCGATGTGGACAGCGCCGGCCTGGACGAGGCCCTGCGCGACGCCACCCGCGTCACCTTCGACCGGGTCGACTCCGACGGCTGCATGTCCACGAACGACACCGTGCTGCTCCTGGCCTCAGGCGCGTCCGGGATCGCCCCGGACCGGGGCGAGTTCGCCGAGGCCGTACGGGCCGTGTGCGACGACCTCGCCCGCCGGCTCATCGGCGACGCCGAGGGCGCCAGCAAGGACATCCGCATCGAGGTGGTCAACGCCGCGAGCGAGGACGATGCCGTCGAGGTGGGCCGCTCCATCGCCCGGAACAACCTCCTCAAGTGCGCCATCCACGGTGAGGACCCCAACTGGGGCCGTGTGCTGTCCGCCATCGGCACCACCGGGGCCGCCTTCGAGCCGGACCGGCTCAACGTCGCCATCAACGGCGTGTGGGTGTGCCGAAACGGTTCCGTCGGCGAGGACCGGGAGCTGGTCGACATGCGCTACCGGGAGGTCCGGATCACGGCCGACCTGGCCGCCGGGGCCGAGTCCGCCGTCATCTGGGCCAACGACCTCACCGCCGACTACGTCCACGAGAACAGCGCCTACTCCTCCTGAACGAGCCCTGCCGCGCTCCCGGACGGACCGGCCGCCACGGCACTTCCGCGACCGGGTTCCGCCCTCCCGGACCGGATTCCCCGGAGGCCGGAGCGCGCAGGCGAGCCGAGGGCCCGGACCCGGCGCGGCAGCGAGTCCCGGGCGGGCGAGCCGTGAAACGAGTCCTGAGCCAGACCCGAGAGAGCCGGAGCCGATGAGCACCCGCAAGCACACCGCACTTCCCAAGGCGCAGACGCTGATCGAGGCGCTGCCCTGGCTCACCCGCCACCACGGCCGGACGGTCGTGATCAAGTTCGGCGGCAACGCCATGGTCGACGAGGAGCTGAAGGCCGCCTTCGCCCAGGACGTGGTGTTCCTGCGGCACGCCGGACTCAAGCCCGTCGTCGTGCACGGCGGTGGGCCGCAGATCAGCGCCCAGCTGGACAGGCACGGCCTGGTCAGCGAGTTCAAGGCCGGACTGCGGGTGACCACGCCCGAGGCCATGGACGTCGTCCGCATGGTGCTCGCCGGGCAGGTCCAGCGGGAGCTGGTGGGGCTGCTCAACCAGCACGGCCCCCTGGCCGTCGGTCTCACCGGTGAGGACGCCCACACCATCACCGCCACCCAGCACCGGCCCACCATCGACGGCGAACTCGTCGACATCGGCCGGGTCGGCGAGATCACCGAGATCGACACCGGCGCGATCAGGGCCCTACTGGACGACGGCCGGATCCCCGTCGTCTCCTCCATCGCCCGCTCCGCCGACGACGGCCACGTCTACAACGTCAACGCGGACACCGCCGCGGCCGCCCTGGCCGCCGCGCTCGGCGCGGAGACGCTGATGGTCCTCACCGACGTCGAGGGCCTCTACGAGGACTGGCCGCGCAGCGACGAGGTGATCAGCCGGCTCACCGCCACCGAGCTGGAGAAACTCCTGCCCGAGCTCTCCAGCGGCATGGTCCCCAAGATGCAGGGCTGCCTCCACGCCGTGCGCAACGGCGTGAACACCGCGCGCGTCATCGACGGCCGGGTGCAGCACTCCATCCTGCTGGAGATCTTCACCGACGAGGGCATCGGCACGATGGTCGTGCCCGACGGGACCGAAGGGGGACCGGCATGAGCGACGTCACCGCCAACCACCGGCTCGCGCAGCGCTGGCAGGGTTCGATGATGGACAACTACGGCACCCCGGCGCTCGCACTCGTGCGCGGTGAGGGAGCCAGGGTCCGGGACGCCGACGGCATCGAGTACCTGGACTTCGTCGGCGGTATCGCCGTCAACGCGCTCGGCCACGCACATCCGGCCGTCGTCGAGGCCGTCACCCGCCAGATCGGCACGCTCGGCCATGTGTCGAACCTGTACGTCGCAGAACCGCCCCTCGCGCTCGCCGAGCGGCTGCTCCGCCTGTCGGGCCGTCCCGGCCGCGTCTTCTTCTGCAACTCCGGGGCCGAGGCCAACGAGGCCGCCTTCAAGATCGGCCGGCTGACGGGCCGTTCGCACATGGTCGCCACTCAGGGCGGCTTCCATGGGCGGACGATGGGCGCGCTCGCGCTCACCGGCCAGCCGGCCAAGCAGCAGCCCTTCCTGCCCCTGCCGGGAGACGTCACGCACGTGCCGTACGGTGACGCCGACGCGCTGCGGGCCGCCGTCACCGAGGACACCGCCCTGGTGATCATCGAGCCGGTGCAGGGCGAGAACGGCGTGGTCGTACCGCCGCCCGGCTATCTCCGGGCCGCGCGGGAGATCACCCGCGCCACCGGGACGCTCCTCGTGCTCGACGAGGTGCAGACGGGCATCGGCCGGACCGGCCACTGGTTCGAGTACCAGGCGCACGACGGCGTCGACCCCGACGTCGTCACCCTTGCCAAGGGACTCGGCGGCGGCCTGCCGCTCGGGGCCGCCATCGCCTTCGGCCCGGCCGCCGAACTGCTCCGGCCCGGGCAGCACGGCACCACGTTCGGCGGCAACCCGGTCGCCTGCGCCGCCGGGCTCGCCGTCCTCACCGCCCTCGAAGGCACGCTCGACGAGGTCAAGCGGACCGGGGAGAGGCTGAGGGACGGGGTCGAGTCCCTGGGGCACCCACTGGTCTCCCACGTCCGCGGGGCGGGCCTGCTCCTGGGTATCGTGCTCACCGAGCCGCTGGCCGCCCGGGTGCAGCAGGTGGCTCAGGGTGTCGGACTCCTGGTCAACGCGCCCGCCCCCGACGTCGTACGGATCATGCCGCCGCTGATCATCGGCGACGCGGAGGTGGACGCCTTCCTCCGGGTGCTCCCGGGCATCCTCGACGAGACACGCGGGGACGGACGATCTGGAGAATGAGACGACGATGACCGATGCGCAGAGCACCGAGAACTGGGCGTCCCCCCAGACGGAGACCGGTGGAGGGCCGTCCGTGCCGCAGACCCGCACGGCGCGCCACCGCCGGATCGTGGACATCCTCAACCGGCAGCCGGTGCGCTCCCAGAGCCAGCTGGCCAAGCTGCTCGCCGACGACGGGCTCAGCGTCACCCAGGCGACCCTCAGCCGCGACCTCGACGAACTCGGGGCGGTGAAGATCCGGAACACCGGTGGAGAGCTCATCTACGCGGTGCCGAGCGAGGGCGGATTCCGCACCCCGCAGGCCCCGTTGGGCGAGTCCGCCAAGGAGGAGCGGATGCGCCGCCTCTCCGGGGAACTGCTGATCTCGGCCGAGGCCTCGGCGAACCTGGTGGTCCTGCGTACGCCACCGGGCGCTGCTCAGTTCCTCGCGTCGGCCATCGACCAGGCCGAACTCCACGCGATCCTCGGCACGATCGCGGGCGACGACACACTGCTGCTCATCTCCCGCGATCCGGCGGGCGGCCAGGCCCTCGCGGACCATCTGCTGCGACTGGCGCAGAGGGACCGCTGACCGGACGGGCCGGCAGCGGTCGCGCACCCCGCGCGGTCGCTGCCGGCCGCTCCGGCGCCGGCCGCGAAGGCTGCGCCGCCCGCGCCCGCCCGTCCGCCCGGTCGCGGGGCCGTCCGGCCCTTCAGGCCGCCCGGCCCTCCCCGTCACCGTGCCGCCCCTGGTACCGGGCGAATCCGCTGGTCTGCCAGGTGGTGCCGTCCGCTGCCACGGCGAACCCCTCCGTGCCGGGGAGCTGTTCCAGCCAGGCACGTGCTCCCGCGCCCATGGCGTACGCGGCCGTCGCCCGCGCGTCCGCCTGGGTCAGTCCCCGGCCGACGACGGTCATCGACGCCAGGCCGTCGCTCGGGGCGCCGCCCGAGCGCGGATCGACGATGTGGCAGCCGCGTTCGGCCGGGCCCGAGGTGGCGACGGCGAGACCGTCGTGCGCCTCGACGACCGCCGCGAGACCGCCGGGGTGCAGCGGATCGGAGATGCCGATCCGCCAGGGGCCGCCGTACAGCTGGACGTCGCCGCCGCCGTTGAGGCAGACCGCCGCCGCGCCGGACGAGGCGATCATGTCCACCGCGCGCTGCACGGCCCAGCCCTTCACCAGGCCGGTGGGATCGAGCCCGCCCGCGTAGCGCGGGGTGAACCAGCCGTCGCTCAGGCGTTCCTCGGTCTCGCAGAGCCCGAAGACCTCGGCGACGTCCGGCTCGCAGCCGGCGAGCGTGAGCTCGCCTCTGGCGAGCCTGCTGATCTGGCTGTCCGGGCGGTACGGCGAGAACAGCTCGTCCACGTGGTGCAGTCCGGCCACGGCGGCGGCCAGCCCGGCGCGTACACGCTCGCGGTCGGCATCGCCGTCCAGCCGCACGTCGAACGAGAACACCGTGCCCATGACGTGCTCCACATGGCGCATCCGCGCCCGTTCCCCGGTCACAGGCCCGCCTTGTCGAGGGCGCTCTGCAGGGAGCGGATGTAGCCCTGGCTGGTGTAGGTGGCGCCGGACACGGCGTCGATCTCGCCGCTCTGGGCGGCGACGGCGGCCTGGTTGAGCTTGGGTACGGCGTCGGCGGCGATCTTGCGGCTGTTGGCGTCGGAGCTGGGCGCCTTGACGGCCTCGGCGGCGGTGACCCGTCCGCCGCTGACGGTGAGGCGCACCTGCACATCGCCGTACTGGGTGCCCGCCACGTCCCCGAGCACCGACTCCGTCGCGCCACCCTCTCCGGAGCCGGAGCCCGAACCTCCACCGGAGCCGGAGCCCGAACCTCCATCGGAGCCGGTGCCCGCATCCCCGCCCGGGGTGCCCGCGCCGCTCCCGGCGCCGGGCGTCGCGCCCTGCTCCGCACCGTCCCCGGCGCCGGTTCCCGCCGCCCCCGCCTTGTCGAGGGCGCTCTGCAGGGAGCGGATGTAGCCCTGGCTGGTGTAGGTGGCGCCGGACACGGCGTCGATCTCGCCGCTCTGGGCGGCGACGGCGGCCTGGTTGAGCTTGGGTACGGCGTCGGCGGCGATCTTGCGGCTGTTGGCGTCGGTGCTCGGCACCTTGACGGCCCGGGCCCCCGTGATCCGGCCGTCGCTCAGGGTGAGCTCGACCTGCACGGGCCCGAACTGCGTGTCGGCCTCGTCCCCGAGCACGGTCTCGCCGCCCGCCGGTACGGCGCCGCTGCCGGCGGGTGCCGAGGCGGCGGGCGGTGCGCCGCCGGCCTGCGACGCGGCTCCGGCCACCGTGGTGCCCGGCTGCTTCAGCGTCAGGAGCAGCGCGACGGCCGACGTGGTGCCGGCGACCGCGATCATCATCCGGAGCAGTGGATGCTTCCTCTTCACGTACGGCCTCACATCTCGAACGACTCGTGATGGATGCGACGCGACGGAACGCCCGCCGCCCGCAGTGCGTTGTAGGACTCCTCGGCGAGCCCGGGCGGCCCGCAGAGGTACACGTCGTGCTCGTCGATGTCGGGGAACACTTCCCTCAGCCGCTCGGTGGTGATCTCCGGGCGTGCCCCGTCCGGCCCGTTCACGGCGTACAGCAGCTTCGCCCGGCGGGTCTCGGCGATCTCCTGGAGCTCGGTCCACAGCGCGAGGTCCTCCGTCGAACCGGCGCGGTAGAGCAGCGACAGGTCCCCCGGGCCGCCCGGCAGCGTCTCGAACAGCGCCCGCAGCGGGGTGATCCCGGCGCCTCCGGCGATCAGGAGCACCTTGTTCCGGCTGCGCCGCCCCGCGGTCATCGCCCCGTACGGACCCTCGGCCCAGACCCTGGTTCCCGGCTCCAGCCGGCCGAGCGCCCTGCTGTGCTCCCCGGCGGCCTTGACGGTGATGCGCAGCAGATCGGGACGCGGCGGCGCGGAGAGGGAGTACGGGTTGGAGCTCCAGCGCAGGCCGTCGGCGAGGAAGCGCCAGCGGAAGAACTGGCCCGCCTCCGCGCCGATCCGGTGCAGCCGCCGCCCTGTGATCAGGACGGACACCACGCCCGGCGCCTCGTCCACCACGGACTCCACCCGCATCCGGTGGCTGAGGTTGAGCCGCAGCGGCGCCAGTATCCGGTACCAGAGGAGCAGTGCGCCGACCGTGCCGTAGAGCACGTACCAGATGGTGCGGGCGGTCGCGCTCGCCACGAACTCCGAGCCGGTGGCGAGCTGGTGCCAGAACGTCAGGTACACGGCGACGTAGGTCAGCAGATGCAGGTAGTACCAGGTCTCGTAGCGCATCCGGCGGCGCACCGCGCCCGCCGAGACGAAGCCGACCAGCAGCAGCAGCGCCGTACCGATCGTCGCCTCGACCATCTCGGGGAAGTCGACGACGACGGTGACGGTCTGTTCGACCAGGCCGGTGCGCGCCTGGACGGAGTACCCCCAGACGGTGAGGACGACATGGGCGACGACGAGGCTGATCGCGTACCGGCCGCTCATCGCGTGCCAGCGCGTCGCCCGGTCGGAGCCCACCCGGCGCTCCAGCGCCGGGACCCGGGCCATCTGCAGCACCACGAGGGCGATCATGTAGCCGCCCAGCAGGCCCGTGATCCGGCCCGCGCCGACCAGCCACTCCGCGGTGTCCATGTGGACGACCGCGGTGTTGTCCCACCAAAGCCACATGACGGCGGCGGCCCCGGCCCAGGCGGCGACCAGGAGCACCGTCGCCGGATTGCGGCGCGGCCGGATCGCCTGCATGGTCAGGCGTCTGGCGGCCCGACCGCTCTGAATCATCGTCACCGCTGCTCCTCGGTCATCCGTATCGCTCAGGTGGATACGGAGAGGAGGTACGGCGGGTTCAATCGCCGGGCGGACCGTTCGGGGCGCCACCGGGCGAGGCATCCTCGAGACCGCCGGCCCGCCACCCGGAAGGGTTCGGGCCCGCGGTCCCCGGGCCCTGTTGCTCACGGCCGCCCCTGGGCCCCCGGCCCGGCGTCGGGGCGTCTCGCCGGGGAGGTGCGCAGCTCCGCGCGCGTCCGGCGTCCGGGCGGCTCAGTCGGTGCGCGCGGGCAGCGGCAGCGGCAGCGCCGGCAGCCCGTCCAGACTCACACCGACGTGCGGCTTCTTCTCGCAGTAGGCCGCGAACTCCTCGTCGGTCTTGCGCGCGAGGTGCTCCGCGTGCTGTGTGCGCTCCTCGCGGTAGTCCATGAAGGGGACGGCGAACCCGCAGGCGTCGCCGATGCGCCTGGCGCGCACGACGATCACCGCGCGGGCGCCGTCGCCGTCGGCGTCCCGGAAGTGTGCGAGGTACCCGGCCCAGCGCGGGTCGTCCCGGAACACCGCCTCGCCTTCTCCGTGCACCCGCAGCACCTTCGGCGCCCCGCTGAACGCACACCACATCAGGGTGATACGGCCGTTCTCCCGAAGGTGGGCGATGGTCTCGGCGCCGCTGCCGCCGAAGTCCAGGTAGGCCAGGGTCAGCTCGTCGAGGACGACGAGGGTGCCCTTCCGGCCCTTGGGGGAGAGGTTGACATGTCCGTCGGCGGCGAGCGGCGCGGTGGCGGTGAAGAAGACCGGCTGCTCCTCGATGAAGGTGCGGATGCGGCCGTCGATGCGTTCGTACGTCTGACCCATGCCCGAATTATGGCTCGGACGCGCCAACGGCGCCGGGGTGCGCCGCTGTTGCCCGGTGCTCCGGGGCCGCCCCTCGGCCCCGGAGTCCGCTCCTTCTCCCCGGCCGCCCCTTCTCCCCGGCCGTCCGGGGCCGGTCCGGTCGGTCCCGCCCGCCTCCGCGGGCGCAGCGGCGCGTCCTGGCTGAACGGATGGGTGCGGTGGTTCGGCGGCGCGTCCGGTTCGGCGGGATCGTGGTGACCCTCCGACCGGCTTCCGGGGGTTCTCGGTCCCACGGGGCGGGCCTCCGCGTCGCGCTCTGGCCGGGACGTCCGGGTTCGTCGCCCCGCGCGCCCGGTGCGGCCCCACCCCCTGCATCCGCCGCTCGACGGCCGTGTTCTCCCTGGTCAGCGCTGAGCGAGGACATGCGGCGGGGTGGCCGACGGCCACCGGGTTTCCCCTGCGTTGACAAAACATACGGAGGACTGCATAGTTATACCCATCACCGCATGCACCGTAAGGAGAAACCCGTGACCGAGCGCGTCGTACTCGCCTACTCGGGCGGTCTGGACACCTCCGTCGCCATCGGCTGGATCGCCGAGGAGACGGGCGCCGAGGTCATCGCCGTTGCCGTGGACGTCGGCCAGGGCGGCGAGGACCTGGACGTCATCCGCAAGCGCGCACTCGCCTGCGGTGCCGTCGAGGCCGAGGTCGCGGACGCCAAGGACGAGTTCGCCGAGGAGTACTGCCTCCCGGCGATCAAGGCCAACGCCCTCTACATGGACCGCTACCCGCTGGTCTCCGCCCTCTCCAGGCCGACGATCGTCAAGCACCTGGTGGCCGCCGCGAAGAAGCACGGCGCCTCGATCGTGGCCCACGGCTGCACCGGCAAGGGCAACGACCAGGTGCGGTTCGAGGCGGGCATCGCATCCCTCGCCCCCGACCTGAAGTGCATCGCCCCGGTCCGTGACTACGCGATGACCCGGGACAAGGCCATCGCGTTCTGCGAGGCGAAGCAGCTCCCGATCGCCACCACCAAGAAGTCGCCCTACTCGATCGACCAGAACGTCTTCGGGCGCGCCGTCGAGACCGGCTTCCTGGAGGACATCTGGAACGGGCCGATCGAGGACATCTACGAGTACACCTCCAACCCGGCCGAGGTCCGCGAGGCCGACGAGGTGATCATCTCCTTCAAGGAGGGCGTGCCGGTCGCCCTCGACGGCAAGCCCGTCACGGTGCTGCAGGCGATCCAGCAGCTCAACGAGCGGGCCGGCGCCCAGGGCATCGGCCGGATCGACATGGTCGAGGACCGGCTCGTCGGCATCAAGTCCCGCGAGGTGTACGAGGCCCCGGGTGCGATCGCGCTGATCACCGCCCACCAGGAGCTGGAGAACGTCACCGTCGAGCGCGAGCTGGCCCGGTACAAGCGGCAGGTCGAGCAGCGCTGGGGCGAGCTCGTCTACGACGGCCTGTGGTTCTCCCCGCTCAAGCGGGCCCTGGAGGGCTTCGTCGACGAGGCCAACCAGCACGTCACCGGCGACATCCGGATGACCCTGCACGGCGGCCGCGCCGTCGTCACCGGCCGGCGGTCGGAGCAGTCGCTGTACGACTTCAACCTCGCGACGTACGACACGGGCGACACGTTCGACCAGTCGAAGGCCCAGGGCTTCATCGACATCTTCGGTCTCTCGTCGAAGATCGCCGCGAAGCGCGACCTCACCTGATTCCCTGGGTCCATCGCCTTCCAGGTGCACCGCCGCCGCCTCCCCTCCCGTCCGTCGGGTCCCGGGCCCGCCGAGGCCCGGGAGCAGGGGAGGCGGCCGCACATCCGAAGCCCGGCAATTCTTGAGGAGCAAGTGCTGTGAGCAGCAACAACGGTGACGTCCGGCTCTGGGGCGGCCGGTTCGCCGACGGTCCCTCCGAGGCGCTGGCGAAGCTGTCGGCGTCGGTCCACTTCGACTGGCGGCTCGCGCCCTACGACATCGCCGGCTCCCGCGCGCATGCCCGTGTGCTCCGCAAGGCGGGCCTGCTCACCTCCGACGAGCTGGAGCGGATGCTCGCCGGGCTCGACCGCCTGGAGGCGGACGTCGCCGACGGCAGCTTCACCGGCACCATCGCCGACGAGGATGTCCACACCGCCCTCGAACGCGGCCTCCTGGAGCGCCTCGGCCCGGATCTCGGCGGCAAGCTGCGCGCCGGCCGGTCCCGCAACGACCAGGTCGCCACGCTCTTCCGGATGTACCTGCGCGACCACGCCCGGATCATCGGCGGGCTGATCGCCGAGCTCCAGGACGCGCTGGTGGGGCTGGCGGAGGCACACCCCGGCGTCGCCATGCCGGGCCGCACGCACCTCCAGCACGCCCAGCCCGTGCTCTTCGCCCATCACGTGCTGGCCCACGTCCAGTCGCTTTCCCGGGACGCCGAACGGTTGCGCCAGTGGGACGAGCGGACCGCCGTCTCCCCCTACGGCTCCGGTGCGCTCGCCGGGTCCTCGCTCGGACTGGACCCGGAGGCCGTGGCGCAGGACCTCGGCTTCGAGCACGGCAGCGCGGGGAACTCCATCGACGGCACGGCCTCGCGGGACTTCGCCGCCGAGTTCGCCTTCATCACCGCGATGATCGGGGTGAACCTCTCCCGGATCGCCGAGGAGGTCATCATCTGGAACACGAAGGAGTTCTCCTTCGTGACGCTCCACGACGCCTTCTCCACCGGTTCGTCGATCATGCCCCAGAAGAAGAACCCCGACATCGCCGAGCTGGCCCGCGGCAAGTCGGGCCGGCTCGTCGGCAATCTGACCGGTCTGCTCACCACGCTGAAGGCCCTGCCGCTCGCCTACAACCGCGACCTGCAGGAGGACAAGGAGCCGGTCTTCGACTCCTGCGACCAGCTGGAGGTGCTGCTGCCCGCCTTCACCGGGATGATGGCCACCCTGACCGTCAATCGGGAGCGGATGGAGGAGCTCGCGCCCGCCGGCTTCTCGCTGGCCACGGACATCGCGGAGTGGCTGGTCAAGCAGGGTGTGCCGTTCCGCGTCGCGCACGAGGTCGCGGGCGAGTGCGTCAAGGAGTGCGAGGCGCACGGGATCGAGCTGGACCAGCTCACGGACGAGCAGTTCGCGAAGATCTCGCCGCACCTCACGCCCGAGGTCAGGACCGTGCTCGACGTCCCCGGCGCGCTCGCCTCCCGCAGCGGCCGCGGCGGTACGGCCCCGTCGGCCGTCGCCGCCCAGCTCGCCGAGGTCAAGGCGGACCTGGCCGTCCAGCACGCCTGGGCCACCGCCAAGCGGTGACCTCACGGCGGCGCCGGCCCGACCGGAGCCGCCGCCCCCCGCCACCCGCGGCGTCCCGGTTGCCCGCCGGCGCCCCGCGATCGAGCACCACCGCGGTTCAGAGCGCCGCCGCCCGGTCCGCGAGCGCGTCGAAGTCCGGCCGGACCAGTCCGATCCGGTGGTCGACGTGCAGCAGCAGGGCGGCGGCGAGGTGCTTTTGGTCGACGTACTCACGGTCGAGGTCCTCGATCTCGTCGTCGATCCAGGCGAACGGCCGCCCCGCCGCGTACTCCAGCACGTACTGGGTCTTCCAGAACGTCCCACTCGGCGAGGCGCCGTGCATCACGGGCCAGTCGATGAACGGCAGCTCGGGCAGCCCCAGACGCGGCCCCACCCAGACATTGGCGTCACCCTTCCACGTCGTCGCCCACACCAGTTCGTACCGGTCCCCGAGCGCGAGCAGCTCCGTGCCGTGACCCGGGTTGAGCCAGACCCGCAGGGGCCTGTCGTGCGCCCAGCCGCTGGGCCGCATCCGGTGCGTCGTGTACCCCTCGGGCCGGCGCTGCGGCTTACCGCCGTACGGGTTCAGCGGTCCGTCGATGTCGATCAGCAGCAGTGGCTTCATGCGCTCAGCTTCCCGCCCACCCTTCGGTGAGGCATTGAATTATCGAGTGAGACATTGACGTCTCATTCGGTGTATGGTTGTCTCATGGCCATGGATCGTGAACAGGTGCTGCGCGCCGCCGCCGCCCTCCTCGCCCGGAAGTCGACCGCGACAATGGACGAGGTCGCCCGCGCGGCGGGCATCGGGCGCGCCACCCTGCACCGGCACTTCGCCGGGCGGGACGCGCTCGTGAAGGCGCTCGAAGCCTTCGGCATCGAGGAGTTCGAGGCGGCCGTCGACCGCGCCGCGCTCGAGGACGGCCCCGCCGGCGACGCGCTGCGCCGGCTGATCGCCGAGATGGAGCCCGCGGCGGAGCTTCTCGCGTTCCTCGTCACGGAGAACCAGCTGTTCGAGGGCGACCAGGTCGACGAGGGCTGGGCCCGGCTCGACGCCCGGGTCAGCGCCCTGTTCCGAAGGGGCCAGGAGCAGGGCGAGTTCCGGATCGACCTGTCGCCCGTCTGGCTCACCGAGGCCCTCTACGGCCTCATCGGCACCTGCGCCTGGGCCGTCATGGACGGCCGGGTCGCCAAGAACGAGTTCCAGTACATGATCACCGAGCTGCTGCTCGGCGGAGCACGACGGAGTGTGGAGAAATGACCAGCGGTACCGTCCAGCGCACGAGCGGGGCGGACGAGACCCTGTACCGCCCCGGGCGCTGGCTGGCCCTGGCGGTACTCGTGCTGGCCGTGCTGCTGGTGGCGGTGGACGCCACCGTGCTCGGCCTCGCGACGCCCTTCCTCAGCGAGGACCTCCAGCCCACCGGCACCCAGCTGCTGTGGATCGGTGACGTCTACTCGTTCGTCATCGCGGGTCTGCTGGTCTCCATGGGCAGCCTCGGCGACCGGATCGGGCGCAAGAAGCTGCTGCTGACCGGCTCTGTCGCCTTCGGTGCGGTGTCCGTGCTCAACGCCTACGCCACCACGCCCGAGATGATGATCCTCGCCCGGGCCCTGCTCGGGGTCGCCGGGGCCACGCTGATGCCCTCCACGCTTGCGCTGATCCGCAACATCTTCCACGACCCGCGCGAACGCAGCATAGCCATCGGCATCTGGGGCGCCATGGCCTCGGCCGGCGCCGCCGTCGGACCGGTCGTCGGGGGCTTCCTGCTGGAGCACTTCTGGTGGGGCTCCGTCTTCCTCATCAACCTGCCCGTGATGGCCGTCCTCGTCCTCGTCGGCGTCAAGCTGCTGCCCGAGTCGAAGAACCCGGTCGCCGGCCCCTGGGACCTGATCAGCGTCGCCCTGTCGCTGATCGGCATGATCGGGGTGGTGTACGCGATCAAGGAGGCCGCGAGCCGCGGTGTGAGCTGGGAGTCCGGCGCCGCCGCCCTCATCGGCGTCGTCGCGCTGTACGGATTCGTCAGGAGGCAGCTCACCCTGCCCTCCCCGCTGCTCGACATGCGGCTGTTCCGGAACCGTGGCTTCTCCGGCGCGGTCCTCGCCGACCTGCTGACCATCCTGGGTCTGTCGGGACTGGTCTTCTTCCTCTCCCAGTTCCTCCAACTGGTCCAGGGGAGGCCGCCCTTCGAGGCCGGGCTCGCGGAACTGCCCGCCGCGATCGGTGCGGTGGCGACCGGGCTCGTCGCCGGCCGCTTCGCCCGCCGGTTCTCCGTCCGGTCCGTCGTGGCGGGTGGACTCGCCGCCATGGGTGCCGCACTCGCCGTGCTGACCTTCATCGGCAGCTCCACGGGCTACCCGCTGCTCGGCGCGGCCCTGCTCGTCGTCGGAGTCGGCGCCGGCTTCTCGTTCACCGTCACGGCCGACGTCATCCTCTCCAGCGTGCCGAAGGAGCAGGCCGGCTCGGCCTCGGCCGTGTCCGAGACGGCGTACGAACTCGGTGCGGCGCTCGGCATCGCGCTGCTCGGCTCGATCGTGACCGGCGTGTACCGGGACTTCGCGACACCGGCCGGAGTGCCGGCGGACGTGGCGTCCGCCGCGCATGAATCGCTGGGCGGGGCGGTGGAGGTCGCGGCCGTGCTGCCGGCCCACCAGCAGGCCGAGCTGATCGGCGCGGCACAGGAGGCGTTCGTCGAGGGGCTGCGGCTCGCGTCGGGCGTGGGCGCCGCGGTGCTGCTGGTCACCGCGGTGGCCGCCTGGTTCCTCATGCGCGGCCAGAAGCTGGCGGACGGCATCGAGCACTGACGCCCGGGGCGGCGGCTCCTCGGGTTCTCCGGGGCCACGGCCCCGCGCCCGGGAGGGGCCGCTCCCCGTACGTGCCGTCGCGCCCCCGCACATCACGGCGGGGGCGAGGCAGGTGCCGGAGCGGCTCCGGGACCGGCGCCTGGCCGGCGGTCACGCGGCCCCGGCAGCGTCGACCCGTGCGCGCTCCGTGCGAGGTCCGGCCTCGTCCCCCGGCGGCAGGGCCGGACGAAGCCGGTCCTGCGGAGAAGCTTCAGGCGGCCTTCGCCTTCGTGGCGTACATGTCCACGTACTCTTGGCCGGACAGCCGCATCACCTCGGTCATCACCGAGTCGGTCACCGCCCGCAGCACATAGCGGTCGCGGTCCATCCCCTCGTAGCGCGAGAACTCCATCGGCCGGCCGAAGCGGACCGTCACCCGGCCCGGCCGCGGCAGGCCGGCGCCGCCCGGCTGGAGCTTGTCCGTGCCGATCATGGCGAACGGGACGACGGGCGCGCCGGTCATCAGGGTGAGCCGCGCGATGCCCGTACGGCCGCGGTACAGACGGCCGTCGGGGGAGCGGGTGCCCTCCGGGTAGATGCCGAAGACCTTGCCCTCCTCCAGCACCCGCCGGCCCGTCATCAACGCCGCCACACCGCCGTTCGCGCCGTCCCGGTCCACCGGGATCATGCCGACGCCGGTGAAGAACCAGGCCATCAGACGGCCCTTGAACCCCTTGCCGGTGACGTACTCGTCCTTGCCGATGAAGTAGACCGGCCGGTCGCACACGATCGGGAGCACCATCGAGTCGATGAAGGTGAGGTGGTTGCCGGCGAGGATGACGGGGCCGTCCCCGGGGATGTTCTCCGCGCCTTCCACACGCGGGCGGAACATCAGGCGCAGGATCGGTCCGAGCACTGCCTTGATGAGCGACAAGCGGGACAACGGGTCCTCCGGTGTCAGGAGCGGGACGGCGGTACGGCCGGCGAAGTCTCTGCAGGTGAGGACGATACTCGCGGGTGCCGCCCGACCGCACATTGGGTTCACCGAGCAGATACACAGTGTTGACCTGAGTTTGGCCGGCGTTTGCCCTGGGTCTCCCGCAGGTAACGCCCGGGGCCTAGCCTGTCCGCCGCGCGGCCGCGCCCATCGGCCGCGGGACAACACCAGTCGACGGAGGAGCGTTTATGACACACGGTGCGGAAAGTACCCCCGGGCGGCGGACCCTCCTGGGGGCGGCGGTGCTCGGGTCGGCGGCCCTGGGGATGGCCGCCGCGCCGGGCGCGCACGCCGCCGAACGCGCCGCCGGGGACGGCCGGGCCCCGGGGGAGCGGCACGGCGGCGGCTCCGGACACCGCTCGCTGCCGGTGCCCACCGTCATCGCCCACCGCGGGGCGAGCGGTTACCGGCCGGAGCACACCATCGGCTCCTACCAGCTGGCCCTGGACATGGGGGCGCACGTCATCGAGCAGGACCTCGTGCCCACGAAGGACGGGCACCTGGTCTGCCGCCACGAGAACGACATCACCGGCACCACCGACGTCGCCTCGCGCCCCGAGTTCGCCTCGCGCCGGACGACCAAGTCGGTGGACGGCTCCGCCATCACGGGCTGGTTCACCGAGGACTTCACGCTCGCCGAGCTGAAGACGCTGCGCGCCAAGGAGCGGATACCGGCGAGCCGCCAGGAGAACACCCTCTACGACGGGCGGTGGACGATCCCCACCTTCGAGGAGGTCCTGCGCTGGGCGGACGCGGAGGGCCGCCGCCTGGGCCGGCCGGTCTGGCTGCACGCCGAGACCAAGCACCCCACCTACTTCCGCGGCCTCGGTCTCGGCCTGGAGGAGCGCCTGGCGAAGCTGCTGCGCCGCCACGGCCGGCACCGCGCCCACTCGCCCGTCTTCCTCCAGTCGTTCGAGCCGAGCAGCATCCAGCGGCTCGCGAAGCTGGTGGACTCGCCGCGCGTCGTCCTGCTCTCCGGCGCGAACACCCGCCCCTGGGACTTCGTCCGGGCCGGTGACCCGCGTACGGTCGCGGACCTGGTCACCCCCGAGGGCCTGAAGTGGATCGCCTCGTTCGCGCAGGGCATCGGCCCCACCCTCGACCTCGTCGTGCCGAGGGACGCCGACGGCAGGCTGGGCACGCCCACCACGCTCGTCCGCGACGCCCACGCCCGGGGTCTGATCCTGCACCCCTACACGATGAGGAACGAGAACTCCTTCCTGCCCGCCGACTTCCGGCGCGGCACGGACCCGAACGCGTACGGGGACGTGTTCGGCGCGTACAAGGTGTACTTCGAGCAGGGCATCGACGGGATCTTCACCGACAACCCGGACACGGGTCTGCTGGCGCACGCCGACTTCGTCGGCGGCTGAGGGTTCGCCGAACCGCGCACCGGCCGGGTGACGGGCCACCGTCGCCCGGCCGGCCCACGTCAGCCGCCGTACGGCCGTCATGCGGTCGGGTGAGACCCTGTCACGGCGGCAACCGCAACTCGTGGCGGGGCGTCCCGCAGGGCATGACACCGTGTGAAGAGGACGCCGCCCCACCCTCCGTCACCGCGCGGCGCGCCGTGGCGACCGGGCCCGCAACCGCCCGGAGCGGTCCCGCACTGGGGCCGGGGGCCGGCCGTCGCGCCGCGGGGCTCGGCACCGCCTCCGGCGCCGTGCGGTCGGGGGCCGCCGGAGCGCTCGTGCGCGATCTGCGGCCGCTCGTCGCGGCGGAGGCGAGCGCCGAGGCGGACGGCGCGGCCCTGGACTCCGGGGACCTGGAACAGTCCGTCTGGGTGCGGCTCCTGGAACGGCTCGACACCGAGGGCCCACCGCCCGACGCGGCAGGCTGGGTCGCCGGGGCCGTACGGGAGGAGGCGAGCCGGGCCCGGCACCACGCCCTGCGGGAGGGCCCCTACCAGGACGAGCCCGCCACGGGACCCGCCGCCTGCCCCGAACGGGCCGCGCTCGTCGCGGAACGGCGCCGGACCCTGAGGGCCGCCGTCGCGCGGGCACCGGGCCAATGCCGTCGGCTGCTGACTGCGATGCTGGCGCCCGAGGACCCCACCTACCGCGAAATCGCAGGAGAGTTGGGAATCTCACAAGGAAGTCTGGGGCCGATGCGTTCCCGCTGCCTGGGATGTTTGCGCAGAATGCTCGCGACAGAGGTTGCGGCTCCTGAACTCCGGGGAATGGAGCGGTAGACAACCGGGCGGCAGGTGAGCGGGAGGCATGCGCACATGGGCATGAGCGTGACCATCTCAGCGGCAACGGCAGAGGACGCCGAACAGATCCTCAAGCTGCAGTACCTGTGCTACCAGAGCGAGGCCGAGCTGTACGGCGACTACCGCCTGGAACCGCTCACCCAGACCCTCGGCGAACTGCGCGCCGAGCTGGACCGCGGCCACGCCCTGGTGGCCCGCCTCGGGGACGAGGTGATCGCCTCCGTACGTGGCGAGGTCGACGGCGAGGGCACCGCCACGATCGGCAAGCTCATCGTCCACCCCCGGATGCAGCGCCACGGACTCGGCGGGCGGCTGCTCGACGCCATCGAGGCGCACTTCGCCGGCGCGCCCGCGGCCCGCCGCTTCCAGCTCCTCACCGGGCACCGCAGTGAGCGGAACCTGCGCCTGTACCGCAGTCACGGCTACGCGGCCGTGTCCACCCGGGTGCTGACCCCGAAGCTGACACTCGTCACGATGGAGAAGGACGCGGCGGCCGCGGTGCCCCCGGCCCGGGCCGCGGGGGCGTTCGTCACCAGCGCGTAGTCCTGCGCGGCCGGCGAGGGGCCGGGTCCGGCGGGAGGCCCCGGGGTCGCACGCGAGGGGCCGGTACGCCGGGGGGCGGGCGGCGTTCGGCGTGTGGCCGCGGGGTCGGGTTCAGCCCCGGCCCCGGCGCAGCCAGAGCAGTCCGGTGACGGGCAGCAGTACCGGAATGAACAGGTACCCCATGCCGTAGCCGGACCAGACCGTGGTGTCCGGGAAGGCCGACGGGTCCACCAGCGTCCACGTGCCCACGGTCAGCACGCCCACCAGCTCCGCGGCGCAGCACACCAGTGCCGCCCTGCGGGCCCTCTCACCGCCGCGGAACAGGGTGTACGTGATGAACGCGTAGACCACCGCGGCGATCGCGGAGAGCGAGTACGCGAGCGGGGCGCGTTCGAACGCGGTGGCGATCTCGAAGACCGAGCGTGACACGGCGCCCACCGACATCACCCCGTACAGCCACACCAGCAGCAGCCCGGGGCCCTTGACCAGCCTCGTCGCCGACGCCTCCAGGCCGCGGCCCTCGGTGGAGCCCGCGGTCGTCCCCGTCTCGCCGGCCATCTCAGCCTCCCCAGATGTCGTGGAGCCGGACCTCCAGCACCGCGAGCACGACCGCCCCGGCCGCGACCGTCGCCGAACCCCAGCGGGTCCGCTCGGCCAGCGACAGGAACCCGGCGGCGGGAACCGCGGCGAACGCCCCGATCAGATAGGCGATGAAGATCGTCGCACCCTCGTCGGCCTTCTCGCCCCTCGCCAGCTGCACCACCCCGATCACCAGCTGGACCAGAGCCAGCAGCGTGACCACGGCCATGCCGATGAAGTGCCAGTCCTTGGTGGGCTGGTCCCGGAACGCGGCGAAACCGCACCAGGCGGCGAGGGCGAGAGCGGCCACGGACACCGCGACGGTCAGAGCGACGAGCATGGGTGAGAGCGTATTACGGGCCAAAAGACCCCATGCGCGCGGCCCCGGCGGGACCCGTGCACGGGCGGGGCGCGGGCGTCGCCCCCGGGACGACGACCGTGGCGCCGGCCACAACCCGGGCCGCGCCCGAGCCGGCCGCCGGCACCGCCGCCCCCGCCCTCCCGGCCGTGTCCCCGCGCAGGTCACGGCCGGGAGGAGTGGGGACCGCCGGCATCGCCTGGCATCCGGATTCCGGACTCAAGCATTCCGCTATTCGGACGGTCGTGATCCGCTCCCGGGTCGGTCTGTTTTACTGGCCGCATGACCACGACGAGCAGCCGCACCCTTGCGACCGAGGCGATGACGACGCCCGGTGCTCGTTGTATGTGTCGAATGTGCGCCTTCTGAGGGCCCCTGCCTGAGCCTCGCGCCCCGAAGCGAGACCCCGACAGCCATGCCGTGTCCGCCGTGACGGCGACGGACCGAGCCTGCCCGCGCACACGCTGCCGAACCGGCCGCCCGTGCTGCGCCGGCTGTCCCCAAGACGACATGCCCCGTGCCCGGCGAGGGAACCCCGCGCCGTGCACTCGACAGTGACGGAAACCCTGTGATCACCACTACGGGCCTCACCAAGGTCTATCGGTCGCGAGGCCGCGACATCACCGCTCTCGACGGAGTCGACCTGCACGTCCGCGAGGGCGAGGTGTTCGGCGTCGTCGGCCGCAGCGGAGCCGGGAAGTCCTCCCTCATCCGCTGCGTGAACCTGCTGGAGCGTCCCACCTCCGGCAGCGTCGTCGTCGACGGCACCGACCTCACCGCCCTCGCCGGACGCGGCAACCGCGCCGGGAAGGAACTCCGCCGGGCGCGCAGCCGCATCGGCATGGTCTTCCAGCACTTCAACCTGCTGTCCTCGCGCACCGTGCGGGACAACGTCGAGCTGCCGCTGGAGATCCTCGGCGTGTCCGGTGCCGAACGCTCCCGCCGCGCCCTCGAACTCCTCGACCTCGTCGGCCTCGCCGACAAGGCCGGGGCCTACCCCGGACAGCTCTCCGGCGGCCAGAAGCAGCGCGTGGGCATCGCCCGTGCCCTCGCCGGCGACCCCAAGGTGCTGCTCTCCGACGAGGCCACCAGCGCCCTCGACCCCGAGACCACCCGGTCCGTCCTCCAGTTGCTGCGCGACCTCAACCGGCAGCTCGGGCTGACCGTGCTGCTGATCACGCACGAGATGGACGTCGTCAAGACCGTCTGCGACTCCGCCGCCCTGATGAAGCAGGGCCGGATCGTCGAGTCCGGCACGGTCGGCGAACTGCTCGCCACCCCCGGCTCCGAGCTCGCCCACGAGTTGTTCCCCGTCACCGGGGACGCCTCGGGTCCGGACCGCACCGTCGTGGACGTCACCTTCCACGGCGACGCCGCCACCCAGCCGGTCATCTCCCAGCTGTCCCGCACCTACAACATCGACATCTCGATCCTCGGCGCCGCGATGGACACCGTCGGCGGCAAGCAGATCGGCCGGATGCGCATCGAACTCCCCGGCCGCTACGAGGACAACGTCGTACCCGTCGGCTTCCTGCGCGAACAGGGGCTGCAGGTCGACGTCGTGGACGAGGACGCGTCGTCCGCGGTGCCCGCGCAGAGCAGCGGGGCCCGGGACACCGCACCGGTGAAGGAGGCCGTCAAGTGACGTGGTCGGAGATGCAGCCCCTGCTCACCCAGGGCACCCTCGACACCCTCTACATGGTCCTGTGGTCGACCCTGGTCACCGCGCTCGGCGGACTGCCGCTCGGCATCCTCCTCGTCCTCACCGACAAGGGCGGACTGCTCCAGAACACCCCCGTGAACAAGGCCGTCGGCGTCGTCGTGAACATCGGCCGCTCGCTGCCGTTCATCATCCTGCTGATCGCGCTGATCCCCTTCACCACGGCCGTGGTCGGCACCTTCATCGGCCCCACCGCCATGATCGTGCCGCTGGCCGTTGGCGCCATCCCGTTCTTCGCGCGACTCGTCGAGACGGCGATCCGCGAGGTCGACCACGGACTGGTCGAAGCCGTCCAGTCCATGGGCGGATCCGTCCCGACGATCATCCGCAAGGTGCTGCTCCCGCAGGCCCTGCCCTCGATCGTGGCCGCGGTCACCACCACCGTGATCGTGCTCGTCGGCTACTCGGCCATGGCCGGCGCGGTCGGCGGGGAGGGCCTCGGTTCCAAGGCCGTCACCTACGGCTTCCAGCGGTTCGAGACCGAGTTCATGCTCGTCACGGTCGTCGTCCTGATCGGGATCGTCACGGCCGTACAGCTGATCGGCGACGGAATCGTCCGACTGCTGGCCCGCCGCGGCCGCACCGCCTGACCACCACCCCGCACCACCCGGTGCCGGCGCTTCGCCCCGGCACCTCCAGCGAGCCCGCACTCCTTGTCCGGGCGTCATCACCGCAACACCAGAAAGAGGCACTCTTCGTGCGCAACCACCGACAGAACACCAAGCTCGCCGCCGCCGCTGCCACCGCCGCGCTCGCGCTCGGCCTCACGGCCTGCGGCACCGCCTCCGACCCGGCCGCGGCCGGGTCCGGCGGCAAGGCCGCGGAGTCCGGGCCCCTCGTCGTCGCGGCCTCGCCGACCCCGCACGCCGACATCCTGAACTTCGTCAAGAAGAACCTCGCCGACAAGGCCGGCCTCGATCTGGAGGTCAGGGAGTTCACGGACTACGTCCTGCCGAACACCGCCACCCAGTCCGGCCAGGTCGGCGCCAACTTCTTCCAGCACAAGCCGTACCTGGACGACTTCAACAAGAAGAACGGCACCACCATCGTCCCGGTGGTCGACGTCCACCTCGAGCCACTCGGCCTGTACTCGAAGAAGGCCACGTCGGTCGAGGACATCAAGCCCGGGCAGACCGTCGCCGTCCCCAACGACACCACCAACGAGGGCCGCGCGCTCCAGCTCCTCGCCGAGCACGGCCTCATCACCCTCAAGCCGGGTGTCGGCACCAGCGCCAAGCTGTCGGACATCACCGACAGGAAGGGCCTGGAGTTCAAGGAGCTGGAGGCCGCGACCGTGCCGCGCGCCCTGAACGACGTCGACGCCGCCGTCATCAACGGCAACTACGCCATCGAGGCCGACCTCAAGCCCTCCGAGGACGCGCTCGTCCTGGAGAAGGCGGAAGGCAACCCCTACGCCAACTTCCTCGCCGTCAAGAAGGGCAACGAGAAGGACGCGCGCGTCGCGAAGCTCGCGAAGCTCCTCAACTCACCCGAGGTGAAGCAGTACATCGAGGACACCTACACCGGCTCGGTCGTCCCGGCGTTCGGCGCTCCCGCCAAGTGACACCGTCCGTACGGCCCTTGAGGACGTACCGATGAAAGAGGGCTCCGCGCACCCCGGTGGTGCGCGGGGCCCGCGGCGTATCGAGGGCCGTTGCGACCCGGCCATGCACACCGCCGCCCCGATGCTGCATGCTGTGCCTTTACGGCCCTTACGACGGTCTTCGGCATGGAGCTGCGCATGACTACCACCTTCCCGGACATCTCCATCAGCACGGAGCGGTTGGTGCTGCGCGCGCTCGAACCCGCCGACGCCCCCGCCCTCGCCGAGATGATGAACGACGAGCAGGTCGCCGCCTGGACCGCCGTGCCCCAGCCCTACACCGAGTCCGCGGCCCACGGCTGGATCGCGGACCGCGCCCCCACGGAACGCGCCGCGGGCCGGGGCATAGACCTCGCCGTCACCGAGTTCCTCACCCAGCGCCTGGTGGGGGTGATCCAGCTGAGCAGGACCGACTGGCGGGTGCGCGCCACCGAGATGTCGTACATCATCGCCCCCTGGGCCCGCGGCGAGGGCTACGCCTCCGAGGCGGCCCTCGCCACCGCCCAGTGGCTCTTCCGCGACCAGCGCTTCGAGCGCCTCGAACTGCGCACCGCCGCCGACAACACCGCCTCCCAGCAGGTCGCCCAGAAGATCGGCTGCATCAGCGAGGGCGTCCTGCGCGGCGCCTGCATAGCCCGCACCCGCACCGAGAGCGGGGGCTGGGCCGATCTGCGCACCGATTTCATCGTCTGGAGCCTGCTCCCCGAGGACCTCGAAGGGGTCGCCGACCAGATGGCCGAGGCGGGTGGGTTCGGGGCCTGCACCGACTGGAACTGACCGGCAGGCGGCGTCGCCGGGCCGCGGACCTGGCCCTCGGAACGCGTACGGGCCCGGCCGGGCACGGCGTCCGGGAACGACGCCCTCCCGACCGCCACGAACGCACCGGGAGGCGGACGACGCGGTCCCCGGCCGGACGCACCGGGAGACGAGCACGCCCGTATCGTCCCCTCGGGACGCGAGGTGCCCTTCGGGCGCGGGTCGGGCCGTACGGATCCGGAACGACCGGCGGACCCGCACCGCAGCGGCCCGCACCACCGCCCGTCACCGACACCGGGTACCCTCGGCCCTGCCTGCCCCGCACCCCGTGGGTACGGTCCTCACCTGCGACGACACCAGGAGAAAGACGACGATGGCCGACCGGGTCACGGTGATCGGCTGGGACGGCTCGCCGCTGACCGCGGCCGCGAGATCCGCCCTGTCCGCGGCCACGCTCGTCGCCGGGGCCGCCCATCACCTGGCGCTTCCCGAAGTACCGCCGGGCGCCGAGCGCATCCGCCTCGGCAGCGTCGACCTCGCCGCCCGCAGGATCGCGGGCCACCGCGGCAGCCCCGTCGTCCTCGCCGACGGCGATCCGGGCTTCTTCGGCGTCGTACGCACCCTGCGCGCACCGCAGCACGGCCTCGAGGTGGAGGTCGTTCCCGCCGTCTCCTCCGTCGCCGCCGCCTTCGCCCGGGCGGGCATGCCCTGGGACGACGCCCGGATCGTCGTCGCCCACAGCCGCACGCTGCGCCGCGCGGTCAACGTCTGCCGGGCCCACCCCAAGGTCGCCGTCCTCACCTCTCCGGGGGCCGGTCCCGCCGAACTCGCCCTGCTCCTCGACGGCGTCCACCGCACCTTCGTGATCTGCGAGGAACTCGGCACCGAACGCGAGCAGGTCACCGTCCTGACCTCCGACAAGGTCGCCGACCACAGCTGGCGCGACCCCAACGTCGTCATCGTCATCGGCGGCGCCGCCGGCGCCCAGGGCGGCGCCGGCTGGGTCGCCGGCGGGGAGTTCGGGCACTCCGCACAGGCACGCGGCTGGGCCCTGCCGGGCGGCGAGGGCCGGCCGGCCGCCGAGAGCGAGTCGCTGCAGCTGCGCGCCGCCCAACTCGCCCGGCTCGGACCCCGCCTGGGCGACCTCGTGTGGGACGTCGGCTGCGGCAGTGGGGAGCTTGCCGCCGACGCGGCCCGCTTCGGGGCCGCGGTGATCGCCGTCGACGACGACCCCGCCGCCTGCATCCGGGCGGACGCCGCCGCCCGCCGCCACGGCGTCCTCCTGCAGACCGTACGCGGCCGGGCGCCGCACGTACTGGAGCGGCTTCCGGAGCCGGACGTCGTGCGGATCGGCGGGGGCGGTGTCCCCGTCGTCACCGCCTGCGCCGACCGCAGGCCCGAGCGGATCGTCACCCACGCCTCCACCCGGGACGAGGCCGAGGCGATCGGCGCCGCGCTCACGGAGGGCGGCTACACCGTCGAGTGCGCCCTCCTCCAGTCCGTCGAGCTCGACACCGACGACTGGTCGGAACGCGAGCGGTCGGTCGTCTTCCTGCTCGCCGGCCGGCGTCGGGAACACGCTTCCTGATCGTTCGACGGCCGTCCCCCGGCCGCCCCTGGACCGGGCGCGAAACCGTGGCGCGGTAGGCTGGCCGATCGTTGTACCGCAGCCGGTCGTTGGTCGATTCGCTCACCAATATCCGGAATAGGGGGCGATTTTGACCCCGGTTGTGGTACGGCGTGACCGGGGGACGCGCAACGTGGCGCAGTCCACACCGAACCGTGACCGATCCTGCTGCCGCGGACGCGAACGCCCACGACAATGCTTGTGTCCGCGGGCTTTCGTGCCGCGTGGGGCACACGCTCGTTCTTGTAGTGACGGGCACGGGTGTGTGCCGCGATCGGGCGTCCCGGGCGAAGGTCTGAAGGAGCACAACCGATGGGCGAGGGGTACGCATGACTGACACCGGCCAGGTCCCGGGCCAGGGACTGCCGGAGAACGCAGGCATGGTGGAGCAGCCGGGCGTCCCCGCTCCCGGCGCGTACACCTTCCTCGACCACTCCGGCGGTGCCCCAGAAGCCGTCACCGAGGACGACGACCTGCTCCTCATGCCGGGCGCACAGGGGGCGTGGAGCGACCCGGCCGCGGCCCCGCCCGCGGCGCCCGAGCCGGCCCCGGCGGCGGCTCACGGCGCCGGTCATGTCCAGCCCGTACCGGTCGTCCAGGACACCGCGGCGGCCCGGTATCAGCAGGTTCCGGGCGCGCAGCCCGCGCCGGGGTACGCCGGGGCCGGGGCGGCCGCCGTGCCGGGGACCGGGCAGCCGCACGAGCACACGGCGCAGGAGCAGCAGTACACGGTCCACGAGCAGCGGCTCCGAGCGGCGGAGCAGCAGGCCACCCCCGGCCCGGGCGGGCCGGAGCAGGCCGCCCCCGCGCAGGCCGCTGCCGGCCCGGTGGCGGCCGAGCAGGCAGCGACCGCCGGGGCCGCCGCGCACGGACAGCCCGTCGTTCCGGGGCAGCCGCCCGCACCGGCACAGCCGACGGCCGACGACGGGCAGTACGTTCACGGTCGGGCCGTTCCGCACGGTCGGCCCGCGGACCCGCAGGCCGCGGTGGGGCAGCTCTTGTACGAGACCGGCGCCCACGAGGCCGGCGCCCACGAGGCCGGCGGTCGGGACTCCGGATCCCTCGATCTCGGCGGTGTGCGGATGCCGCCGCCCGCCGCGCCCGCGCAGACGCCGGCCCCCGCCCGCCGCCCTCTCCACATGGGCCCGCCGGTCCCCGAGGCGAACAACGGTGTGGTCCGCTCACTCGCCGACCGCGGCCCCGCCGCCTCCCGGCAGGGAGCCGTGACGGCACCCGCCGCGGGTCAGCCGGCCGGCGCACCGGAGTACCTGGACGTACCGCGTGACGAGGCGGACCTGCTGCCCGGTCCGCAGCTGGGCGAGATCCCTCCGCAGGGCGCGTCCCAGTGGGCCGCCCGGCACGTGCCGCCCCGGACCGCCGTGACCGTCCCCGAGGAAGCCGCATCCGAGGCGGTCGCCCCGGTCCCCGCCGAAACGGTCCCCCCGCAGGCCGTCCCCGCCTCCGCCGCCGAACCGGCGGCGCCCGAGCCGGGCGAAGCGCCCGCCGAGGCGGCACCGGAGTCCATGGCCACCGGGCAGTTCGCGGCCGTGGAGGGTTCCCTGGCGACGGGTCCCCGGCCCGCGACCCCGCCGGCGGCCGTGATCGTGGCGGTCGAGGAGGGGCAGCCGGGACCCGGGGCTCCAGCGGCCTCCGCCGAGCCTGCGGTCGAGTCCCCCCTGCCCGCCGCCGAGTCCCCCCTGCCCGCCCCCGACGTCGTCACGTCCTCCCCTGGGGCCTCCCCGGAGGCCGTCGCGGTCTCCGAGCCGGAGCCCGCGTCGTTGGAGGCGCCCCGGCCCGTCGGAGTGTCCGGGTCCGTGCCGGCGCCCTCGACCGAGTCGGCTGAGCCCGTCGTCGCTCCGGACCCCGTCGTCGCAGCCGGAGGCGGTGCGGCTCCGGAGCCGGAGGCCGTCGCCGTCGTGCCCGCCCCCCGCGAGGGAGAGGACGAGACCCCTGCGGCCCACCAGGCGGGGCCGAGCGGGCGGAGCGCCGAACCCCTCGACGCCACGCAGCCGGCCGGGACCCCCGCACCGGCTGCCGAGGACCGCTCCACCGGTGAGCCCGGGGCGGTCGGCCCCGTGCCCGCGGCCGAACGGACGTCCGGGACCGAGGCCGCCGCGGACGCCGAACGGCCCGTCGTACCGGAGGCCGCCGGGAACGCGGCCGCCGCGTCCCCACCGGCCGCGGCGGTGGAAACCGCCCCCGGAACCGAGTCGCCCGCCGAGCTCCGGCCGGGGGCCGGCCCCGAGTCGCCCGCCGAGCGCGAGCCCGAGCCCGAGCCGGGCCCGGAGCCCGGGGCACACCCGGTCGCCGACGGGGCACAGGGCGCCGGCGAGGACGTCGAGGCGACTGCCGAGGAGACCCACGGCACGGCGGCGCCCGGATACGCCGACGCCGAACGCGAAGCCGTGCTCCGCGTGATGCGCGAGCGTCGGGACATCCGCAACGGCTTCCGCAGCGACCCCGTCCCGCACGACGTCCTGCTCCGGGTCCTGGAGGCCGCGCACACCGCGCCCTCCGTGGGCCATTCCCAGCCCTGGGACTTCGTCGTCATCCGCTCCGCCGAGACCCGGCGCTCGATGCACGAACTCGCCCAGCGCCAGCGCGAGGCGTATGCCGAGTCGCTGCCCAAGGGGCGGGCCAAGCAGTTCAAGGAACTGAAGATCGAGGCCATCCTCGACACACCCGTCAACATCGTCGTCACCGCCGACCCGACACGCGGCGGCCGCCACACCCTCGGGCGGCACACCCAGCCGCAGATGGCGCCGTACTCCTCCGCCCTGGCCGTCGAGAACCTCTGGCTCGCCGCCCGCGCCGAGGGGCTCGGCGTCGGCTGGGTCAGCTTCTTCGACGAGCGCGAGATGGTTCGCGCGCTCGGCCTGCCCGAGCACCTGGAGGTCGTGGCCTACCTCTGCGTGGGATACGTCGACGAGTTCCCCGAGGAGCCCGAACTGATGCAGGCGGGCTGGTCCAAGCGGCGGCCGCTGTCCTGGGTCGTCCACGAGGAGACGTACGGCCGCCGCGCCCTGCCCGGCGAGGAGCCCCACGACCTGCTCCAGGAGACCGTCTCCAACATCCGCCCGCTGGACGCCAAGGCGCTCGGTGAGGCGTGGGAGCGGCAGAAGCGGATGACCAAGCCCGCGGGCGCTCTCGGCATGCTCGAGATCATCTCCGCGCAGCTGGCCGGACTGTCCCGGATGTGCCCGCCCCCGATCCCGGAGCCCGCGGCCGTCGCGATCTTCGCCGGCGATCACGGGGTGCACGCCCAGGGAGTCACGGCCTGGCCCCAGGAGGTGACCGGCCAGATGGTCGCGAACTTCCTCGGCGGGGGAGCGGTCTGCAACGCCTTCGCCAACCAGGTCGGTGCCGAGGTCTGCGTGGTCGACGTCGGCGTCGCCTCCGACCTCCCGGCCACCCCCGGGCTGCTGCCGCGGAAGGTGCGCCCCGGAACGGCCGACTTCACGACCGGCCCGGCGCTCGGCCGCGAGGAGGTCCTCGCCGCCATCGAGGTGGGCATCGAGACCGCCCGCGACCTGGTCTCCGCGGGCAACAAGGCGCTGCTCACCGGTGAGATGGGCATCGCCAACACCACGGCGTCGGCCGCGCTGATCTCCGTCTACACCGGGGTGGACCCGGCGGAGGTCACCGGACGCGGCACCGGGATCAACGACGAAATGCACGCCCGGAAGGTGGATGTCGTCCGCCGTGCACTGGAACTCCACCAGCCGGACGCGGCCGACCCCGTCGGCGTCCTAGCGGCGGTCGGCGGCCTGGAGCACGCGGCCCTGGTCGGCTTCATCCTCGGCGGTGCGTCGCTGCGTACGCCGGTCGTCCTGGACGGCGTCTCCGCGGGTGCCGCGGCACTGGTCGCCCGGGCGGTGGCGCCCGAGGCCCTGGCGGCGTGCATCGCCGGCCACCGCAGTGCCGAGCCCGGCCATGTCGCCGCCCTGAACAAGCTGGGCCTGCGTCCGCTGGTCGACCTGGACCTCCGCCTCGGCGAGGGTACGGGCGCCCTGCTCGCGCTCCCGCTCGTCCAGAGCGCGGCCCGCGCGATGCACGAGGTGGCGACGTTCGACTCGGCCGGCGTCACGGAGAAGTAGCGCCGCGGCAGGGGGCGCGCCACCCGTCAGGGGTGGCGCGTCCGCGCCGATTCCGCACCTGGGTGCGGGCGTTCCGCGTCCGCGCCGACGGCTGTGCGCGGGCGTTCCGCGTCCGTGCCGGCGTTGCGAGCGTCGGCGTGCACGTCCGCGCGGCGACCGGCGTGCGGATGCCGCGCCGTAGGGGAGCGAGGTGCGGCCCACCCCGGGCGCGGCTGTCCCTCCCGGCGCTCGCAACGCCGCGCCCCGCACCCCGTATCGTGTTCGCCAGGACCGCCCCACCCGTTCCCACCAGCCGCTTCACCGTCGCAGCGGCCCCGCACCGCCGCACCGAGGAGCCGCACCGCCATGGTCGAGCCCGCCGAGCAAGCCAAGAGCCCCGCGCACCCGCAGCCCGACTCCCGCGAGGAGCATCCCGCCTACCCGGTCGGACTCCGCCTCACGGGCCGTCGCGTCGTCGTCCTGGGCGGTGGCCAGGTCGCCCAGCGCCGTCTCCCGGCCCTCATCGCGGCCGGGGCCGACATCACCCTGGTCTCGCCGTCCGCGACCCCGTCCGTCGAGGCCATGGCGGAGGCGGGGGAGATCACCTGGGCCCGCCGCCGCTACCAGGACGGGGACATCGCCGGCGCCTGGTACGCGCTCGTCGCCACCAGCGACCCGGTCGCCAACGAGTCCGCCTCCGCCGAGGCGGAGAGGACGAAGACCTGGTGCGTGCGGTCCGACGACGCCGAAGCGGCGACGGCGTGGACACCGGCCACCGGGCGCAGCGAGGGGGTGACGGTCGCGGTGCTGACGGGCCGGGACCCGCGCCGGTCGGCAGCCGTGCGCGACGCCATCGTCGAGGGCCTGCGCGACGGTTCCCTCGCCGCACCGCACAGCCGTGACCGTACGCCGTTCGTCGCCCTCGTCGGCGGCGGCCCGGGCGACCCCGACCTGATCACCGTGCGGGGCCGCCGGCTCCTCGCCGAGGCCGACGTCGTCATCGCCGACCGTCTCGGCCCGCGCGACCTGCTCGACGAACTCCCGCCGCACGTCGAGGTGATCGACGCGGCGAAGATCCCGTACGGGCGCTTCATGGCGCAGGAGGCGATCAACAACGCCCTCGTCGAGCACGCCAAGGCGGGCAGGTCGGTCGTGCGGCTCAAGGGGGGCGACCCGTTCGTCTTCGGCCGCGGCATGGAGGAGGCGCAGGCCCTGGCAGAGGCCGGTATCGCCTGCACGGTCGTGCCGGGCATCTCCAGTTCGATCTCCGTCCCGGGCGCCGCCGGTATCCCGGTCACCCATCGCGGGGTGGCCCACGAGTTCACGGTGGTGAGCGGTCATGTCGCGCCGGACGACCCCCGTTCGCTCGTCGACTGGGAGTCGCTCGCCAAGCTGACCGGCACACTGGTGATCCTCATGGGTGTCGACAAGATCGGTGCCATCGCCGAGGCGCTCGTCTCCCACGGCAAGGCGCCGGACACCCCGCTCGCACTGGTGCAGGAGGGCACCACGGCCGCCCAGAGACGGGTGGACGCGACGCTCGCGACGGTCGCAGAGACCGTCAGGACGCAGGACGTCCGGCCCCCCGCGGTCATCGTCATCGGCGATGTCGTCGCCGAGGGCCCGCACAAGTAACCATCGGTAACGGAACTCCGTCCCGCCCGTTGGCACCTCTCCCCGGACAAGGCAGTATCACCCTGTGGCAGATCTCATCACCGTCGACGACCCCGAGGACCCGCGTCTGCGTGACTACACGGGCCTGACCGACGTCGAACTGCGGCGCAAGCGCGAGCCCGCGGAGGGCCTGTTCATCGCCGAGGGGGAGAAGGTCATCCGCCGCGCCCGGCACGCCGGCTACGAGATGCGGTCGATGCTGCTGTCCGCCAAGTGGGTCGACGTCATGCGCGACGTGATCGACGAGGTTCCTGCGCCGGTGTACGCGGTCAGTCCGGACCTCGCCGAGCGCGTCACCGGATACCACGTCCACCGGGGCGCCCTTGCGTCCATGCAGCGCAGGCCACTGCCGACGGCCGGCGAGCTCCTGCGGGGCGCCCACCGTGTCGTGATCATGGAATCGGTCAACGACCACACCAACATCGGGGCGATCTTCCGGAGTGCCGCCGCCCTCGGGATGGACGCGGTGCTGCTCTCGCCCGACTGCGCGGACCCGCTCTACCGGCGCTCGGTGAAGGTCTCGATGGGAGCGGTGTTCTCCGTTCCGTACGCCCGCCTCGACTCCTGGCCCAAAGGACTGGAGACCGTACGGGAGTCGGGCTTCAAGCTGCTCGCGCTCACCCCGGACGAGAAGGCGTCGCCGATCGACGAGGCCGCTCCGCACCGGCTGGACCGGGTCGCGCTGATGCTGGGCGCCGAGGGCGACGGACTGTCCACGCAGGCCCTGATGGCGGCCGACGAGTGGGTGCGCATCCCGATGGCCCACGGCGTGGACTCGCTGAACGTCGGCGCGGCCGCGGCGGTGGCTTTCTACGCGGTGGCCACGGGCCGCCCCGGGAACTGACCGGTCCGGTCTCAGCGGGGCCCGTCACGCCTACGGTGTGTCGCGAGAGTCCCGTCCGGCCGAGGGCCGGCGACGCCCCTCTCGAAGCACGCCCTAGCCCCGCAGGCCCTGTGCCACCGTGATGCCCAGCGCCACGAAGAGCGTCACCACGACGAACACGAAGATCCGCTGGCGCAGCAGGCGGGGGTTGGCCGGCCTGCGCCCGGTGGACGTCGTCCTGGCCCCGGGCCGGGACGCGGGCCGGCCGCCCGTCTTCGCGCCGCCACGCGACTGCGGCGGCCGCGAGCCGCCCGTACGGGGGGCCTGCCGTCCCGGCATCCGTTCCCGGGACGCGGCCGGCCCCGAACTCCCCCCCGTGGCCGGCGGCCTGCCGCGTGTCGTCCGCTCCGTGTAACGCGCGGTCCCGCGCCCCGGCGTCAGCTCCTGCTCGGTCCGTTCCCGCTGCGCCGGGGGACGCACCTCCGAAAGCCCCTGCGCCTCACGGGCCGCGATCTCCTTCAGGCGCATGGACAACTGCAGGGTGCTGGGCCTTTCCTCGGGGTCCTTGGCCAGGCATGCGCGCAGCAGCGGGGCCAGCGCGTCCGGCACGCCGTGCAGTTGCGGCTCCTCGTGCACCACCCGGTACAGCATCACTTCGGAACTGCCGTGCCCGAAGGGGGAGTCGCCGGTCGCGGCGTACGCCAGCGTGGCCCCCAGCGAGAAGACGTCCGTGGCGGGGGTGACCACGGCGCCGCGCACCTGCTCGGGGGCGAGGAAGCCGGGGGAGCCGACCGCGGTGCCGACGTGGGTCAGCGTGCTCGCGCCGGTGGCCCAGGCGATGCCGAAGTCGATGATCCGGGGGCCCTTGGGGGAGAGCAGGATGTTCGACGGCTTGAGGTCCCGGTGGACCACCCCGGCCTCGTGGACGGCCACGAGCCCCTCGGACAGCGCCGCCCCGACGGAGGCCGTCTCGGCGGCGGACAGCAGGCCCTCCCCGGCCACCCTGTCGTGCAGGGACGGACCGGGTACGTACTGGGTGGCGAACCAGGGACGGTCCGCCTCGAGGTCAGCGGCGACCAGCCGGGCGGTGCAGCCGCCCCGGATGCGCCGGGCGGCCGACACCTCGCGGGCGAAGCGGGACCGGAACTCCTGGTCCTCCGCCAGGTCCGGGCGGATCACCTTCAGCGCGACGCGCTGGCCGCGCCGGTCGGAGCCCAGGTACACGACACCCATGCCCCCGGCGCCCAGTCGCCGGTGCAGTCTGAACGAGCCGACGACACGCGGATCCTCGCGCCGGAGCCGCATCATCGCCATGTTCATCCCCGCCGGCCGGTGGTCCTTCTGACGTGGCACAGCTTACGTACCCGCGGGCCGGTGTGCTCATAGGCCGCGCCCTCGCGGGCCGATCGAGTGTCAGTGCCCGGTGGGGGAATTGAGCAGTGGTCAGAAGCCCTGGGCAGCCACGGCCGCTGACCCGTGCGCGATCCCAACGAGGCGCGGCAGAAGGGGGGTTGGATCGGTGGAGGGCGACCGAGCGGAGATGACCGTGGACGCGGGGGACACGAGGGGGACGTACGAAGTGGTGGCAAGCCGGGCGGGACGGCGGGCCGGGACCGCGGTCCGGCGGGGGGTGGTCGAGGTGAGCGAAGTCACGCGTTCCGGTTCCATCGTGCAAACGACCCGCCTCATGGCAGACCGGGTACTGGCGCTGGTCGAGCGGCCCGCGCCCGCCGAGGCGCCCGGAGACCGCCGTCCCCTCCGGAAAGACCCCCAGACCGAGGTCCACTTCTCCACCCAGGGGAGTACATCGGGCCGGCCTGACTCATCCTCCCGGAGGCCCGCCAATCGGTACGCGGGCATGACGTGGCGAACCTCCCGGCTCCCTAGTCTTGAGGTCAAGCGGCGGGGGCGGCACTCGTCCCCCGAGGTCACGCACCCGCCGCGCCGACTCGACGGGAGAGGAACCATGGCGGACACGGCATCGCGGACCATGATCCGCACGCAGGGGCGCAAGGCCTTCGCCGCGTTCGACGGCCGTCCCGGCGGCCGTCGCCACCCGCTGGTGGCCACGGCCATGGTCCTCCCCCTCGCGACCCTGCTCGTCGTCGTCTTCGGCGGCTGGGAGGCAGTGGTCACACAGGCGTCGTCCGTGGGCGTGATGCTGGGGCGCTGAGCGGCGCCCCGGGCCCGGGAGAGCGGCCCGGGCCGGGGACATCCCACCCATAACCCCGTGGGGACGGGGGTGCGGCGGACGGCAGCGCTCGGCCGGCCAGCTGGGGAGCTGGCCGGCCGGCGCCATTGCTCCGGCCTGGACTGCGCCGTTCCGGTCCCCGAGCCAGGGACGGCGACCCCGTCGCCGTCCCTTCCACCCCGCACGCGGCACTCCGGGGCCCGTCCCGACCTCGCATCCGTGTGCCACCGGCCCCGGCCTTCGGTCACCACCGGTCCAAGGTCCGCCGGAGGCCCGGGCGCCCCTGCCCGTACCCTCGGCGCGTGGAGCGGAGCGATCGCGCGCTGGTGCGCGCCCTTGCGGAGGTGGCGCGGCAGGCCGCGCACGTGCCCGGGCCGCGGGGTGCGTGCCGGGCCTGCGGGCAGGAGGCGGACGTGCTGGCCGAACGGGCCGACGCCGTCGTCGTACGGCACGGCCCCGCGGTCGCCAAGGCCCACGCGCCGTGGACGGACCCCGAGGCGCACCGCGTGCGGATCGCCGTCGCCTCACATCCGCGACTCGCCGGGATACTCCTGCCTCCGGTCCGGGGCACCGCGCACCTCGGCGAGCGCCCCGTCACCGCTTGGCCCTACGGCAGTCCGGTGGACCCCGCCGACCCGGACGCGGCCCCCTGGGAGGAGGCCGCGGCGCTGCTCGCCCGGCTCCACTCGGTGCCGCCCGACGCCCTGCCCGGCCCGCTGCCCGCGATGCGGGGCCCCGCCAAGGCCGCCGCCGCGGTGGCGCGGATGCGCTCGGCAGCGCCCGCGCACCCCGCCGCGTGCGCCGTGCTCGGCGCCTGGAGCCGGCTACCCGCCTGGGCACGCGACGAGGCCCCCGCGCCCGTGCCCGCCCGGCTGTGCCACGGCGACCTCCATCTGGGCCAACTGGTCCGCCATCCCGCGGGCGAGGGCCCGTGGCAGCTCATCGACGTCGACGACCTCGGCCTCGGCGACGCCGCCTGGGACCTCGCGCGTCCCGCGGCATGGTTCGCGGCGGGCCTCCTCGCCCCCGACGTGTGGGCGCGCTTCCTGGGTGCCTACCGGGCCGCCGGCGGCCCGGCCGCGGGGCCCGGCGGAGCCGATCCGTGGCCACCGCTCGACGTGCCGGCCCGCGCCGTGACCGTCCAGGCCGCGGCCCTCGCCGTGGCGAGGAGCACCGCCGAGGGGCGCGATCTCGACGACGTGGAACGGGCGATGACCGACGCATGCGCCCGAATTGCCTCCCTCCCGCCCGAGTTGGACGACATGATCCCGTCGTAGATTGGGAACGGGATCACCCGATGAGACCGAGCGGCGAGGAGCTGACCGAACGATGCAGTGTCCCAAGTGCCATGCACCGATGCACACGTACAACCGCAACGGCGTCCAGATCGAGCAGTGCAGCGGCTGCCGGGGGATATTCCTGGACTACGGTGAACTGGAGGCGCTGACCCGTCTGGAGAGCCAGTGGGTGCAGCAGCCTCCGCCGCCCGCCCCGCAGGGCTATCCGGCGCCCGCGCAGCCGGCCTGGGGCGCCCCGCACCATGGCGGTCACCACCGCGGGCGGGGCTTCGGGCGGATGCTCTTCTCGTCCTGACGACCGGCCGGCCGCTCCCGGGACCGGTTCCCCCCGGGGTGACCGGGACCCGGCGGCGAAGGCGCTGGGAAACACGACGGTGCCCCCGGCCGCGCACTGCGACCGGGGGCACCGGACTGTGGACGATACTGGGATTGAACCAGTGACCTCTTCCGTGTCAGGGAAGCGCTCTCCCGCTGAGCTAATCGTCCTCGGGACCACGGCCCGGAGGCCGTGGGTACTGCGTGTGCTGCGTGGACGATACTGGGATTGAACCAGTGACCTCTTCCGTGTCAGGGAAGCGCTCTCCCGCTGAGCTAATCGTCCTTGGAGGTGGAGACGGGATTTGAACCCGTGTAGACGGCTTTGCAGGCCGTTGCCTCGCCTCTCGGCCACTCCACCCCGGAGTGCGGGGGTCGGGAAGATCCCCCTCATTCGAGCGGACGACGAGATTCGAACTCGCGACCCTCACCTTGGCAAGGTGATGCTCTACCAACTGAGCCACGTCCGCCTGTCGTTTCCGGCCCGCTTCCGCGTCCCGGCGACGTGTTGAACTTTAGCGGATTCCTGGGCCAGCACAAAAACGCGTTTCCGCAGCGTGCTGAGCCGTGCTCACGCGGGGTTGGTCTCCGGGTGCGCGCCGGAGCGGCCGCCCGGGCCCCGCCATAGACTCACAGCCGTGCACGATCTCGCTCCCATGGCCCGCTTCGGCGGCCTCGTCGCCACCGACCTCAGGGACGTCACCAGCGACCCCGAGGCGCTGGACTCGTCCGGCTTCTGGGCCGTCTCCGCCGATTTCGAAGGGCGTCTGACCTGCGCCCGCTTCGGTGACGTCCGGCCCGAGCCGGTGCCGGCGCCGGACCCGGCGCGTTGGTGCGGACCCGCCGCCGGGGACTGGACCTCGTCCCTGGACCGGGTCGCGTACACCGCCGGGGTGCGCCGCATCCGGGAGCACATCGCGGCCGGCGAGGTCTACCAGGCGAACCTCTGCCGGGTGCTGTCCGCGCCGCTGCCCGATCCCGCAGCCGCCGACGTCGACGCCCTGACCGCGCTCCTCGCGCGCGGCAACCCCGCCCCCTACGCGGGAACGATCAGGTTGCCGGCGCACGGCGTGGAGATCGCCACCGCCTCGCCCGAACTCTATCTGCGCCGGGAGGGGAGCACGGTGGAGTCCGGGCCGATCAAGGGGACCGGCCGCACGGCGGCCGACCTCCTGGAGAAGGACCACGCCGAGAACGTGATGATCGTGGACCTGGTCCGCAACGACCTCGGGCGGGTGAGCGCCTCGGGGTCCGTGACCGTCCCGGCCCTGTGCGCCGTCGAGGCCCATCCCGGCCTGGTCCACCTCGTGTCCACCGTCCGCGGCGAGCTCCTGCCCGGCGCCGGATGGCGCGAGCTGCTGGACGCCACTTTCCCGCCGGGCTCGGTCACCGGAGCGCCGAAGTCCAGCGCCCTGCGGATCCTGGCCGGGCTGGAGACGGCACCGCGCGGCCCGTACTGCGGCGGCATCGGATGGGTCGACGCGGACCGGGCGACCGGCGAGCTGGCCGTGGGCATACGCACCTTCTGGATCGACCGCTCCCAGGGGGTCCTCCGCTTCGGCACCGGCGCCGGGATCACCTGGGGCTCCGACCCGGAGCGGGAGTGGGACGAGACCGAGCTGAAGGCGTCCCGGCTGCTCGCGGTAGCGTCGGGAACGTACGCGCAGAGTGGAAGGACCGTGTGATGAGGATCTGGGTCAACGGTGGGCTGCGGGGCGCCGACGAAGCCCTGGTTTCCGTGTTCGACCACGGGCTGACCGTGGGCGACGGCATCTTCGAGACCGTGAAGGCGACCGACGGCCGCCCCTTCGCCCTCACCCGGCACCTCGACCGGCTCACCCGCTCGGCCCGCGGCCTCGGCCTGCCCGACCCGGACCACGACGAGGTACGCCGCGCCTGCACGGCCGTGCTCGAGGCCAACCCCATGCCGCTGGGCCGGCTGCGGATCACCTACACCGGCGGGTTCTCCCCGCTCGGCTCCGACCGCGGCGACAAGGGGCCCTCCCTCGTCGTCGCCCTCGCCGCGACCACGCGCAGGCCCGACACCACCGCGGTGGTCACCGTGCCGTGGACCCGCAACGAGCGCGGTGCGCTGGCGGGGCTGAAGACGACCTCGTACGCCGAGAACGTCGTCGCCCTCGCCCGGGCCCACGAGCAGGGCGCGTCCGAGGCGCTGTTCGCCAACACCGTCGGGCGGCTCTGCGAGGGCACCGGCTCGAACGTCTTCGTCGTCGTCGACGGCCAGCTGTTCACCCCGCCCGTCTCCTCGGGCTGCCTCGCCGGGATCACCCGCGCGCTGACCGCGGACTGGACCGGGGCGCAGGAGGCGGACCTGCCGATGGACGTGCTGGAGCGCGCCGAGGAGATCTTCCTGACCTCCTCGACCCGTGACGTCCAGGCCGTCCACCGCGTCGACGGCCGTGAGCTGCCCGGCGCCCCCGGCCCCCTGACGGCCAAGGCCATGCGGATCTTCGAGGAGCACGCCGCCGCGGACCCCGATCCGCTGCCCTGAGGAACGAGTCCGTACGGGCGTGGTGACGGGTGGCCTCCGGGCAGGTAGAACACCCCTGATGACCACCACCCTGCGGCCGACCGGGCCGCTTCAGCGGGGCGCGGACGGCGCCCAGGCACGCGGCTACGACGTCTGCGTCAACGGCAGGCCCGTGGGCACCGTCGAACTCGCCCGCGACCCGGACGCCGGTCCGTCGACCGGTGTCGTGCGGTCCCTGGGCATCGACGAGGGGGACCGGGGCCGGGGACGCGGCACGGTCGCGGCGCTCGCGGCCGAGGAGGTGCTGCGCGGCTGGGGCTGCAGCCGCGTCGTGGCAGTCGTCCCCGCGGACGCCGCCGCCGTCCTGCGCCTGGCCGGCGCGCTCTGGTACACCGAGACCGGTCGCACCCTGCGCAAGGAACTGCCGCCCGAGCCGCCCGCTCTGCCCGCCGGAACGGTGAGTCGCCCTCTCACGGACGCGGAGTTCGCGTCGTGGCGGTCGGCGGCCGTCGAGCGGTACGCGCGCACCTGGACGGAACGGGGCCTGCCACCGGACCGCGCCCGCGCCCGGTCCGAGGCCGACCACCTGAAGAAGCTCCCCGACGGCCTCGGGACCCGAGGCGCATGGCTGCGCGCGCTGGTCGTGGACGGTCGCACCGTGGGGCACGTCTGGGTCGCGCGACGGGCGCCGCGTCCGGAAGAACGGGGCGCCTACGTGTACGACGTGCACGTGGCCGAGGAGCACCGCGGCCGGGGCTGCGGACGCGCCCTGATGCTGGTCGCCGAGCGGATCGCCCACGAGGCCGGCGCGCCCGTGCTCGGCCTGTACGTCGCCGCCGGGAACGCCCGGGCCGTCGGCCTCTACGCGTCACTCGGCTATCGGACCGCCTTCCACCACCTCGCCAAGCCGCTGGTCTAGGGGGTGTCGCGGCGGGCAGCAACCCGCCCGGCTCCTGGCCCGGTCAGGACCGGTGTCCGGTGCAGGGGGTCACCCCCCGGCCCTCCGGCCCGGGGAAGGGTCGCGAGCGCCGGACCCGGTTGTGCCGCGCGTACGGCCGGGCGGGCGCGGGCCGCGCGTCACTCCGCGAGGAGCCGGTCCGCGATCTCCTCGATGCGCTCGCGCAGCCCGTCCTGGCTCTTGCCGCCGTCGAGCCTCTCGTCGCCGATGACGTACGTCGGGGTGCCGGTGACCCCGATCGCCCTGCCCTCGGCCTGGTCGGCGTCGACGATCAGGATGTGCCGCCCGTCGACCAGGGCGGTGTCGAACTCCTCGGCGTCCAGGCCGAGTTCACGGGCGACCCGGACGAGGAAGGACTCGCCCTCACCGTCCAGCTCCTCGACCCGGGCGAGCACGGCCTCCACGTACTCCCAGCCCTTGCCCTGTTCGACGGCCTCCTCCGCGGCCTGCGCGGCGGCGAAGGCGTGCTTGTGCTTCTCCAGCGGGAAGTGGCGCAGTCGCAGCTCCAGCCGGTCGCCGTAGCGCGCGCGCAGGGCCCGCAGGTCGGAGAGGGCGGTACGGCAGTCGGTGCACTGCAGCTCGCACCAGACGTCCAGGACGACGGGGGCGGGGGAGGGGTCGCTCATGGGGTCAGTCTTCCAGCCGTGCCGACCGGCTCCCAACCCGGACCTGCCCGGCACCTCAGGAGGAGGCCGTCCCGGAGATCTCCCTGAGGTGGGCCGGGTCCGTGGCCCCGGCCCCGTCGCCCGGTGCAGGATGGAGGTGACCGCTTTCCCCGGGGCGCCCCCCGGGGTGCCGTCCCGCTCGCCTGGAGGACCGGATGATTGCCGAGACGATTTGTGCCGCGGTGTCCGCGGCCGGACTGGGCATCGCCGCGGTCGCGGCGTACCGGAAGCGCTTCCTCACGGCGGCCCGCATCGCCGCGTACGCACTCGTTCCCCTGGGCCTCGTCCTGACGGGCGTCGTGGAGTGGGCGGCGGGCACGGTCTTCAGCCCCACGGCCTGGGTCGGCGTGGGCGTGCTCGGCGCGGCGTGGGGACTGTTCATGACCACGCGCACCGTGGAGCGGCGCAGGCTGGCCAGGGTGTCCGCGGCGGACGCCGCCGGACCGCGCGCGGTCGGGCCCTCGTCGTCGGCGCCCGCGGTCGGCGGGACAGGCCGCCCGAGCGCCGGGGCCGGGGGAGCCGCCAAGGCCAGGGGGAAGCAGTCCGCCGCCGGGGCGGACGACGACTTCAGCGACATCGAGGCCATTCTGAAGAAGCACGGCATCTGAGCCGCGGGGAGCCGGCCGGTCCCCGAAGTGCGCGGCCCGGGCGTCGAACACCACCACGGAATCCGGTGAACTGCCCCGGCGTTCAGGCGTGTTGGACGATCGTCGGGGCCCGTCCTGGGTCATCATCACCCCGAGATGCTGGATACCTCCCGGGGCCAGGCCCCCGCCCCCTCAGACGAGCCGCGTGGCTGCCTCTTCGCGCTCTCCCAGCCGCCCCTGATGATCTTCCTCGGGGTGATCGGCTGCCTTCTGCTCATGGCCGCGGTCCACGACCTGTTCCTGCTGTGAAGCGGCGGTCGTGCGTGATGAGACCGGGACTCAGCCGGCCGCTTCCCTGCGGCGTGCCCGGTAGGCGGCGACGTGCAGGCGATTGCCGCAGGTACGGCTGTCGCAGTAGCGGCGCGAGCGATTGCGTGACAGATCGACGAAGGCGCGGCCGCAGCCCGGCGCCTCGCAGCGCCGCAGCCGCTCCTGCTCGCCCGCCACGATCATGAACGCCAGGGCCATGCCGCAGTCGGCCGCGAGGTGCTCGGCGACCGAGGCGCCCGGCGCGAAGTAGTGGACGTGCCAGTCGTAGCCGTCGTGATCCGTCAGCTGTGGTGTGGTCCCCGCCGAGGCCACGAGCCGGTTGATCAGCTCGGCGGCCTCTCGGGCGTCCGGCGCGGCGAACACGTCCTCGAACCTGCTCCGCACGTCGCGCACGGCTTCGAGGTCCGGTGCGCGGAGCTCGCCCACGTCACTGATGTTGTACTTCTGCACGAACTTGTACAGCGACGGTACGTCCCCGAGCTCGTCGCCCTCGGGGCTCTCGTCGCGCTCGGGCGCGGTGTTCACCAGATCGACGACGATGTCGAGGGCGATGCGGGTGTCGTGAGGGATCAGCACGATTCGCTCCCTGGCCTGCTGCGGGCTGGGCGCCCGCCGAATTGCGCTGACTCTAGCCGGTCCGCGGAGAACGCGACGGCGCCGCCGTCGCGGTGGATTCCGCGACGACGGCGCCGGAGCTGTGCCCTTATGCGGTTCTCCGCGCAGTGCCGTCTCCCCGAGTCGGACGGCGCCTGCTGTCCTCGCCCTGGTTCAGCTTTCCGCCAGGATGTGCGAGAGCTCGGTATCGAGATCGAAATGGCGATGCTCCGTGCCGGGCGGGACCGCGGCGTCCGTCCGCTTGAGGAACGACTCCAGGGCCCGCGCCGGCGCCTCCAGCAGGGCCTCGCCCTCCGGAGAGCTCAGTGCGATGCAGACGACGCCCTGGCCGTGACTGCGCGACGGCCAGACTCTGACGTCGCCGGTTCCGGTGGGCCGGTGAAGACCCTCGGCGAGAAGGTCGCGGGCGAACACCCATTCGACCGTCTCCTCGGCTCCGGTGTGGAAGGTGGCGTGCACGGCATACGGATCGGCCGTGTCATACCGCAGGCCCGCGGGTACAGGCAGTGAGGACTCGCTCGATACAACGAGGCGCAGGTGCAGCTCGCAGCTGACCGTGGTGTTCATAAGCGCCAGGGCCTTTCGCTCAGTGTGCGCTCGGGGATTCGCACGTCGGCGAAATCGACATGCCACCTACGGTGCCGTTGTAAACCCCTCTGTCTGTTTTGTGATCCTTGGGGTACCCCGTTCGGAGGAGTTCAACGTACGACCGTGCGGTCATGCCGACCGGCTGATTCGTCGGGTACGTTTGGATTATGAATGCGGAGAGTGACGAGCGGACCGGGGCTGCCGCCACTGCGGCCCGGGGCTCCGCCACGGGGGATGTGACCGCGCCCGCCGATCCCGTTCTCGGCTCGAGGGCGCCCGAGTTCGTGAAGAGCAGGCGGACGCTTCATCTGAGCTGGCAGGTCGGCGTCTTCATCGTCGGCTTCGCGGTCGTCGTGGCCGGTGTGATCATGCTTCCGCTGCCCGGGCCGGGCTGGTTGGTGATCTTCGCGGGCATGGCGATCTGGGCCACCGAGTTCGTCTGGGCGCAGCTCGTCCTGCACTGGACGAAACGGAAAGTGACCGAGGCGGCACAGCGGGCGCTGGATCCCAAGGTCCGCCGCCGCAACCTCGTCCTGACCACCGTCGGACTGGTGATCATCGGCGTGCTGTGCGCGATCTACCTCAGGAACTTCGGGTTGGCGATGCCGTGGAGGATCGACCAGTGACCGACGCCTGAGACGACCGCCCGAATGCCGCTTCCGGGCCGGGGTCGGATGGTCATGAGGCACCGCTGACATGGGGTAATGTTTGCGGTGCGCCCGGGCGATTAGCTCAGTGGGAGAGCGCTTCGTTCACACCGAAGAGGTCACTGGTTCGAACCCAGTATCGCCCACCACCCGGACCGAGGGCCCCGCAGACCGAGAGTCTGCGGGGCCCTCGGCGTGCACGGCCGCATCCGGCGGGATCACCCGTTCAGCGCATCCGGCCGAGGGTTTCCCGGATCCGGCGAGCGTCGCGCAGCCGCTGCTCGTACGTCGCCCCCACGGCCAGCAGCAGCAGTCCCGCCAGCGCGGGCGGCAGCCACCGCGGCAGGGCGTCGACGACCTGGATGACGTACGGCGCGAGCTCGTGCAGCGCGACCAGGGCCAGGGTCAGGCCGCCGAGGAGCAGCGGCGCCCGGAGCCGCAGTCGGGCGCCGGCGAGCGTCACCCCGAGGGCGGCGAGACCCAGCAGAAGCGGTCGCGGCCAGCCGGTGTCGCCCCAGGCCGCCAGCAGGCTCGGCACCAGCGTCGCGGCGAGTCCGGGACCGTAGGCCACCCATGACGAGGCGGACGGGTCCCTGCGGCGCCGCAGTAGGCCGACGGCCAGCGCCGGGACGGTCACGGGCAGGGTGTACGCCTCGGGCACGTCCACCTCGGACGCGGCGAGGCGTACCCACGTCGCGGCGACGAACAGCACCGCGGCGACGTACCCGGCCAGGGGCCGGCGCTCGGCCCGGACCGCCGTGCCCGCGGCCACGACGCCCGCGAGCGCGAGCACCAGCGCCAGGGTCGGCGGGTGCGGCACCGCCAGTGCCACGGCGACGAGTCCGGCCGCAGCGGACGTCGTCTCCAGCGGCAGGGCGACCGGGTGCCGGCCGAGCCCGGCGCCGAGCAGTGCGACCGCCGCCGGTACGGCGAGGAGCGCGAGGCCGATGCGGTGGCCGGGAAGCTCCGCCGCGGCCGCGGCTGCGGCCACGAGCCCCGACGCGCCCACCACGGCCGCACAGGCGGCGGCGGTCCGGACCGGCCCGCGGGCCGCCGTCGCGGCGGCGGCGCACAGCGCCACCAGTACGCCCAGCGCGATGAACGTGGTGGGCCGGGACGCCAGCCCGAGCAGCGCCGCGCTGGTCGCCGATCCCAGAGCGCACACGAGCGCCGTCCCGGCGAGGGTGCGGGCGGGGTCGAGGGCGCGTGACGGGGGACCCGGTGGTGCGGCGACGGGTTCGCCACGGGTGGTGCCGTCGGGCCGGACCGGTCCCGCCACGGGCCCCGCGGCGTCGCCGGACGCCTCGCCGGGGGCGCGGCCTCCGGCGACGGGGCCGGCCGGGTGCGGCTCGGGCCCGGCCTCCTCCGCCGTCGGCAGGAAGGCGGCCGCGAGCGAGGGGCGGGCCGCCAGGGTGAGCGCCGCGGCCGTCACCGTCAGCTGGACGGCGAGCGTGGGCCCGAGCGGGAGCGACAGGGCGACGGGGACGGCGACGGTGGCCGACCATGTCAGCACGAGCGCCGCGCACTCGGCGGCGGGGCGGGGCAGCGGTACCGCGGGGAGCAGCCGTGGTGCCGCCCACAGCACCGCCGCCACCGCCGCCAGGACCACCGGAGCGGTCACCGCACCCTCCGGCAGGGCGACGTCGTCGACCGGCGGTCCGCCCCAGACGTCATCGAGGGCGGCGGCCGGTCCCGTCAGGGCGAGCAGGGCGACCGGCGCGGCCCACAGCGCCGAGGCGAGATGGACCAGGCCGGACGAGACCGCGAGCCCGGTGAGCACCCCCCGCGGCAGCGGGGCGCGTACGGCCGTGAGCAGCACCGCTGCGCACAGCAGGTACGCGGGCACGGTCCAGCTCGCCGGGACCGTCGTCCGCAGTACGCCGCCGGCCGCGGCGACCGCCGCGAGACCGCCGACGGTCGCGGTCACCGCCGCTGCCGCCGGTGCGCGCCACGCCGCCACCAGGGCCAGGGCCGCGGCGGTGAGAAGCAGCAGGGCCGGTTCCGCCGAGGCGGCCGGGGATCCCGCGGACAGGGACAGCCAGAGGCCGGTCAGCAGGGACCAACCGCCCGTCGTCACGGCGCCGGTGACGGCGAGCGCCCGGACGGCCTCCCGCCGGGCGGCGAGCGCGATCACGACGTCGGTACCGGCCGTCGCCAGCGCCGCCCACGCGGTGACCTCGGCGCCGCCGCCCGTGGACAGCGCCCAGAGCGGCAGTGGGAGCTGGCCCGCCACCACCGCAGCCGGCAGCGGCAGGCGCAGCCTGCCGACGGCGCGCCCGTACGCGGCCCACACCGCCGCGAGAACACCGGCGGCCACGGCCGTGAAGGCCACGGCGTCGGTCCCGGGAAGCGCGGCGCGCCGCAGCGCGTACGCGTCGAGGACGGTCAGGACGAGACCGAGCGCCGCCACCGACTCCGCGGTGGAGACGAGCTTTCGGCGCAGCAGCAGGAGCGGCGTCCCGAGGGCGGTGACGGTCACCGCACCGAGCACGAGCGCGCGGCCGCCGATGCCCATGTGCCCCCAGCTGACCAGGGTGAACGCGACGGCGGCGATCGTCAGCAGGACCCCGCCCAGGGTGAGCAGGACGTTCTGCGCACTGGGCGGCGACGTCTCGGCCGCGGTTGCCGGGGAACGGGCGGGGACCGGGGCCGGTGCGGTGCCGGGGGGCCGCAGGGCCGTCAGCAGCCAGGCCCTGCGGGCCAGCAACCGGGCCCTGCGGGCGTCGAGTTGGACCAGCTCACGGTCGATGAGCCGAAGCTCTTCGGCTGGCGGCGGTGCGTTCTCCATGGTGGCGAGTGTGGCGCGGGACACAGGGGGCCGGAATGGGCGTGGATACTCAGATCGAGGGTGAGTACGTGCGTACCCGGGCCGGCGCCCCGCCGGGGTCGGCCGGCGGGGCGCCGAAGGGGGTTTGAAGGAAACCCGCCGGTACCTGTATGGTTCAGTCCGTTCCCGGGCGATTAGCTCAGCGGGAGAGCGCTTCGTTCACACCGAAGAGGTCACTGGTTCGAACCCAGTATCGCCCACAGGCAGAGGCCGGTCCGTCATCAGACGGGCCGGCTTTGCGCGTTCCCGGCCCATGGTGCCTGATGGATCGTCACCGAGGTCGTGGGGAACGGAGTCGGAACCGCTTCCCGCACGCCCCTTGACTCGTTCCCGTCCGTTGGCTTGAATGCGCATGAAGAGGTCCAGACCAATCCGCCCCATGATGGCCGGCCTCCCTTCTCCCCGTCCGCCGGTGCCGAGGGGCCGGCACCGGAGCGGGGGAGAGTGACCGGAGGTCCGGACGGGCGGCCGGTGCCCGGTCCCACGGAACGTACGGGTGTCCCGAAGCGGCGGGGCACCCGTACCCGTGTCCGTTGTCCGGTCCGTACCCTTGTCCCGACCTTCCCGACCTTCCCGACCTTCCCGACCTTCCCGACCTTCCCGACCTTCCCGACCTTCCCGACCTTCCCGACCTTCCCGACCGGAACGCCGGTCATGCCGCCCGGGCCTGCATCTCGGGCCGCAGCGGCCAGGCCGGATCCACCGACTCCTCCGAGCCGTTCCGGGCGAACCACGCCTGCAGTCCGCGCGCCTGCGCCGCGTGCCACACGGCCTGCAGCGTGTGCAACTCCGCCGCCGAGAGCCGCTCCAGACGTGCCGCGAAACGGCGCCCGACCGCCCGGACGACGTCCAGCGCGGCGGTCGCGTCCGCCGCCGCGTCATGGGCCCCGGCCAGCTCGACGCCGTACTGCTCGCACAGATCGGTGAGCGTGCGGCGGCCCTTGCGGTAGCGGTCCAGATGCTTGTCCAGAACCCGGGGGTCCAGCACGCACATCGGGACGTTCTCGAGGTACCGCGCCAGCGACGAGGCGCGGTGGCGGCGCAGTTCACGGTCGAGCAGGGTCAGATCGAACGGTGCGTTCATCACCACGAGGGGGCGACCCGCCGCGCACTGCTCGGCCAGCGACCGGCCTATCTCCTCCATCACCGGCGCCGGCCAGCGGCCGTTGTGCTGCAGATGCTCCTCCGTGAGGCCGTGCACCGCGGTCGCCTCGGCCGGTACCGGTACGCCCGGGTTGACCAGCCAGCCGGTGACGCGCGTGCGTCCTCCCGGCGAATCCTGGACCACGAGCGCGGCCGACACGATGCGGTCGTGCTCCACGTCCACTCCGGTTGTCTCGGTGTCAAATGCGGCCAGGGGCCCTTCGTACCAGTGCGTCATCCCCGAACTCCTCGCCCATGCCTGGCAGATGGTGATATCCCCTGCCCGAATCGGTGATACCCGGACCGTTTGCGCACTACGCAGGCGGGTGACAACACAGATGACGGGACGCGCTGCTGACGGTCCGTCGTAAGGACAAACCATCGGCACAGCCCGGAAGGCAGACGGAGCCATGGCGCTCGCGCAGCCCGAACCGGGTGCGCTGCCCGAGCGGACCGCACCGCTGCGCGGAGCACTCGCCACCACCGCCTGCATGGAGACCCTCCAGGTGGGGTACCTCCACGCGGTCGCGGCCGCCGCCGGCTGCTCGCTGTCCCAGCCGTTCCCCGACAACGGGATCGACTGGCACGTCAGCCACAGCGCTCCCGGCCACATCGTCGACGACGAGGTCACCATCAAGGTGCAGTTGAAGGCCACCTACCAACTGGCACCCCACCCGCCCGGACCCGCCTTCTCCTTCACGCTCGACAACGAGCACCTGGTGAAGCTGGCCCGTACGCCCGTGTCGGTGCACAAGATCCTCGTCGTCATGATCGTGCCGCGGACCCGGGACGAGTGGCTGCGGGCCGGTCACGACCGGCTCGATCTCCGGCACTGCTGCTACTGGACCAATCTGGCCGGCCACCCGGTGACGGGCCGGCGGCGGACCACCGTGCGGATCCCGACCTCTCGCATCTTCGACGACCGGGCGCTCTGCGAGATCATGACGCGGGTCGGGACGGGAGGGAGACCCTGATGCACCGCCCGATCGACGAATCCGCACCGCGGCCGGGCCGCTCCCCCGCGGTGCCGCACGCCCGCCCCGTGCCCCTGCCGTTCCCCGACGGGGTGCCCGCGCCCTGGTACGGCAGCGGAACCCCCGACCCCGCCCTGGTCGACCCCCTGGTTCTCGGCGCGCTGCTGCACCGGCACGGTTGGCGCAGACGCGGCGGGGCGGCCGGCCGGTACGCCCGCTGGACACCGCCCGGGCCCGGAGCCGGTGGCACGAGCCTGCTCGTGCCCGAGAGCCGGGAGTTCCCCGACTGCGAGGACCTGCTGGCCGAGGCTCTCACCGCGCTCGCCCGGTCCGCCGCGCCCTCGGCCCGCGAGGTGCTGGTCGGGCTGGCCGTGCCGAGCGACGAGATCCGCTGGTGGCGAGACGTGCCCCAGGGCCCGTCCGGCGCGGCGTCCTGGGCCGTGCAGGAACAGCTGAGGTCCGCCGCCCGGCAACTGCTGCTCGCGGGGGCGCTCGCCGTGCGCGGGCGCGCCGGCTACTACGGGGCGCGCCACCGGCGGCAGGCGCAGGCGGTGCTGGAGGGCGTCCTGGTCGGCCCGGCGCCGGGCGGGCGCGGACTGACCGCGTTCGTGCCCGTGGACACCGGCCGGTCCGTCGCCGTCCGGCTGCACCACGCGCTGCACGCGGCACGCGAGGCGATCGACTACCGGCGTGCCGCCGGCGGTATGGACGCCTTCGACGCGGCGGTCGCGGCGGGGGTCAGCCGCGAGCTGACCGAGGCGCTGGTGGCGCTGGTGCGGGGGGCCGAGGGCGCCCGGATCGCGGTGGCGTGGTCCCCCTCGGCCGGAGTGCCGGAGGGCTGCGCGGCCCGGCCCGAACCGGTGGAGTTCTCGCCCGGCGACCTGCCCGCCCTGCGCGCGGCCGGCGCGCGCTATCTGCGGAACGAGCCGTCCGTTCCGGTCCGCGTCACCGGCACGGTCGTCCGGATGCGGCGCTCGGACACGCGCGGCGAGGGGACCGTGCGGCTGCGCGTCCTCGCCGGAGCGGAGGTCCCGCACGTACGCGCGGTCCTGGACGAGGAGTCGTACCGGACCGCGGGTCACGCCCATCTCGTGGGGCTCCCGATCCGCGTCGTCGGCCGCCTCGAGAGCCGCGGCGGCTTCCGGCGCCTCAGCGACGCGACGGACGTCGTGCCGGTGCAGGTGGACGAGGCGGAACGGGACAGGCTGATGAAGGCGCTGCACGAGAATCTGGACTTCTTCGAGGAGGCGTGCGGAGGGGACGACTGACGGGCCCGCCGGGGTGCGCCCGCGTGACGGCGGGACGGTGCCGCGCCGGTGCGCGACGGCGGGCCGAGGGGACACCGGCGGATCCCGGCCCGCCCGGATCGCCTGGGGGACTCCCGGCTCCCGGATTCCCGGATGCGGGGCAGTCCTCGGTGAAGCCGGGCGGCACCGGTGGACGCGGTCGGCGGCGGGCGCTCGGCCGGGGGACGCCGCACACGGCGGCGGGACGCAGGCAGGTCCAACGGCTCGCAGGCAGAGAGGGTGCCGCGGGTCGAGTCCGCGCGCCGAAGCCGGCACGCCGCGACAGCCCGCGCTGCGACAGTCCGCCCTGCGACGGCCTGCGCTGCGACGGCGGGCACTGTGACGGCGGGCGCTGTGACGGCACGGCGCCGCGGCGGCCCGCCCTGCGACGGCCTGCGCTGCGACAGAGTGCGCTGTGACGGCATCGTGCCGCGGCGGGAGCGCACCCTTTCGGCCTCCCGGACGGGCGGGGTACGAGGCAGCCGGAACGTCCCGATCACCGCAGGCGCGCAGCGCGTTTCGCGGGGCCGATCCGACGCTCGGTAGCATGACGTAGTGCACGCGCGATACCTCGGCGCGTGCTCCCCCTTCAGACAGGAGAGACCGGTGTCAGACGTCCGTGTGATCATCCAACGCGATTCCGAGCGGGAAGAGCGCGTGGTGACCACGGGCACCACGGCGGCCGATCTCTTCGGCGGCGAGCGCACCGTGATCGCCGCCCGGGTCGGCGGGGAGCTGAAGGACCTCGCCCACGAGGTGAAGGACGGCGAGACCGTCCAGCCCGTCGGGATCTCGTCCGAGGACGGCCTGAACATCCTCCGCCACTCCACCGCGCACGTCATGGCGCAGGCCGTGCAGGAGCTGTTCCCCGAGGCCAAGCTCGGCATCGGCCCGCCGGTCCGGGACGGCTTCTACTACGACTTCGACGTGGAGAAGCCCTTCACCCCCGAGGATCTCAAGGCCGTCGAGAAGAAGATGCAGGAGATCCAGAAGCGCGGACAGCGCTTCTCGCGCCGCGTCGTCACCGACGAGGCCGCGCGTGAGGAGCTCGCGGACGAGCCGTACAAGCTGGAGCTCATCGGGATCAAGGGCTCCGCCTCGCACGACGACGGCGCCGACGTGGAGGTGGGCGGCGGCGAGCTGACCATCTACGACAACCTTGACGCCAAGACCGGCGAGCTGTGCTGGAAGGACCTCTGCCGGGGTCCCCACCTGCCCACCACCCGTAACATCCCGGCGTTCAAGCTGATGCGCAACGCTGCCGCGTACTGGCGCGGCAGCGAGAAGAACCCGATGCTGCAGCGCATCTACGGCACCGCATGGCCGTCCAAGGAAGAGCTGAAGGCGCATCTGGACTTCCTCGCGGAGGCCGAGAAGCGGGACCACCGCAAGCTGGGCAACGAGCTGGACCTCTTCTCGTTCCCGGACGAGGTCGGCTCCGGGCTCGCGGTCTTCCACCCCAAGGGCGGTGTGGTCCGCAGGGTCATGGAGGACTACTCGCGCAAGCGCCACGAGGAGCACGGCTACGAGTTCGTGTACTCGCCGCACGCGACCAAGGGCAAGCTGTTCGAGAAGTCGGGCCACCTGGACTGGTACGCCGAGGGCATGTACCCGCCCATGCAGCTCGACGAGGGCGTGGACTACTACCTCAAGCCCATGAACTGCCCGATGCACAACCTGATCTTCGACGCACGCGGCCGCTCGTACCGTGAACTGCCGCTGCGTCTCTTCGAGTTCGGCACCGTGTACCGGTACGAGAAGTCGGGTGTCGTGCACGGTCTGACCCGTGCCCGCGGCTTCACCCAGGACGACGCGCACATCTACTGCACCCGCGAGCAGATGGCGGAGGAGCTGGACAAGACCCTCACCTTCGTCCTGGACCTGCTGCGTGACTACGGTCTGACCGACTTCTACCTGGAGCTGTCCACCAAGGACCCGAACAAGTTCGTCGGCTCCGACGAGGTCTGGGACGAGGCCACCGAGGTCCTGCGGCAGGTGGCCGAGAAGCAGGGCCTTCCGCTCACCCCCGACCCGGGCGGCGCGGCCTTCTACGGCCCGAAGATCTCCGTCCAGGCCAAGGACGCGATCGGCCGTACCTGGCAGATGTCGACGGTCCAGCTCGACTTCAACCTGCCGGAGCGCTTCAACCTCGAATACACCGGCCCGGACGGCACCAAGCAGCGTCCCGTCATGATCCACCGGGCGCTGTTCGGCTCCATCGAGCGCTTCTTCGCGGTGCTGCTGGAGCACTACGCCGGCGCCTTCCCTGCCTGGCTGGCGCCCGTCCAGGCGTTGGGCATCCCGATCGGCGACGCCCACGTCCCGTACCTGCAGGAGTTCGCCGCGAAGGCGAGGAGGCAGGGGCTGCGCGTGGAGGTGGACGCCTCATCGGACCGCATGCAGAAGAAGATCCGCAACGCCCAGAAGCAGAAGGTCCCCTTCATGGTCATCGCGGGCGACGAGGACATGGAGCACGGTGCGGTGTCGTTCCGCTACCGCGACGGCTCCCAGGAGAACGGCATCCCCGTCGACGAGGCCATCGCCAAGATCGCCAAGGTCGTCGAGGAGCGCGCCCAGGTCTGAGCCGGTCCCGGCTCGCGAGTCCGGGCCGGCCGGGGACGCCGCTCCGCACCGTCAGGAGGAGGCCCCCGGAGGACGTCGGTCCTCCGGGGGCCTCCTCTCGTCCTCACGGGTGAAGACCTGGATCAGCCAGGACGAGAACGAGCCGGTCACCGCGCCCAGCAACGCCAGCCCGCAGATCATCAGCCCCACCGCGATGATCCTGCCCCACGCGGTCACGGGCGTGACGTCCCCGTACCCGACGGTGGTCAGCGTCTCGCACACCCACCACACCGCGTCGCCGAAGGTGAGGATCGTCGCCCCGGGAGCGGTCCGCTCCGCGTGGTAGACGGCGAGTGCCCCGGCCCAGCCCAGCAGCACCGCTCCCATACCGGCGTAGACGATCACCCGCGCGTAGAGGCTGAGGACCGGCTCGTCACGCCGCCGCTGGAGCGTCGTGTACAACTTCACCAGGCGCAGCGGGCGCAGCAGCGGCAGGAGCAGCACCAGGGCGTCCAGCCAGTGCGTCCGCAGGAAGCGGTGGAGCCGCCTTCCGCTGAGTCGCAGCCGCACCACGAAGTCGGTCAGGAAGACCAGCCACATCAGCAGCATCGTGGCGAGGGCGATCTCCCTCCACACCACGTCCACGCCGTGGGCCAGGATCCGCACCGAGTACGCGGCCAGGAAGACCAGTGAGGCGTAGAACAGCGGGAGCTCGGCCCGCTGCTCCCAGCGGTCCAGTGGGGTGTCTGCCCGTTCGGCGTCCATTCGGCCAGCATCGCCGGGAGCTGCCCGGGTCCGCCCCCGGCGACACGCTCCGTACGGGCGAAGTCATATGCTGCACCACATGACGAGTGAGCCGGAGCAGCAGATCGGGGTCGGCATCCAGGACGCCTTCCAGCGGCTGTGGACGCCGCACCGGATGGCCTACATCCAGGGCGAGAACAAGCCGACCGGCCCCGGGGCCGCCGACGGCTGCCCCTTCTGCTCCATCCCCGCCAAGTCCGACGAGGACGGGCTCGTCATCGCGCGCGGCGAGAGCGTGTACGCCGTGCTCAACCTGTACCCGTACAACGGCGGCCACCTGATGGTGGTGCCGTACCGGCACGTGGCCGACTACACGGACCTCGACGGGGCCGAGACCACCGAACTCGCCGAGTTCACCAAGCGGGCGATGACCGCACTGCGGACCGCCTCCGGAGCGCACGGCTTCAACATCGGCATGAACCAGGGCACGGTGGCCGGTGCCGGTATCGCCGCGCACCTGCACCAGCACGTGGTGCCGCGCTGGGGTGGTGACACCAACTTCATGCCGGTCATCGGCCACACGAAGGTACTGCCCCAACTCCTCGCCGACACCCGGAAGATGCTCGCGGACACCTGGCCCGCCCCGTAGCCGGCGGCCCTCCCGGCCCCGGGCGCCCCGGGGACGCTCCGGCATCCCTTCGTCACGTTTCGTACGTCTCACGCTTCGTACGCGTCCGCCTTGCGCGGCATCGGGTCCTGCACACCCGTGCTCAGGAACGACGAGCGGGTGCTGAAACGCTCCGTGTCCACACCGTGCTCCTCGAGCACCCGCATCGCGGCGGAGTGGGCGACCCGCAGCACCGGCGTCGCCGCCCGCATGGCGTCGTCGGCCATGAAGCGGTGCCGCCACGGCTGCTCGGCCCACGCGTGCCGCAGTCCGAACGGCTCGGGAAGGATCAGCTTCCCCCCGAGGAAGTCCAGCATCGGCGGATACCACGTGAACGGTGCCCGGACCATCTGCCGCACCACCTCCGGGGTTTCCACCAGCGGCAGCTGCCGCTCGACGGTCTCCCAGAACCGGACGGTCTTGGCGACCTCCACGGTCTTGGGTGCGGGCTTGCTGGTGAACAGGGAGTGCACCGGGCCGAGCGCGTGCCCGGTCACCTCGATGCGCAGCGTTTCGAACAGCACCGTCACCGTGATCATCATGGTGATGACCAGCTGGCCGTCCCACAGGGTGAACTGGACGCCCAGGTAGTGCCGGTTGCCGCTGCCGAACTGCTGGTGGTCGCAGATCCGCTGTATCTCGTGGCGCTTCACCTGGAAGGTGTCCACGTCCTGGCCCTCCGGCCGGGCCACCTCGGCCGCGCCCTCCCCGACCGGGACCACGATCCAGTGCTTCACCGACGGCTTGGGGAAGCCGCCCGTGTTCAGCGGGCCGCGCTGGAGCAGCGTCAGCTGGTCGTGGATGACCTTGACGACGTCCCAGCTGCGGAACTGGTGGAACTCCTTGCCCGGTTCCCTGGCCACCAGCTCCTCGGCGAGCTGCCAGCTGCCCCAGCGGGTGCCCATGCCGAGTATCCCCTTGGGGCCGGCGTAGAAGACCGAGTTGGACTGCTGTTCTGCGGTGAGCTTCTCCAGGCCCTGGCGCAACTGCTCGGCCGCGGTCTCGTTCGGGTTCCCCGGCACGGCCTCCGGGACCTTCGCCCCGATGCCGCCGCCGGAGAGGAGGCCGTCCCAGCGGGCCCGCAGGTCCTTCGCCGTGGACTCGCAGATGCGCTTGGCGAACAGCCAGCCGATCACGGGCGCGACCACCATGGCCCGCAGGTAGTACCCCCAGAAGCCGCTGAACGGCAGTGCGATCAGGAAGACCACCGCGAGCACGCCCACCGCCATCAGCAGCGCCGATCCGACGGCGCCGGCCTTCCGGTCCTTCGAACCGGCGAGCGTCCGGCGCAGCTGGAACACACCGATCCACAGCAGCGCGCCGGGCAGGAAGAGCAGTCCGAACACCACCATGACCGCGGTCAGCCGGGCGTCCCGCTGCTTGCGGATCCGGCTCGCCGCCAGCGCGTGCTCCACCACGGCCTGCGGCTCGGCTCCGAACGACTGGATCAGCGGTTTGCGGGCCCCGCCGAGCATCCGGACCTGGACCGCCCGTGAGAAGGCCTCGCCCAGGTTCGGCTCGAAGAGCGAGAACTTGCCCTTCTTCACCTTGGACTGGTGCCACTCGTTGTTGGCCTTGAGTATCTCCTCGAGCGGGCTGTCACGGTAGGCGGCCGAGGCGAGGGCATGTGTCGCCGCCGTCTGGCCGGCCGCCCCATGCACCGGGATCTGGGCCCCGGGAGAGAAATCGAATGCCTGGTCCGCCACTACCGCCCCCATCGCCGCCTCATCCGCACTGCGGCCTTCCCGACTACCGCGCCCCGCACACCTTCCGAGCGGCGCGACACAGCGTATCGGGGCGGTGGCCCACGCGTCAGCACCGCGTTCCGGCCCTGGGGGGCGACGGACCGGGCACGCGAGTGCCGCCCGCCGAAGGGGCGGTCGGCGGGCGGCACTCCCCACCGGGGCCGCTCCCCGCGTCCTGCCGCGCCCTGCGGCAGGGCGCGGCAGGGTGGGCCCCGGCTCCTACGCGGCCGTGCTCTCCTCCCGGACCTTGGCCGCCATCTGCGGCGGCATGGCCTCGTGCCGGGCGTACGTCCGGTCGAAGCGGCCCGTGCCGTGCGAGACGGACCGCAGGTCCACCGCGTAACGGCCGATCTCGATCTCCGGCACCTCGGCGCGTACGACCGTTCTGCCGGTGCCCGCCTGCTCGGTGCCGACCACCCGGCCGCGCCGGCCCGACAGATCGCTCATGACGGCGCCGACGTACTCGTCCGGCACCATCACCTGCACCTCGGCCACCGGCTCCAGCAGGTCGATCCGGGTCTGCGCCGCCGCCTCGCGCAGTGCCAGCGCGCCCGCGGTCTGGAACGCGGCGTCGGAGGAGTCCACCGAGTGCGCCTTGCCGTCCAGCAGTGTCACGCGCACGTCGACCAGCGGATGGCCGGCCGTGAGGCCCTTCGCGGCCTGTGCCCTGACGCCCTTCTCCACCGAAGGGATGAACTGGCGGGGGACGGCGCCGCCCACCACCTTGTCGACGAACTCGATGCCCGAGCCCGGCGGCAGCGGTTCGACCTCTATCTCGCAGATCGCGTACTGGCCGTGCCCTCCGGACTGCTTCACATGGCGGCCCCGCCCCGCCGACGGCCCGGCGAACGTCTCCCGCAGCGACACCTTGTGCGGCACCACGTCGACCTGGACCCCGTACCTGCTGCGCAGCCGCTCCAGCGCCACGTCCACATGGGCCTCGCCCAGACACCACAGCACCACCTGGTGGGTGTCCTGGTTCTGCTCCAGGCGCATCGTGGGGTCCTCCGCGACCAGCCTGGCCAGTCCCTGGGAGAGCCGGTCCTCGTCGGCCTTGCTGTGCGCCCGGATGGCCAGGGGGAGCAGCGGGTCGGGCATGGCCCAGGGTTCCATCAGCAGCGGGTCCGCCGTCGAGGAGATGGTGTCGCCGGTCTCGGCCCGTCCCAGTTTGGCGACGCAGGCGAGATCGCCCGCGACGCACTGGCCGACGGTGCGCTGCTGTTTGCCGAACGGTGAGGAGAGGGCACCCACCCGCTCGTCGACGTCGTGGTCCTCGTGCCCGCGGTCGGCAAGGCCGTGCCCCGACACATGCACCGTCTCGTCCGGGCGGAGCGTTCCGGAGAAGACCCGGACCAGGGACAGCCGGCCGACGTACGGGTCGGACGCGGTCCTGACGACCTCGGCGACCAGCGGCCCGTCCGGGTCGCAGCTGACCGCCGGCCTGGGCCGGCCCTCCGGGGTGGTGACCGCGGGCGCCTCGCGCTCCAGCGGGGTCGGGAACCCGCCGGTGATCAGCTCCAGCAGCTCGACCGTGCCGAGTCCCTGCCTCGACCCGTTCACCGCAGGCGCCGCGGCCAGCACCGGATGGAACGCGCCCCGCGCGACGGCCTTCTCCAGGTCGTCGATCAGCGTCTCGAGGTCGACCTCCTCGCCGCCCAGGTAGCGCTCCATGAGCGTCTCGTCCTCGCTCTCGGCGATGATCCCCTCGATCAGGCGGTTCCTGGCCCCGGCCAGCAGGGCCTCCTCCTCGGGTCCGGGCGTCTTCTCGACTCGCTCGCCGCCCGAGTAGTCGAACAGCTTCTGCGAAAGCAGCCCGACCAGTCCCGTCACCGGTGCGTGGCCGTCGGCCGCCTCCGGGCCGTACCGCGGCAGGTAGAGCGGCAGCACGGCGTCCGGGTCGTCACCGCCGAACAGCTGCCCGCAGACCTCGATCAGTTCGTCGAACCCGGTGCGGGCCGTCTCCAGGTGGGTGACCACGATGGCCCGGGGCATCCCGACCGCCGCGCACTCCTCCCACACCATCCGGGTCGAGGCGGGCACGGCGTCGGCCTCCTGAGCTGCCGAGACGACGAAAAGGGCCGCGTCCGCTGCTCGCAGACCGGCCCTGAGTTCCCCCACGAAGTCGGCGTACCCGGGGGTGTCCAACAGGTTGATCTTGTACCCGCCCCATTCGACGGGGACGAGACTCAGCTGTACGGAGCGCTGCTGGCGGTGCTCGATCTCGTCGTAGTCCGAGACCGTCCCGCCGTCCTCGACGCGTCCCGCCCGGTTGACCGCCCCGGCCGTCAGGGCCAGGGCCTCCACCAGGGTCGTCTTCCCCGATCCGCTGTGGCCGACCAGCACCACGTTCCGTACGGATGTCGGCCGGTCGGCCGCCGTAGCCCTGCCGGCGGCCCCGGATTGTGCATTCGCCTTGTCGCCCATGATTCGTTCCTCCCGACTCGGTGCACGGTGAGGTGAGGGCGCGGACCCGGGGGCGCGCGATGGGGAGACCCCCGGCCGGAGCCCGGGGGACGCGCCGGCGAAGCCCGCGGTTGTCCTTCGAGCTTTCCACTCCCGTCATGGTGCGTCCATACGTCGTACGCGACCGGGCCAGGCCGCTGGGCCGCCGCGTGCCTGGCTACGATGGGCCCGCCGGTGGCCGAAGGGGCCGCACGGCCCACCGACCCCTCGGGAAGGCCATGCTGAACAAGTACGCGCGTGCGTTCTTCACGCGTGTCCTCACGCCGTTCGCCGCGTTTCTGCTACGCCGCGGAGTGAGCCCCGACGCGGTGACCCTCGTCGGCACGGCCGGAGTGGTCGCGGGCGCGCTGGTCTTCTTCCCCCGCGGAGAGTTCTTCTGGGGGACGATCGTCATCACCCTGTTCGTCTTCTCCGACCTCGTCGACGGCAACATGGCCCGTCAGGCCGGGGTCTCCAGCCGCTGGGGCGCCTTCCTGGACTCCACGCTCGACCGGGTCGCGGACAGCGCCATCTTCGGCGGCTTCGCCCTCTGGTACGCCGGCAAGGGCGACGACAACGTGCTGTGCGCGGTGGCCATCTTCTGCCTCGCCAGCGGCCAGGTCGTCTCGTACACCAAGGCGCGGGGCGAGTCGATCGGGCTGCCGGTCGCCGTGAACGGGCTGGTGGAGCGGGCCGAGCGGCTGGTTATCTCGCTGGTCGCGGCCGGGCTCGCCGGACTCCACGCCTTCGGGGTCCCCGGTGTCGACGTACTGCTCCCCGTCGCGCTGTGGATCGTGGCCGCGGGCTCGGTGGTGACGCTGGCGCAGCGGGTGGTCACGGTGCGCCGGGAGGCGGCCGAGGCGGACGCCGCCACGCCCGGCGACGGCCCCCCGCCCGGGCCCTCGCACGGGACCACCCAGGGCACCTCGCAGGGGAGTGAGGCATGAGCGGCATGCAGGACCGGCTGACGGACACGCTGTACGGGCTGGGCTGGGGGACGGTCAAGAGGCTCCCCGAGCCCGTCGCCGCCGCGCTCGGACGCTCCGTCGCCGACACCGCGTGGAAGCGGCGCGGCAAGGGCGTGCTGCGGCTGGAGGCCAACCTGGCCCGGGTGGTGCCCGACGCCGGGCCGGAGCGGCTCGCCGGACTGTCCAGGGCCGGGATGCGCTCGTACATGCGCTACTGGATGGAGTCCTTCCGGCTCCCGGCCTGGGACGAGGAGCGCGTGCGCCGGAGCGTGGACATCGAGAACATTCAGCGCCTGCACGACGGCATGGCCGAGGGCAGGGGCGTCGTCCTGGCGCTGCCGCACCTGGCGAACTGGGACCTGGCGGGGGTCTGGGCGACCCGCGCGCTCGGCATACCGTTCACCACGGTCGCCGAGCGGCTGAAGCCGGAGACGCTGTACGACCGGTTCGTCGCCTACCGCGAGTCCCTCGGCATGGAGGTGCTGCCGCACACCGGCGGTTCCGCCTTCGGCACCCTGGCCCGGCGGCTGCGCGCCGGCGGGCTGGTCTGCCTGGTCGCCGACCGCGACCTGTCCGCCTCGGGCACCGAGGTGAAGTTCTTCGGCGAGACGGCCAGGATGCCCGCGGGACCCGCGCTGCTCGCCCAGCAGACCGGCGCCCTGCTGCTGCCCGTGACCCTCTGGTACGACGGGACGTCCGTCATGAAGGGGCGGGTCCATCCGCCCGTCGACGTACCCGAGACCGGCACCCGGGCCGAGAGGACGTCCGTGATGACACAGGCGCTGGCCGACGCCTTCGCCACCGGAATCGCCGACCACCCGGAGGACTGGCACATGCTGCAGCGGTTGTGGCTCTCGGACCTGGGAGACCGGGTCGACACGGGGGAGTCCCGGACGTGAGGATCGGGATCGTCTGCCCCTACTCGTGGGACGTCCCCGGCGGCGTCCAGTTCCACATCCGCGACCTCGCGGAGCACCTGATCGGACTGGGCCACGAGGTGTCCGTCCTCGCCCCGGCCGACGACGACACCCCGCTGCCGCCGTACGTCGTGTCGGCGGGCCGTGCCGTGCCCGTGCCGTACAACGGCTCGGTCGCCCGGCTCAACTTCGGCTTCCTCTCCGCGGCCCGGGTGCGGCGCTGGCTGCACGACGGCACCTTCGACGTGATCCACATCCACGAGCCGGCCTCGCCGTCCCTGGGCCTGCTGTCCTGCTGGGCGGCCCAGGGGCCGATCGTGGCGACCTTCCACACCTCCAACCCGCGTTCGCGGGCGATGATCGCGGCCTACCCGATCCTCCAGCCCGCCCTGGAGAAGATCAACGCTCGGATCGCGGTCAGCGAGTACGCCCGGCGCACGCTCGTGGAGCACCTCGGCGGCGACGCCGTGGTCATCCCCAACGGAGTCGACGTCGACTTCTTCGCGAAGGCCGAGCCGAAGGCGGAGTGGCAGGGCGCGACCCTGGGGTTCATCGGGCGCATCGACGAGCCGCGCAAGGGCCTGCCCGTCCTGATGAAGGCCCTGCCGAGGATCCTGGAGGCACGGCCGGACACCCGGCTGCTCGTCGCGGGGCGGGGCGACGAGGAGGAGGCAGTCGAGTCGCTCCCCGCGGCGATGCGCGAGCGCGTGGAGTTCCTGGGGATGGTCAGCGACGAGGACAAGGCCCGGTTGCTGCGCAGCGTCGACGTGTACGTCGCACCCAACACCGGCGGTGAGAGTTTCGGCATCATCCTGGTGGAGGCCCTGTCGGCGGGTGCGCCGGTACTCGCCTCGGACCTCGACGCGTTCGCCCAGGTACTGGACCAGGGGGCCGCGGGCGAACTCTTCGCCAACGAGGACGCCGGCGCGCTGGCCGACGCCGCGATCCGGCTGCTGGGCTCGCCGTCCCGGCGCGCCCGGCTCAGCGCCCGCGGGAGCGCCCATGTGCGGCGCTTCGACTGGTCCACGGTCGGCGCGGACATCCTCGCCGTGTACGAGACCGTGACGGACGGCGCGGCCTCGGTGGCCGCGGACGAACGTCCGGGCGGTCTGATGGCGCGCTTCGGCCTGGCCCGCGACTGAGGCGTCCAGGGCGGGTCGGGGTGCATCCGGAGCCGGCCCGGGGCCCGGGCGCGAGGGCGCTCCCCGACTCACCGGTAGATTGACCCGGCGTGACCGCAACCCTGATCTGGATCCTCGTCGCGCTCGTCGCCATCGGCCTGTACCTCAGCTGGACCGCCGGCCGGCTCGACCGCCTGCACGCCCGGATCGACGCCGCGCGGGCGGCACTGGACGCCCAGCTCCTGCGCCGCGCCTCGGTCACCCAGGAGCTCGCCACCTCAGGGGTGCTGGACCCCGCCGCCTCGATCGTGCTCTACGAGGCCGCGCACGCGGCCCGTCAGGCGGACGAGGAGCACCGCGAGGTGGCCGAGAGCGAGCTGAGTCAGGCGCTGCGCGCCGTGTTCGGTGAGGCGCAACAGGTGGAGGCCGTGCGGCAGGCGCCCGGGGGAGACGACGCCGCCGACGAACTGGCCGCGGCCGTACGGCGCGTCCCGATGGCGCGGCGCTTCCACAACGACGCCGTGCGGGCGGCGCGGGCGCTGCGCCGGCACCGCAAGGTCCGCTGGTTCCGCCTCGCCGGGCACGCCCCGTTCCCGCTGGCCTTCGAGATGGACGACGAGCCCCCGGTCGCGCTGGCGGACCGACCTTAGGACCTGCCCCGCGGCCCCGGAACCGGCGGCCCCGGGATCGGCGGCCTCTTCCGTGCCGGGGGACCGCCCGTGCCGGGACACCGCCGCGCGGGGCCGCCGTCCGGACAACCGGTCCGGACGGGTGTCCGGCGCCACCCCGCCCCTCGCACCGTCCCCGGCGCCCCTCGCGCGGCTCCGCGGCCGACGCCAAAACGATCCACAGGGTCCCCATTGGCCCTTGCCGTGGCCTGGCACCGGACTGTTTCCTCGTCGGAGCACCATTTGTCGTCACCGAATGAGGTCGATCGTGTCCAGCACGTTCCCCAACTCCCCGCAGGCTCCCGAGACCGGCACCGCGCGCGTGAAGCGAGGCATGGCCGAGCAGCTCAAGGGCGGCGTGATCATGGACGTCGTCACGCCTGAGCAGGCGAAGATCGCCGAGGACGCGGGCGCCGTGGCCGTCATGGCCCTGGAGCGCGTCCCCGCCGACATCCGCAAGGACGGCGGTGTGGCCCGGATGTCCGACCCGGACATGATCGAGGGCATCATCGACGCCGTCTCGATCCCGGTGATGGCCAAGTCCCGCATCGGCCACTTCGTCGAGGCCCAGGTCCTGCAGTCGCTCGGCGTGGACTACATCGACGAGTCCGAGGTGCTCACCCCGGCCGACGAGGTCAACCACTCCGACAAGTGGGCCTTCACCACCCCCTTCGTCTGCGGCGCCACCAACCTCGGCGAGGCCCTGCGCCGGATCGCCGAGGGCGCGGCCATGATCCGCTCCAAGGGCGAGGCCGGCACCGGCAACGTCGTCGAGGCCGTCCGCCACCTGCGCCAGATCAAGAACGAGATCGCCCGCCTGCGCGGCTTCGACAACAACGAGCTGTACGCCGCCGCCAAGGAGCTGCGCGCCCCGTACGAGCTCGTCGCCGAGGTCGCCCAGCTCGGCAAGCTGCCGGTCGTGCTCTTCTCCGCCGGTGGCGTCGCCACCCCCGCCGACGCCGCGCTGATGCGCCAGCTCGGCGCCGAGGGCGTCTTCGTCGGCTCCGGCATCTTCAAGTCCGGCGACCCGGCCAAGCGCGCCGCGGCCATCGTGAAGGCCACCACCTTCTACGACGACCCCAAGATCATCGCGGACGCCTCCCGCAACCTCGGCGAGGCCATGGTCGGCATCAACTGCGACACCCTGCCCGAGGCCGAGCGCTACGCGAACCGCGGCTGGTAGTCACCCATGAGCACACCCGGCACCCCTGTCATCGGAGTTCTGGCTCTGCAGGGCGACGTACGGGAGCACCTGATCGCCCTGGCCGCGGCCGATGCCGTGGCCAGGCCGGTCCGGCGCCCCGAGGAACTCGCCGAGGTCGACGGCCTCGTCATCCCGGGCGGCGAGTCCACCACCATCTCCAAGCTGGCGCATCTCTTCGGGGTGATGGAGCCGCTGCGTGAGCGCGTGCGCGCGGGGATGCCGGTCTACGGCACCTGCGCGGGCCTGATCATGCTCGCCGAGAAGATCCTCGACCCGCGGTCGGGCCAGGAGACCATCGGCGGCATCGACATGATCGTGCGCCGCAACGCCTTCGGTCGGCAGAACGAGTCCTTCGAGTCCGCGGTCGCGGTGACGGGTGTCGAGGGCGGTCCCGTGGAGGGCGTCTTCATCCGCGCCCCGTGGGTCGAGTCCGTCGGCGCCGAGGTCGAGGTGCTCGCCGAGCACGACGGCCACATCGTCGCGGTCCGCCAGGGCACCGCGCTGGCCACGTCGTTCCACCCGGAGCTGACCGGGGACCACCGTGTGCACGCCCTGTTCGTCGACATGGTGCGCACCGCGGGACCGGAAGGTGCGCGCGTCGGCGCTCCGTGAGGGGTGGTGGTCGGGCGGCGGTCGGAAGGTGCGCGCGTCGGCGCTCCGTGAGGGGTGGTGGTCGGGCGGCGGGTGGGAGCGTCCCGGTAGGATCACTGGGGAACGGAGCAGGGATTGGTTACGCGAAGGAGACAGGCAGATGTCCGGCCACTCTAAATGGGCCACGACGAAGCACAAGAAGGCCGTGATCGACGCCAAGCGCGGCAAGCTCTTCGCGAAGCTGATCAAGAACATCGAGGTCGCGGCCCGCACCGGCGGCGCCGACCCGGACGGCAACCCGACCCTATTCGACGCCATTCAGAAGGCGAAGAAGCAGTCGGTCCCCAACAAGAACATCGACTCCGCGGTCAAGCGCGGCGCGGGCCTCGAGGCCGGCGGCGCCGACTACGAGACGATCATGTACGAGGGCTACGGTCCGAACGGTGTCGCGGTGCTCATCGAGTGCCTCACCGACAACCGCAACCGCGCCGCCTCCGACGTGCGTGTCGCGATGACCCGCAACGGCGGCTCGATGGCCGACCCCGGTTCGGTGTCCTACCTGTTCAACCGCAAGGGCGTCGTCGTGCTCCCGAAGGGCGAGCTGACCGAGGACGACGTGCTCGGCGCGGTGCTGGACGCCGGTGCCGAAGAAGTCAACGACCTGGGTGAGAACTTCGAGGTCATCAGCGAGGCCACGGACCTGGTCGCGGTCCGCACCGCGCTCCAGGACGCCGGTATCGACTACGACTCGGCCGAGGCCAACTTCGTCCCGACCATGCAGGTCGAGCTGGACGAGGAGGGCGCGCGCAAGATCTTCAAGCTGATCGACGCGCTGGAGGACAGCGACGACGTGCAGAACGTCTTCGCCAACTTCGACGTCTCGGACGACGTCATGGAGAAGGTCGACGCCTGATCCCGCTTCGTGCGACGGGCCGACGGGGACACACCCCCGTCGGCCCGTCGCTTTTCGCCCGTCGCGTTGTCGGTGGTTGTCAGCGGCAGCCGATAGCCTGCACAAACGCCGGGAACACCTTCCGGTGGTGGCCGGGGGACGGCGAAGTGAGGGGTGGGCGTGTGCGTGTGCTGGGGGTGGACCCGGGGCTGACCCGGTGCGGCATCGGTGTCGTCGAGGGCGTCGCCGGGCGTCCGCTGACGATGCTCGGCGTCGGCGTCGTCCGTACCGACGCGGGCGCGGAGATCGGCGACCGGCTCGTCGCCGTCGAACGCGGGATCGAGGAGTGGCTGGACACGCACCGGCCCGAACTGGTCGCGGTCGAGCGGGTTTTCAGCCAGCACAACGTACGCACGGTCATGGGCACGGCCCAGGCCAGCGCTGTCGCCATGCTGTGCGCGGCCCGTCGCGGACTGCCCGTCGCCCTGCACACCCCGAGCGAGGTCAAGGCGGCCGTCACCGGCAGTGGCCGCGCCGACAAGGCGCAGGTGGGAGCGATGGTGACCCGGCTGCTGCGGCTGGACGCGCCGCCGAAGCCGGCCGACGCCGCCGATGCCCTCGCCCTCGCCATCTGCCACATCTGGCGGGCGCCCGCGCAGAACCGCCTGCAGCGGGCGGTCGCCGCCCATCACGCGACGAAAGGCCGTACCGCATGATCGCCTTTGTGAGCGGCCCGGTCGCCGCCCTCGCCCCGACCACCGCCGTGATCGAGGTCGGCGGCGTCGGCATGGCCGTCCAGTGCACGCCCGACACCCTTTCCGGCCTGAGAGTGGGTCAGGAGGCCCGGCTCGCCACGTCGTTGGTGGTCCGCGAGGACTCCCTGACGTTGTACGGCTTCGCCGACGACGACGAGCGGCAGGTATTCGAGCTGCTCCAGACCGCCAGCGGCGTCGGACCCCGGCTGGCGCAGGCGATGCTCGCGGTGCACAGCCCGGACGCGCTGCGGCGAGCGGTGACCACGGGTGACGAGAAGGCGCTCACGGCCGTCCCCGGTATCGGGAAGAAGGGCGCCCAGAAGCTGCTGCTCGAGCTCAAGGACCGCCTGGGCGAGCCGATCGGGGCCCCGGGCCGTGCCGTGGGTGCCCCGGTCACCCAGTCCTGGCGCGACCAGTTGCACGCCGCGCTGATCGGACTCGGCTACGCCACCCGCGAGGCCGACGAGGCGGTCACCGCCGTGACCCCGCAGGCGGAGGCGGCGGCGGGCGAGCCCCAGATCGGGCTGCTCCTCAAGTCCGCCCTGCAGACGCTGAACCGCACCCGCTGACCCCGAACCGCACCCGCCCACCCACGCGAGGCAATCCACTGTGAACTGGGACGACACCGCACCGCCGACCGACGACGCCGCCGACGGCAGGCTCGTGGGGGCCTCCGCCGACGGCGAGGACCAGGCCGTGGAGGCCGCACTGCGGCCGAAGTCGCTGGACGAGTTCGTCGGCCAGGAGCGCGTCCGCGAACAGCTCGACCTCGTACTGAAGGCGGCGCTCGCGCGTGGAGCCACCGCCGACCACGTCCTGCTCTCCGGAGCCCCCGGGCTCGGCAAGACCACGCTCTCCATGATCATCGCGGCCGAGATGGGCGCCCCGATCAGGATCACCAGCGGCCCGGCGATCCAGCACGCGGGAGACCTCGCCGCCATCCTCTCCTCCCTCCAGGAGGGCGAGGTGCTCTTCCTCGACGAGATCCACCGGATGTCCCGGCCCGCCGAGGAGATGCTCTACATGGCCATGGAGGACTTCCGCGTCGACGTGATCGTCGGCAAGGGCCCCGGCGCCACCGCCATCCCGCTGGAACTTCCTCCGTTCACCCTGGTCGGCGCCACCACCCGGGCCGGGCTGCTGCCCCCGCCGCTGCGCGACCGCTTCGGCTTCACCGCACACATGGAGTTCTACGAGCCCGCAGAGCTCGAGCGCGTCGTCCACCGCTCCGCACAGCTCCTGGACGTGGCGGTCGACAGGGACGGAGCGGCGGAGATCGCCGGACGCTCCCGCGGCACCCCGCGCATCGCCAACCGGCTGCTGCGCCGCGTCCGCGACTACGCCCAGGTCAAGGAGGACGGCCGGGTCACCCGTGAGATCGCGGCGGCCGCCCTCGCGGTGTACGAGGTGGACGCCCGCGGCCTCGACCGGCTCGACCGCGCGGTGCTCCAGGCGCTCCTCAAGCTGTTCGGCGGCGGCCCGGTCGGGCTGTCGACCCTGGCCGTGGCCGTGGGGGAGGAGCGGGAGACCGTCGAGGAGGTCGCGGAGCCCTTCCTAGTCCGGGAGGGCCTGCTGGCCCGCACCCCGCGGGGCCGCGTGGCGACGCCGGCGGCATGGGCGCACCTCGGCCTGGTGCCGCCCCGGCAGGGCTCCGGCGCAAGCGGACAACCAGGTCTGTTCGGGACGTGACGGCGCGGAGGGTCGCCCGGGCGGGAACCGGGGTGCGATGCTGGGCGTTGTTCCATCGATGCGGACTCGCTTAGACTCCGCCGATGCCGCCCGTGAAGGTCGGCGTACCCACCCCCGTAGACCAGGCCGCTCCTTACCGCGGTCGTGCGAAGGAATTCCGTCCCGTGGATATCGTGACCCTCCTCCCGTTCATCGTGCTCATCGGGGCCATGTTCCTGATGACCCGCTCCGCCAAGAAGAAGCAGCAGGCGGCGGTGAACATGCGGAACCAGATGCAGCCCGGCACCGGCGTCCGGACCATCGGCGGCCTTTACGCCACGGTCAAGGAGGTCAACGACGACACGGTCCTCCTCGAGGCCGCGCCCGGTGTGCACCTCGTCTTCGCCAAGAACGCCATCGGGGCCGTTCTGGAGGACGCCGAGTACAACCGGATCGTGCACGGCGACGGGGACGACGACCTCAAGGGCGACACGCCGATCGTGCCGGACGACGCCTCCTCGCTGACCGACGCGGGTGCTGCCGACGCCGCCCAGGATGCCAAGATCGACCTCGGCAAGAAGGACGAGGCGGACGACGCCGAGTCGGCGCCGGAGGCCAAGGACACCAAGGGCGCCAAGGGCGACGACAAGAGCGGCGGCGACACCGACGCGAAGTAGCCGCGACCGGGGACCGCGGCGCGCCCACCGGCGCGCGCGGTCCCCGGCGCGTGCCCACTTCCTCCGCGGGGGCAGGTCCCCACAACACATCGTGGCCGACCCGTCGCATACCCGGCGCGGGACGGTTGGACAGGGAGAAACGACAAGGTGGCAGCACCGAAGAAGGGCCGAAAGGCGCCGGGGGGTCAGGGGAAGCCGGGGCGCACCCTCGCGCTGATGCTGATCGTCATGGCCGGTCTCGTCGGCGGGATGTTCTGGTCCGGGGATACCACGCCGCGACTCGGTATCGACCTCGCGGGCGGTACGACGATCACTCTCAAGGCCGAGGCTGAGCCCGGCAAGGAGAGCGCGGTCAACGAGACCAACATGAACACGGCGGTCGGCATCATCGAGCGTCGTGTCAACGGTCTGGGTGTCTCCGAGGCCGAGGTCCAGACCCAGGGCAAAGAGAACATCATCGTCAACATCCCCAAGGGGACGGACTCGGAGCAGGCCCAGAAGCAGGTGGGCACGACGGCCCAGCTGTACTTCCGTCCCGTGCTCAACGTGGTGCCCGCCGGCCCGGCGAATCCCGAGCCCTCCGGCAGCCCGAGCGCCTCGCCCTCCGGCAAGCCCGGTGACAAGGCCACCGACGGCAAGGACAAGGCCACCGCGCCGAGCAGCAGCCCGACCACGCAGGGCCGTGCCGTCACCGACGCGCTGAAGGCGCCCTCGCCCTCGCCGAGCGGCGCGGCCTCGGACCAGCCGAAGGCCCCCGAGAGCCCCAACCCGGTGCCCACGCCGAGCGGTGCCGCCGCCGATCCCGCGCTGGAGAAGCAGTTCGCCGCCCTGAACTGCCTCGACCCGAAGGCCCGCTCCAACGCCGGCAAGGACGCCAAGCCCGAGCAGGCCACCGTCGCCTGCGGCAGGAACAGCGTCGGAGGCTGGGAGAAGTACCTGCTCGGCCCGGCCGAGGTCGACGGCAAGGACGTCGACGACGCCAAGGGCGTGCTGGACCCGCAGCGCGGCATCTGGATCGTGCAGATGGACTTCACGAACGCCGGCTCCAAGAAGTTCGCGAAGATCACCGGCAAGCTCTCGCAGCAGCCGTCGCCGATGAACCAGTTCGCGATCGTGCTCGACGGCGAGGTCGTCTCCGCTCCGCAGGTCAACCAGACCCTCAGCGCCAGCGCCGAGATCTCCGGCAGCTTCGACCAGCAGTCGGCCCAGGACCTGGGCAACATCCTGTCCTACGGCGCCCTGCCGCTGAGCTTCGAGCAGCAGAGCGTGACCACGGTCACCGCCGCGCTCGGCGGCGAGCAGCTCAAGGCGGGTCTCATCGCGGGCGCCATCGGCCTCGCGCTCGTCGTGATCTACCTGGTGGTCTACTACCGGGGTCTGTCGCTCGTCGCCCTGCTCAGCCTGCTGGCCTCGGCGATCCTGACCTACGCCCTGATGTCGCTGCTCGGCCCGGCCATCGGCTTCGCGCTGAACCTGCCGGCCGTCTGCGGTGCCATCGTCGCCATCGGTATCACCGCCGACTCCTTCATCGTGTACTTCGAGCGCATCCGGGACGAGATCCGCGAGGGCCGCACGCTGCGCCCCGCCGTCGAGCGCGCCTGGCCGCGCGCCCGGCGCACGATCCTCGTCTCCGACTTCGTGTCCTTCCTCGCCGCCGCGGTGCTCTTCGTCGTGACCGTCGGCAAGGTCCAGGGATTCGCGTTCACGCTCGGCCTGACCACCCTGCTCGACGTGGTCGTGGTGTTCTTCTTCACCAAGCCGCTGATGACGATCCTCGCCCGCACCAAGTTCTTCGCGAGCGGACACCCCTGGTCCGGTCTGGACCCGAAGCGCCTCGGCGCCAAGCCGCCGCTGCGCCGCTCGCGCCGTGTCTCCGCCCCCGTCGACCCGAAGGAGGCGTGAGATGTCGCGTCTCGGCACCCTTGGCGCCAGGCTCTACCGCGGTGAGGTCGGCTACGACTTCGTCGGCAAGCGGAAGATCTGGTACGGAATCTCGATCCTGATCACCATCACGGCCATCGTCGGCCTGGCGGTGCGGGGTCTGAACATGGGCATCGAGTTCAAGGGCGGTGCCGTCTTCACCACTCCGCAGACGAGCGTCTCCGTCACGCAGGCCCAGGAGTTCGCACAGGAGGCGTCGGGTCACCCGGCGATCGTCCAGAAGCTCGGCAACGGCACCCTTCGCATCCAGGTCAGCGAGCTGGACACCGAAGAGGCCAACCAGGTCGGCAAGGAGCTGTCCGAGGACCTGAAGATCCCGGCGGGCCAGATCAACGCCGAGCTGGTCGGTCCGAGCTGGGGCGAGCAGATCGCCAACAAGGCGTGGACCGGCCTCGGCGTGTTCATGATTCTCGTGGTGATCTACCTGGCCATCGCCTTCGAGTGGCGCATGGCACTCGCCGCCCTCGTGGCGCTGATCCACGACATCACGATCACGGTGGGCATCTACGCGCTCGTCGGGTTCGAGGTCACGCCGGGCACGGTGATCGGTCTGCTGACGATCCTCGGTTACTCGCTGTACGACACGGTGGTGGTCTTCGACAGCCTCAAGGAAGGCACGAAGGACATCACCAAGCAGACCCGCTGGACGTACGGCGAGATCGCCAACCGGTCGATCAACAGCACCCTGGTCCGTTCCATCAACACCACGGTCGTGGCGCTGCTGCCGGTCGCCGGCCTGCTGTTCATCGGCGGCGGCTTCCTCGGCGCGGGCATGCTGAACGACATCTCCCTGTCGCTCTTCGTCGGTCTCGCCGCCGGTGCCTACTCGTCGATCTTCATCGCCACTCCGCTGGTCGCCGACCTGAAGGAGCGCGAGCCCGCGATGAAGGCCCTGAAGAAGCGGGTCCTCGCCAAGCGCGCGGCGGCCGCCGCCAAGGGCGAGTCCGGCGAGGACGGCGACGCGGAGCCCCACGGCGAGTCCCGGGACGTCCTGCCCGGCGAGGCGGCGACAGCCGGAGCGGTCGTCGGGCAGCGCGGCCGCGGCCGGGGCCGTCCCTCGGGAAGGCGCCGATGACCGCGGACATGCGGGAGCTGCTGCTCAGCCGTATCCGGGACGTCTCCGACTACCCGCAGCCGGGCGTGATGTTCAAGGACATCACCCCGTTGCTCGCGGACCCGGCGGCCTTCACCGCGCTCACCGACGCCCTCGCCGGTGTGTGCGCCCGGCACGGCGCGACGAAGGTCGTCGGTTTGGAGGCCCGGGGATTCATCCTCGCCGCCCCGGTCGCGGTCCGTGCGGGCCTCGGCTTCATCCCCGTGCGCAAGGCGGGCAAGCTCCCCGGGGCGACGCTGTCGCAGGCGTACGAGCTGGAGTACGGCACGGCCGAGATCGAGATCCATGCCGAGGACCTCGGTGGCGACGACCGGGTCATGGTGATCGACGACGTCCTCGCCACCGGCGGCACCGCCGAGGCCTCGCTGGAGCTGATCCGCCGGGCCGGCGCCGAGGTCGCGGGCGTCGCGATCCTCATGGAGCTGGGCTTCCTCGGCGGGCGTGCCCGTCTGGAGCCCGCGCTGCAGGGTGCTCCGCTGGAGGCGCTGCTCACCGTCTGACCTGCTCAGCACCTCCGTGACGGCAGGGGAACGGGCACTCGGGAACACCGGGTGCCCGTTCCGCGTTGTGGACAGTCCCCGTCCCGGGGCGAGGTGAACGCCCGGGGTCGATACCATGGCCTTTCCGGGCCTGACCGGGGGACCCGGACCCGCACGAGGAGCGCTCTTGCCAGACGAGGCCCGTCCCGCCACCGCGCAGCCCGACCAGCAGGCCGACAAGGCTGTCGCGGCCCCTGCCACGCCCGAGAAGAAGCACGCGGAACGGACCGCGGCCGCTCAGGGGAGTGCGAACGGCCCGGCCTCCGTTCCCGTGACCGCCCCGAAGCCGGCGCCGCCCGCCCCGGCTCCCGCGCGCTCCGGTGGCTCCTCCAACCGGGTCCGCGCCCGTCTGGCCCGTCTGGGCGTCCAGCGCTCCAGCCCGTACAACCCGGTACTCGAGCCGCTGCTGCGTATCGTCCGCAGCAACGACCCGAAGATCGAGACCGCCACACTGCGCCAGATCGAACGCGCCTACCAGGTCGCCGAGCGCTGGCACCGGGGCCAGAAGCGCAAGAGCGGTGACCCGTACATCACGCATCCGCTGGCCGTCACCACGATCCTCGCCGAGCTCGGCATGGATCCCGCCACGCTGATGGCGGGGCTGCTGCACGACACGGTCGAGGACACCGAGTACGGGTTGGACACCCTGCGTCGGGACTTCGGCGACCAGGTGGCCCTGCTCGTCGACGGCGTCACCAAGCTGGACAAGGTCAAGTTCGGCGAGGCCGCCCAGGCGGAGACGGTCCGCAAGATGGTCGTCGCCATGGCCAAGGACCCGCGCGTCCTGGTCATCAAGCTCGCGGACCGCCTGCACAACATGCGCACGATGCGCTACCTCAAGCGGGAGAAGCAGGAGAAGAAGGCCCGCGAGACCCTGGAGATCTACGCCCCGCTGGCCCACCGGCTGGGCATGAACACCATCAAGTGGGAGCTCGAGGACCTCGCGTTCGCGATCCTCTATCCGAAGATGTACGACGAGATCGTCCGCCTTGTCGCCGAGCGCGCCCCCAAGCGCGACGAGTACCTGGCGATAGTGACGGACGAGGTGCAGTCCGATCTGCGGGCCGCCCGTATCAAGGCCACCGTCACCGGCAGGCCGAAGCACTACTACAGCGTCTACCAGAAGATGATCGTCCGCGGCCGGGACTTCGCGGAGATCTACGACCTGGTCGGCATCCGCGTCCTCGTCGACACCGTCCGCGACTGCTACGCCGCGCTCGGCACGGTCCACGCCCGCTGGAACCCCGTTCCGGGGCGGTTCAAGGACTACATCGCGATGCCGAAGTTCAACATGTACCAGTCGCTGCACACGACGGTCATCGGTCCCAGCGGCAAGCCGGTCGAACTCCAGATCCGTACGTTCGACATGCACCGCAGGGCCGAGTACGGCATCGCCGCGCACTGGAAGTACAAGCAGGAGGCCGTCGCCGGCGCGTCCAAGATCCGTACTGACGTCCCCAAGGGCTCGGGCAAGGACAAGGACGCCATCAACGACATGGCGTGGCTCCGGCAGTTGCTGGACTGGCAGAAGGAGACCGAGGACCCGGGCGAGTTCCTGGAGTCGCTGCGCTTCGACCTCTCCCGCAACGAGGTCTTCGTGTTCACGCCGAAGGGCGACGTCATAGCGCTCCCCGCCGGCGCCACGCCCGTCGACTTCGCGTACGCCGTGCACACCGAGGTCGGCCACCGCACGATAGGAGCACGCGTCAACGGCCGGCTGGTCCCCCTCGAGTCGACGCTGGACAACGGCGATCTGGTCGAGGTCTTCACGTCCAAGGCGACCGGCGCGGGCCCCTCGCGCGACTGGCTGGGCTTCGTCAAGTCGCCCCGGGCCAGGAACAAGATCCGCGCCTGGTTCTCCAAGGAGCGCCGGGACGAGGCGATCGAGCAGGGCAAGGACGCCATCGTGCGGGCGATGCGCAAGCAGAACCTGCCGATCCAGCGCATCCTCACCGGGGACTCGCTGGTCACGCTCGCGCACGAGATGCGCTACCCCGACATCTCGTCGCTGTACGCGGCGATCGGCGAGGGGCATGTCGCCGCACAGGGCGTCGTCCAGAAGCTCGTACAGGCACTCGGCGGCGAGGAGGCGGCCAGCGAGGACATCGCCGAGTCGACGCCGCCGTCCCGCAGCCGCGGCCGCAAGCGCCGAGCCAACGCCGATCCGGGTGTGGTCGTCAAGGGCGTCGACGACGTCTGGGTCAAGCTCGCCCGCTGCTGTACGCCCGTCCCCGGAGACCCGATCATCGGGTTCGTCACCCGCGGCAGCGGCGTCTCCGTGCACCGGGCGGACTGCGTCAACGTGGACTCGCTGTCGCAACAACCCGAACGCATGCTCGACGTCGAGTGGGCGCCGACGCAGTCCTCGGTCTTCCTGGTCGCCATCCAGGTCGAGGCGCTGGACCGGTCCCGGCTGCTGTCGGACGTCACCCGCGTGCTGTCCGACCAGCATGTCAACATCCTGTCCGCGGCCGTCCAGACCTCCCGCGACCGTGTCGCCACCTCGCGTTTCACCTTCGAGATGGGCGACCCCAAGCACCTGGGCCACGTCCTGAAGGCGGTCCGCGGGGTCGAGGGCGTCTACGACGTCTACCGCGTGACGTCGGCGCGGCGCCCGTAGCGCCCGCCGGCGGGCGCTACGGGCGCCGGTGAGGCCGGCCGGGGGGCGTCCCGGGCTCACCGGCACACATGCCCGCGTCCGGTGCCGAAGCAGCCCACGGGTACGGGACGGGCCCGGCAGCAGCTGCTGCCGGGCCCGTCCCGTACCCGTGTATCCGCGGTGTCAGCCGCCGAACTCCTCCAGGCCCTTCAGCGCCTGGTCGAGCAGTGCCTGACGTCCCTCGAGCTCACGCGAGAGCTTGTCGGCCTTCGCGTTGTTGCCGGCCGCACGAGCCGCGTCGATCTGCGTGCGCAGCTTGTCGACCGCGGCCTGCAGCTGACCCGTCAGGCCCTCGGCACGCGCCCGCGCCTCGGGGTTGGTGCGGCGCCACTCGGCCTCCTCGGCCTCCTGGATCGCCCGCTCCACCGCGTGCATCCGGCCCTCGACCTTCGGGCGGGCGTCACGCGGGACGTGACCGATGGCCTCCCAGCGCTCGTTGATGGAGCGGAAGGCGGCTCGCGCGGCCTTCAGATCCGTCACCGGCACCAGCTTCTCCGCCTCGACCGCCAGCTCTTCCTTGAGCTTCAGGTTCTCGGACTGCTCGGCGTCCCGCTCCGCGAACACCCCGCTGCGGGCGGCGAAGAAGATGTCCTGGGCCCCGCGGAAACGGTTCCAGAGGTCTTCCTCGTGCTCGCGCTGCGCTCGGCCCGCGGCCTTCCACTCCGCCATCAGCTCGCGGTAGCGCGCGGCCGTGGGACCCCAGTCGGTCGATCCGGACAGCGCCTCGGCCTCGGCGACCAGCCGCTCCTTCGTCTGCCGGGCCACCTCGCGCTGGGCGTCCAGCGCGGCGAAGTGGGCCTTGCGGCGCTTGGAGAACGCCGAGCGTGCGTGGGAGAAGCGGTGCCACAGCTCGTCGTCGGACTTCCGGTCGAGCCTGGGCAGGCCCTTCCAGGTGTCCACGAGAGCCCGCAGCCGCTCGCCGGCCGCCCGCCACTGCTCGCTCTGCGCCAGCTCCTCGGCCTCGGCGACCAGGGCCTCCTTGGCGTGCCGGGCCTCGTCGGTCTGCTTCGCCTTCTGGGCCTTGCGCTCCTCGCGCCGGGACTCGACCGTCGTCACGAGCGCGTCCAGCCGCTTGCCGAGCGCCTCGAGGTCGCCGACCGCGTGGTGCTCGTCGATCTGCCCGCGAATGTGGTCGATCGCGGTCATCGCGTCCTTCGCCGACAGATCGGTGGTCTTCACCCGCTTCTCGAGGAGGCCGATCTCGACAACCAAGCCCTCGTACTTGCGCTCGAAGTAGGCCAGCGCCTCCTCGGGAGAGCCGGCCTGCCACGATCCGACGACCTTCTCGCCGTCGGAAGTCCGCACGTACACGGTGCCCGTCTCGTCGACGCGGCCCCACGGGTCGCTGCTCACAGCGCCTCCTCCACATGATGCCCCGAGGGGCTCGGCCCCCGGGCATCGTCCACAGTTTCCTGGACGGGCATCGCCCGCCCTCCCGCAACGCGGACCCGGTCCGCGCTGCACAACGCCAATCTAGGCGACCGGCCGCCCGGCTGTCCGCACTCGGCGCCGCCGAATTCGCCGGGTCACCCCTTGCTGACCGCCGCCTTCTTCACCGTGACGGCCTTCGCGGGGGCACCGTCCGAGGTCCCGCCGACGGCGCCCGCCGCCCCGACCGCCTTGACCACGGACAGCCCTGCCTCGTCGATGCTGCCGAAGGGCGTGTAGGAAGGCGGCAGTTCGCTGTCCTTGTAGACCAGGAAGAACTGGCTTCCGCCGCTGTTCGGCTGACCCGTGTTCGCCATGGCCACCGTGCCCGCGGGATACGTGACCTTGCCGTCCGCCGCCGGCTTGCCGAGCGCCGTCAGGTTCTCGTCCGGGATCGTGTAGCCCGGGCCGCCGGTGCCGTCGCCCTTCGGGTCTCCGCACTGCAGCACGAAGATGCCCTCCGTGGTCAGCCGGTGGCACGTGGTGCCGTCGAAGAAGCCCTTGTCCGCGAGGTGCTTGAACGAGTTCACGGTGCGCGGCGTCTTGGCGGCGTCCATCGTGAACGCCACGGCGCCCTGGCTGGTGTCCAGCGACATCCGGTACGTGCCCTTGGCGTCGATGGCCATCTTCGGCTCGGGCGCGGTGCTCTCGCTCTCGGTGGGCGTCGGTGTCGGGGCGGCCTGCTGCGAGGCGTCGTCCCCCGCGTCGCCGTCCGCCAGACCCACCGAGAGGTACGCGGCGCCGCCCGCCGCCAGGGCGACGGCGAGACCGGCCGCGATGACCGCGTTGCGGCGCTTGGCCTTCCTGCGGGCCTCCTCGCGGCGCCGCTGCTGCCGCTCGAACTTCTCCCTGGCGAGCTGGCGCCGCCGCTGATCGCTGCTGACCACCGGGTCTTCTCCTTGGTGATGGTGTGATCCGTGGGGCACGGGTGTGCCCGTACCGTATACGGGTTGGCTGTGAAATGAGCAGCGCCGGTAGGCTCTGACCTGTTGCAATCCGTGACGCCATATCCCCGTCGGACGACACACCGAGGACGATCGTGCTTATTGCCGGGTTCCCCGCAGGGGCCTGGGGGACCAACTGCTACCTGGTCGCCCCGGCCGCAGGCGAGGAGTGCGTGATCATCGACCCGGGCCACCAGGCCGCCGCGGGAGTCGAGGAGACGCTCAGGAAGCATCGGCTCAAGCCCGTCGCCGTGGTGCTCACCCACGGCCACATCGACCACGTCGCCTCGGTCGTCCCGGTGTGCGGAGCCCATGACGTACCGGCGTGGATCCACCCCGCCGACCGGTACATGATGAGCGACCCGGAGAAGGCCCTCGGCCGCTCCATCGGGATGCCGCTCATGGGCGAGCTGACCGTGGGGGAGCCGGACGACGTCCACGAGCTCCACGACGGCGCCGCGCTGAAGCTGGCGGGTCTGGAGATGACCGTGCGGCATGCGCCCGGCCATACCAAGGGGTCGGTGACGTTCGGTCTGCCCGAGGCGGAAGACATTCCGCCGGTCTTCTTCTCGGGCGACCTGCTCTTCGCCGGCTCCGTCGGACGCACCGACCTGCCCGGCGGTGACATGGCCGAGATGCTCGACTCGCTGGCCCGCGTGTGCCTGCCGCTCGACGACTCGACCGTGGTGCTGTCCGGCCACGGCCCCCAGACGACCATCGGCCGCGAGCGAGCCGCCAACCCGTATCTGCGGGAGGTGGCCGCCGGCCAGGGAGACGGCGGCACCGCCGCTCCCCGACGAGGAATGTGACGAGACCTTCCGTGACGACCTTCCAGGCCCCCAAGGGCACGTACGACCTCATCCCGCCGGACTCCGCGAAGTACCTGGCGGTGCGCGAGGCGATCGCCGCGCCGCTCCGCAACTCCGGCTACGGCTACATCGAGACGCCCGGCTTCGAGAACGTGGAGCTGTTCGCGCGCGGCGTCGGCGAGTCCACCGACATCGTGACGAAGGAGATGTACGCCTTCGAGACCAAGGGGGGCGACAGGCTGGCCCTGCGGCCCGAGGGCACCGCGTCCGTGCTGCGCGCGGCGCTGGAGGCCAACCTCCACAAGTCCGGCAACCTGCCGGTGAAGCTCTGGTACTCGGGCTCGTACTACCGCTACGAGCGGCCCCAGAAGGGCCGGTACAGGCACTTCTCCCAGGTCGGCGCCGAGGCCATCGGTGCCGAGGACCCGGCGCTCGACGCCGAGCTGATCGTCCTCGCCGACCAGGCGTACCGCTCGCTGGGCCTGAGCGACTTCCGGATCCTGCTGAACTCGCTCGGCGACAAGGAGTGCCGCCCCGTCTACCGGGACGCGCTCCAGGGCTTCCTGCGCGGGCTCGACCTGGACGAGGACACCCGCCGCCGCGTCGACATCAACCCGCTGCGGGTGCTGGACGACAAACGCGACTCGGTCCGGAAGCAGCTCGTGGGCGCGCCGCTGCTGCGCGACTACCTGTGCGACGCGTGCAAGGGCTACCACGAGGAGGTGCGCGAGCTGCTGACGGCGGCCGGCGTGGCCTTCGAGGACGACGAGAAGCTGGTGCGCGGGCTGGACTACTACACGCGCACGACGTTCGAGTTCGTCCACGACGGACTCGGCTCGCAGTCCGCGGTGGGCGGCGGAGGGCGCTACGACGGGCTGTCCGAGATGATCGGCGGACCGGCGCTGCCGTCGGTCGGCTGGGCGCTCGGCGTGGACCGCACGGTCCTGGCGCTGGAGGCCGAGGGCATCGAGCTCGAACTGCCCGCGTCCACCAGCGTGTTCGCGGTCCCGCTCGGCGAGGAGGCGCGCCGTGCGCTCTTCGGCGTCGTCACCGGGCTGCGCAGGGCAGGGGTCGCCGCCGACTTCTCGTACGGCGGCAAGGGCCTCAAGGGGGCCATGAAGAACGCCAACCGCAGCGGCGCCCGGTACGCCGTCGTCGCCGGTGAGCGGGATCTCGCGGACGGTGTGGTGCAGCTCAAGGACATGGAGTCCGGCGAGCAGGCGCCGGTCGCCCTCGACTCGGTGGTGGAGGAGATCCGGTCGAGGCTGGGCTGACCGGGACCTGGTTCCGAAGGCCCGGCCCGCTGGGGCCGGGCCTTCGCGGCCCTGTTCCCGGGGCGGGACGGAGCCGGATCTTATGTCCACCGAACGGTGGACGGCGGCGTGAGTGCGGCAGAATGACCGTGCCAGAGCAGTGACCGAGCGATGGAAACGGCGATATGACGACTGCAGCGGTTGACGGCGTGTCCTCCGGCCGGGAAGCGGAGCGGGATCGCGGCGCCGTCGGCGGCAGCCGTGCGTTCGCATGGCTGCTGGTGATCACCGGAGCGGCCGGGCTGCTGGCCGCGTGGATCATCACGATCGACAAGTTCAAGATCCTCGAAGCCAAGATCGCCGGGACGACCTTCACCCCCGGCTGCAGCCTGAACCCGATCGTCTCCTGCGGCAGCGTGATGGAGAGCGAGCAGGCCGCGGCGTTCGGGTTCCCCAACCCGATGCTCGGCCTGGCCGGCTACGCCGTCGTGATCGGCGTCGGCATGAGCCTCCTCGCCGGTGCCCGCTTCCGCCGCTGGTACTGGTTGACGTTCAACGCGGGCACGCTCTTCGGCGTCGCGTTCTGCACCTGGCTCCAGTACCAGTCGCTGTACAGCATCAACGCCCTGTGCCTCTGGTGCTGCCTGGCCTGGGTCGCCACGATCTTCATGTTCTGGTACGTCACCTCGCACAACATCCGCAACGGACTTCTGCCGGCCCCGGCCTGGGCGAAGAACTTCCTGGCCGAGTTCACCTGGGTCCTGCCGGTGCTGCACACCGGCGTCATCGGCATGCTGATCCTGACGCGCTGGTGGGACTTCTGGCTCGGCTGAGCCGCACGGCCCCTGAACCACGGACGGCCGGTGGCCTGCGCGGGGTCCGCACGGAGGCCACCCCGACCGGGGTTGTCAGTGCCCTCACTTAGGCTTCCTCACGTGGAGCCCGATCTTTTCACCGCCGCCGCCGAGGAACGCCAGGAGAAGGACCCGTCGGCGAGCCCGCTGGCCGTCCGCATGCGTCCCCGCACTCTCGACGAGGTCGTCGGCCAGCAGCATCTGCTCAAGCCGGGGTCCCCGCTGCGCCGACTCGTCGGCGAGGGCTCCGGCGGGCCGGCGGGAGCCTCCTCGGTGATCCTCTGGGGGCCACCCGGCACGGGCAAGACGACCTTGGCGTATGTCGTCTCCAAGGCGACCAACAAGCGCTTCGTCGAGCTCTCCGCGATCACCGCCGGCGTCAAGGAGGTCCGGGCCGTCATCGACGGGGCCCGCCGCGCCGCGGGCGGATTCGGGAAGGAGACCGTCCTCTTCCTCGACGAGATCCACCGCTTCAGCAAGGCCCAGCAGGACTCCCTGCTCCCCGCCGTCGAGAACCGCTGGGTGACGCTGATCGCCGCCACGACAGAGAACCCGTACTTCTCGGTGATCTCCCCGCTGCTGTCCCGTTCCCTGCTGCTCACGCTGGAGCCGCTCACCGACGACGACGTGCGCGGACTGCTGCGCCGGGCCCTGACCGAGGCGCGCGGTCTCGACGGTGCCGTGACCCTGCCCGACGACTCCGAGGAGCATCTGCTGCGGATCGCCGGGGGAGACGCGAGACGTGCCCTGACCGCGCTGGAGGCCGCGGCGGGTGCCGCGCTCGCCAAGGGCGAGGCGGAGATCTTCCTCCAGACCGTGGAGGAGACGGTCGACCGGGCGGCGGTGAAGTACGACCGGGACGGCGACCAGCACTACGACGTGGCGAGCGCGCTCATCAAGTCCATCCGGGGCTCGGACGTGGACGCCGCGCTGCACTACCTGGCGCGGATGATCGAGGCCGGGGAGGATCCGCGTTTCATCGCCCGGCGGCTGATGATCTCGGCCAGTGAGGACATCGGGCTCGCCGACCCGACGGCGCTGCCGACCGCCGTCGCGGCCGCGCAGGCCGTGGCCATGATCGGTTTCCCGGAGGCGGCGCTCACCCTGAGCCACGCCACCATCGCGCTGGCCCTGGCGCCGAAGTCCAACGCCGCCACGACGGCGATAGGCGCAGCCCTGGCGGACGTGCGCGACGGACTGGCGGGACCCGTCCCGCGCCATCTGCGCGACGGGCACTACAAGGGCGCGGCGAAGCTCGGCCACGCCCAGGGCTATGTGTATCCGCACGACGTCCCGGGCGCGATCGCCCCGCAGCAGTACGCGCCGGACTCCGTCCACGGCAGGCGCTACTACGAGCCGACGCGGTACGGAGCGGAGGCGCGCTACGCGGACGTGGTCGAGAAGGTCCGCGAGCGGTTGCGGGGCGCGACCTCGCCGGGTGACTGACCCCGCAGCCCGGTTCGGCGTCCGGTCACCCCGTGGCCGCGGCGAAGAGGGTGTGCATCGCCCGCCGAAGCTCCCTGGTGTCCTTCACGGGCTCGGGGAAGTCGAAGCGCGCGTCGAACGCACGGCCGTCCGCGGTGGTGCAGCGCAGCCGCAGCCCGAAGCGGTCGAGCGCCAGCGGCACCACGTCGCGCACCGCGGCATCCTGCTTCCCCGTGCGCCCGCCGAGGAGGCACGCCAGCCCATGCACCTGGTCGCCGTGTGCCGAGTGCAGATGCTGCAGCAGTTCCGCCTCGTGCCGTGCGACGGGGTCGGGCTCGGCCGCCCCGAGGTCCACGGGCTCGGCGCTGCCCGCGCCCCACAGGTCGTCCACCGAGATCTCACCGGTCTCCAGCCGGACGAGCATCCAGGCGGGACGGTCCGCCTGCGTGTACGCGGGGGAGTGCTCGGGGTGCCGCTCGGCGAGCAGCCGCTCGTACCGCGCACGCTCGTCGTTGCGCACGGCGGTGAGCCAGCCGGCCAGCCGGGCCCGGCCCCGAATCCGTTGCCGCACCGCGACGGGTGCGACATCGGTGATCTCCATCACGCAGGACAGGTCGTCGTCCTGGGCGTAGGCGGCCGCCCGGGCCGTGGGAGAATCCCACGGCACAAGGAGAACGACGTCCCCCTCGGGCGTGACGGTGCGTGCGGCGGGTTCCCAGTAGCCGGGACCGTGGTCGCGAGCACCCGGCAGCGTGAGGGATACTGAGGCGTTGTTCTCAACGAGGGTTCGTACGCGCTCGGCTTCGGTGGGCTGCCGGGCGCCTTCCCTGGGACGCGGCTGACCTTGTTCATCGTCGTCGCAAGCGGACATCGATTCTGTCGAGTCGTCCGAACTGCGATGCGCACTGGGCAGGGGGATCCCATGCGGTCGAGACATTACGTCCTCCTCGAATAAGGTAAGGCTCACCTAACTTACATGGAGGTAGGTTCCCCGTGAACCAGTCGCGACCCAAGGTCAAGAAGTCGCGTGCTCTCGGCATCGCCCTGACGCCGAAGGCCGTCAAGTACTTCGAGGCTCGCCCCTACCCGCCGGGTGAGCACGGCCGCGGCCGCAAGCAGAACTCGGACTACAAGGTCCGTCTGCTCGAGAAGCAGCGCCTTCGCGCGCAGTACGACGTCTCCGAGCGTCAGCTGGTCCGCGCCTACGAGCGCGCCAGCAAGGTGCAGGGCAAGACCGGTGAGGCCCTGATCATCGAGCTCGAGCGCCGTCTCGACGCCCTGGTGCTCCGTTCCGGCATCGCCCGGACGATCTACCAGGCCCGTCAGATGGTCGTCCACGGCCACATCGAGGTCAACGGCCACAAGGTCGACAAGCCCTCGTTCCGTGTCCGCCCGGACGACGTCATCACGGTCCGCGAGCGCTCGCGCGACAAGCACCCGTTCCAGGTCGCCCGTGAGGGTGGCTACGCGCCCGACGGCGAGACCCCGCGTTACCTGCAGGTCAACCTCAAGGCGCTCGCCTTCCGCCTGGACCGGGAGCCGAACCGCAAGGAGATCCCGGTGATCTGCGACGAGCAGCTCGTCGTCGAGTACTACGCCCGCTGATCCAGCGGCGCAGTACCACCGGCCTTCGCGCCACGGCCCGCCGCCTCCCCCGCCCTCACCGGCGGGGGGAGCGGCGGGCTCTCGCGTTCCGCGCCCCCGGACGCCGGGGACCACGGAGCGTGTGCGGAGAGCGGCCGCCCGTGGAATCCCCGCAACTCCCGTTCCGCGGTCACTGATCCGTTACGGGGTCCGACCCCGGGCGCGATAGGGTCGGACGAAGACTTTCGAAGTGACCCTCGACGAGCAGAGAGCGGTGCAGCGTGACCGGTGGAGAGGTTGCCGGGATCCTGGTGGCCGTCTTCTGGGCGATCCTGGTCTCCTTCCTCGCCGTGGTCCTGGTGAGGCTGGCCCAGACGCTCAGGGCGACCACCAGGCTGATGGCGGAGGTGACCGAGCAGGCGGTGCCGCTGCTGGCCGACGCCTCGGCCACCGTCCGCTCCGCGCAGACCCAGCTCGACCGGGTCGACGCCATCGCCTCCGACGTCCAGGAGGTCACCTCGAACGCGTCGGCGCTCTCCACCACCGTCGCCTCGACGTTCGGCGGCCCGCTCGTGAAGGTCGCCGCGTTCGGCTACGGAGTGCGCCGAGCGATGAGCCGCAACAAGGACGGCGCGCCGCCCGCGCAGACCCGGCGCACGGTCGTCGTCGGCCGCACCGTACCGGCCGCGAGGCGCCGGAAGCAGAAGGACTGAGACCCGATGTTCCGTCGTGCGTTCTGGTTCACCGCCGGCGCCGCAGCCGGCGTGTGGGCCACCACCAAGGTCAACCGCAAGCTCAGGCAGCTGACCCCCGAGAGCCTCGCCGCCCAGGCGGCGAACAAGGCGATCGAGACCGGGCACCGGCTCAAGGACTTCGCACTCGACGTCCGGGCCGGGATGGCCCAGCGCGAGGCCGAGCTCGACGAGGCGCTGGGGATCGAGCGCCCCGTCGACCTGGGACTGCCCGCGCAGCGCCGCCGGGCCGCCCTGGAAAACCACAAGCACCACAGGAAGCACTACGAGATGCTTGACGAGAAGCGCTCGTACAACCGGAATGAGGACCACTGATGGAGTCGGCTGAAATCCGCCGCCGCTGGCTGAGCTTCTTCGAGGAGCGCGGGCACACCGTCGTGCCTTCGGCGTCGCTCATCGCGGACGACCCGACTCTGCTGCTGGTCAACGCGGGCATGGTCCCCTTCAAGCCGTACTTCCTGGGCGAGACCAAGCCGCCCGCCCCGCGCGCCACCAGCGTGCAGAAGTGCGTGCGCACCCCCGACATCGAAGAGGTCGGAAAGACCACCCGGCACGGCACGTTCTTCCAGATGTGCGGCAACTTCTCCTTCGGCGACTACTTCAAGGAAGGGGCCATCAAGTACGCCTGGGAGCTGCTGACCTCACCGCAGGACAAGGGCGGTTACGGCCTGGAGCCCGAGAAGCTCTGGATCACTGTCTACCTCGACGACGACGAGGCCGAGCGCATCTGGCGCGAGGTCGTCGGCGTCCCCGCCGAGCGCATCCAGCGCCTGGGCAAGAAGGACAACTTCTGGTCCATGGGCGTCCCCGGACCGTGCGGGCCCTGCTCGGAGATCAACTACGACCGCGGCCCCGAGTTCGGCCCCGAGGGCGGCCCGGCCGTCAACGACGAGCGCTACGTGGAGATCTGGAACCTGGTCTTCATGCAGTACGAGCGCGGCGAGGGCTCCGGCAAGGAGGACTTCGAGATCGTCGGCGACCTGCCGAGCAAGAACATCGACACCGGTCTCGGCCTCGAACGTCTTGCCATGATCCTGCAGGGCGTGCGGAACATGTACGAGACGGACACCCTGCGTGTCGTCATCGACAAGGCCACGGAGCTCACCGGCGTCCGCTACGGCGACAGCCACGAGTCGGACGTCTCGCTCCGCGTGGTCGCCGACCACATCCGCACATCCGTGATGCTCATCGGCGACGGCGTCACCCCCGGCAACGAGGGCCGTGGCTACGTCCTGCGCCGCATCATGCGCCGCGCCATCCGCAACATGCGGCTCCTCGGTGCCACCCGCCCCGTCGTCTCGGCGCTGGTCGATGTGGTGATCAAGACCATGGGGCAGCAGTACCCGGAGCTGGAGACCGACCGCAAGCGGGTCGAGACCGTCGCACTCGCCGAGGAGGCCCGCTTCCTCAAGACTCTCAACGCCGGCACGAACGTGCTGGACGGCGCCGTCACCGAGGCCCGCAGCGCCGGCTCGACCGTCCTCTCCGGCGACAAGGCCTTCCTGCTCCACGACACCTGGGGCTTCCCGATCGACCTCACCCTCGAGATGGCCGCCGAACAGGGCCTGTCCGTGGACGAGGAGGGCTTCCGCCGCCTGATGAAGGAGCAGCGGGAGCGCGCCAAGGCCGACGCCAAGGCCAAGAAGACCGGCCATGCCGATCTGTCCTCCTACCGCGAGGTGGCCGACACCTCCGGCTCGACCGAGTTCACCGGCTACACGCACACGGAGGGCGAGTCGACCGTCGTCGGCCTGCTCGTCGACGGCGTGCCCTCGCCGGCCGCCTCGGAGGGCGACGAGGTCGAGGTCGTCCTCGACCGCACCCCGTTCTACGCCGAGGGCGGCGGTCAGCTCGCCGACCAGGGCCGCATCAAGCTCGACACTGGTGCCGTCATCGAGGTCCGCGACGTGCAGCAGCCCGTCCCGGGCGTCTCCGTGCACAAGGGCTCGGTGCAGGTCGGCGAGGTGACCGTGGGCGCCTCCGCCCACGCCGCCATCGACGTCCGGCGCCGGCGCGCCATCGCCCGCGCCCACAGCGCCACCCACCTCACCCACCAGGCGCTGCGCGACGCCCTCGGCCCGACGGCCGCCCAGGCCGGCTCCGAGAACTCGCCGGGCCGCTTCCGCTTCGACTTCGGTTCGCCGGCCGCCGTCCCCGGCACCGTGCTGACCGACGTCGAGCAGCGGATCAACGAGGTCCTGGCCCGTGAGCTCGACGTCCAGGCCGAGGTCATGAGCATCGACGAGGCCAGGAAGCAGGGCGCCATCGCCGAGTTCGGCGAGAAGTACGGCGAGCGGGTCCGCGTCGTCACCATCGGCGACTTCTCCAAGGAGCTGTGCGGTGGCACGCATGTGCACAACACCTCGCAGCTGGGCCTGGTGAAGCTGCTCGGCGAGTCGTCGATCGGTTCCGGAGTGCGCCGCATCGAGGCCCTCGTCGGGGTCGACGCCTACCACTTCCTCGCCAAGGAGCACACGGTCGTCGCCCAGCTCCAGGAGCTGGTCAAGGGCCGTCCGGAGGAGCTTCCGGAGAAGATCGCCGGCATGCTCGGCAAGCTGAAGGACGCCGAGAAGGAGATCGAGAAGTTCCGCGCCGAGAAGGTCCTCCAGGCCGCCGCCGGTCTCGCCGAGAACGCCAAGGACGTCCGAGGCACGGCGCTGGTCACCGGCCAGGTCCCGGACGGTACGTCCGCCGACGACCTGCGCAAGCTGGTCCTGGACGTCCGCGGCCGGCTGCAGCAACTGCCGGGGTCGGGCGACCGTCCCGCCGTCGTGGCGCTGTTCAGCACCGCCAACGGACGTCCGCTGACCGTCATCGCCACCAACGAGGCAGCCCGTGAGCGCGGGCTCAAGGCGGGCGAGCTCGTCCGTGCCGCCGCCAAGACCCTCGGCGGCGGCGGAGGCGGCAAGCCGGACGTCGCCCAGGGCGGCGGCCAGAATCCGGAGGCCGTCGGCGACGCCATCGACGCCGTCGAGCGCCTGGTCGCCGAGAGGGCCTGATGCGCAGGGGACGCCGTCTCTCGATCGATGTCGGGGACGCCCGGATCGGGGTCGCCTCGTGCGACCCCGACGGGGTCCTCGCCACCCCGGTGGAGACCGTGCCGGGACGGGACGTCCCGGCCGCCCACCGGCGGCTGGGACAGCTGGTCGAGGAGTACGAGCCGATCGAGGTGGTCGTGGGGCTGCCGCGTTCGCTGAGCGGTGGCGAGGGCCCGGCGGCGGCCAAGGTCCGGACCTTCGCGCAGGAGCTCGCCCGCGGTGTCCAACCGGTGCCGGTGCGACTGGTCGACGAGAGGATGACCACAGTGACGGCCGGTCAGGGCCTTCGCGCTTCGGGTGTGAAGTCCAAAAAGGGCCGGTCTGTGATCGACCAGGCCGCGGCAGTTGTCATCCTTCAGAACGCTTTGGAGGCCGAACGGACCTCGGGGCGTCCCCCGGGCGAGGGCGTCGAAGTGGTCATCTGATCGCGATACGGTAACGTTCCGCGCGATGCGGCGGTGTTCGAACAACCGCCGCACAACGTAGAGGCGGAGCGTTCGGCGCTCGTCTCGCGGCTCTAGGGGATCGATGACTGAATATGGCCGGAGCCCCGGCTCCGAACCGTGGCACCCCGAGGATCCCTTGTACGGGGACCAGGGGTGGAGAGGGGAGCAGGGCGGCGCCGGCCCCGCGTCCTACGGCGGCCGGCCGCAGCAGCAGTACCCGCAGCAGCCGCAGGACCAGGCCCGGCACGCGGACGCCCGCTACCAGACGGGTCATGAGCAGCAGTACGGGCAACAGCAGTACGCACAGCAGCAGTTCGGGCAGCAGCAGTACGACACGGGACAGTACGACACCGGGCAGTACGACGCGGGTCAGTACGCCCCGCAGCAGTACGGCACGGGTCAGTACGACACCGGGCAGTACGGCCACCAGGACCACGCCGCCGCCCAGCAGTACGACGGCACCTGGGACACCGGGCAGCAGACCGGGATGCCGTACGACCCGAACGCGGGAGCCGCCCCCTACGGCGCCGGCGCGGACCACTACGCCACCCCCGATGCCTACCCGCCCCCGCAACCTCCCGGCCACCGCACCGCCCCGCCGCCCCAGGGGCAGCAGCAGCCTGCGGAAGACGACTGGGCGCCGGACCGGCAGGACGAGGACCATCCCTTCTTCACGGGGGACGACCGTCGCGGCGGCGACGATGACGACGAGCCGGGCGCGGCGTCCGGCAGCGGTGGCGGCCGCGGCCCGGCCAAGAAAAAGAAGAAGGGCCGCAACGGCTTCGCCTGCCTCTTCGTGGCCCTGGTCCTGGTCGGCGGCGCCGGCGGCGCAAGCTACGTCGGATACCAGTTCTGGCAGGGCCAGTTCGGTGAGGCACCCGACTTCGACGGCCCGGGCAGCGGAAGCGTGCAGGTCGAGATCGCCCTGGGTGCCAGCGGCACGGACATCGGCAACGCGCTCAAGAAGGCCGGCGTCGTGAAGAGCGTCGACGCCTTCGTCTCCGCGCAGAACGACAATCCTCGCGGCACCAGGATCCAGGACGGCATCTACACCCTGAAGAAGGGGATGTCGGCCGAGGAGGCCGTCAAGGCGATGCTCGACCCGAACAACCGCAACGCCCTCAGCATCGCCGAGGGGGCGCGGAACGCCGCGATCTACGAGCTGATCGACAAACGACTCGAACTCGATCCCGGCACCACGAGGTCCGTCGCCCTGAAGGAGGCGAAGAACCTCGGACTTCCCGTGTGGGCCCAGAACCACGAGAACGTCAAGGACCCGCTGGAAGGATTCCTCTACCCGGCCACGTATCCGGTCGCGCCGGGCTCCAAACCGGAGACGATCCTCAAGGCCATGGTCGCCCGGGCCAACCAGGAGTACGGGAAGATCGACCTCGAGGCCAAGGCGAAGCAGTTCAAGCTGAAGAACGCCTGGGAACTGATCACCGTGGCCAGCCTGGTGCAGGCCGAGGGCAAGAACGAGGACGACTACAGGAAGATGGCCGAGGTCGTCTACAACCGTCTGAAGCCCACCAACACCGAGACCAACCAACTGCTCCAGTTCGACTCGGCCTTCAATTACCTCAAGGGCCAGAGCGAGATCGACATCAGCGAGCGGGAGATCAACAGCAACCAGGACCCGTACAACACCTACACCCAGAAGGGGCTGCCGCCCGGGCCCATCGGCAACCCCGACCTGACGGCGCTCAACGCCTCGATCGCGCCGACCTCGGACGGCTGGCTGTACTTCGTGGCGACCGACGGCAAGCACAAGACCGAGTACGCCAGGACCCACGCGGACTTCGAGAAGCTCAAGGCCAAGTTCAATGACCAGCGCGACACGAACTGACAGGCGCAGGGCCGCGGTCCTGGGCTCCCCCATCGCCCACTCCCTCTCGCCGGTGCTCCACCGCGCCGCCTACGCGGCGCTCGGTCTGACCGGCTGGTCGTACGACCGCTTCGAGGTGACCGAGGGGGACCTGGCGGGCTTCCTGCAGGGGCTGGACACGAGCTGGGCCGGACTGTCGCTGACCATGCCGCTGAAGCGGGCCGTCATCCCGCTGCTCGACGGGATCAGCGACAGCGCCGCCGCCGTCGAGGCCGTCAACACGGTCGTCCTCACCGAGGACGGCCGGCGCACCGGCGACAACACCGATATTCCCGGCATGGTCGCCGCCCTGCGCGAGCGCGGCGTCGAGAAGGTCGACCACGCGGCCGTCCTGGGAGCCGGCGCGACCGCCTCCTCGGCGCTCGCCGCGCTCGGCCGGATCTGCACGGGGCCGGTCACCGCCTATGTGCGCAGCAGGGCCCGGGCCGACGAGATGCGCGGTTGGGGCGAGCGGCTCGGCGTCGAGGTGCACACCGCCGACTGGGCGGAGGCGGCACACGCCTTCGACGCTCCGCTGGTCGTCGCCACCACCCCCGCCGGGGCGACGGACACCCTGGTCCCGTACGTCCCGGAACGTCCCGGCACCCTCTTCGACGTGCTCTACGACCCGTGGCCGACACCGCTCGCGGCGGCGTGGACCGAGCGGGACGGCTCCGTCGTCAGCGGCCTCGACCTGCTGGTGCACCAGGCCGTCCTCCAGGTCGAGCGGATGACCGGGTGCTCGCCGGCACCGCTGGCCGCGATGCGGGCGGCCGGCGAGGAGGCCCTCGCCGGGCGCTGACCAAAGGGACGCTCCACGGCCCCGGATCGGCCGGGTCCCGTTCCGTCCGGCCGTCCGACTGTTGGACCACTGGCCTGGTGCGCGGGCCGGACGTGGGAGGATCGGTGTAGGCGGGCCCGGGCCGCGCCGCTCCCGGCCACCACAGGGCGGGGGTGTCTCCAGCCGCTGGAGGAGTGCCCCGAGGCCGCGCTGTCGCAGTTCCAGGCGCGAGCATGAGGAGCACCGTTGAGCAGGTTGCGTTGGCTGACGGCGGGGGAGTCGCACGGACCCGCACTGGTGGCGACGCTGGAGGGTCTTCCCGCCGGTGTCCCGGTCACCACGGAGATGGTGGCGGACCACCTGGCACGGCGGCGCCTGGGCTATGGACGCGGTGCCCGGATGAAGTTCGAGCGGGACGAGGTCACCTTCCTCGGCGGCGTGCGCCACGGGCTCACCCTCGGCTCCCCGGTCGCGGTCATGGTGGGCAACACCGAGTGGCCCAAGTGGGAGAAGGTCATGGCGGCCGACCCGGTCGACCCGGCCGAGCTCGCCGAACTGGCCCGCAACGCCCCGCTGACCCGGCCCCGGCCCGGCCACGCCGACCTCGCCGGGATGCAGAAGTACGGCTTCGACGAGGCCCGGCCGATCCTGGAGCGGGCGAGTGCCCGGGAGACCGCCGCTCGTGTCGCCCTCGGCGCCGTCGCCCGCTCCTACCTCCGGGAGACCGCGGGTATCGAGATCGTCTCCCATGTGACCGAGCTGGCCTCCGCCAGGGCCCCACAGGGGGTCTACCCCACCCCCGGCGACGTGGAGAGGCTCGACGCCGACCCCGTGCGCTGCCTGGACGCCGACGCGTCGAAGGCGATGGTCGCGGAGATCGACCAGGCACACAAGGACGGCGACACCCTGGGCGGGGTGGTCGAGGTACTGGCCTACGGCGTTCCCGTCGGGCTGGGTTCGCACGTCCACTGGGACCGGCGGCTCGACGCCCGCCTCGCGGCCGCGCTGATGGGCATCCAGGCCATCAAGGGCGTCGAGGTGGGCGACGGTTTCGAGCTCGCCCGGGTGCCCGGTTCCCGGGCCCATGACGAGATCGTCTCCACGGAGGACGGCATCCGTCGTGCCTCCGGCCGCTCGGGTGGGACCGAGGGCGGTCTGAGCACGGGCGAGCTGCTGCGGGTCCGGGCGGCGATGAAGCCGATCGCGACCGTGCCGCGCGCGCTCGGGACCGTCGACGTCAGCACCGGTGAGACCACCGTGGCGCACCACCAGCGTTCCGATGTGTGTGCGGTGCCTGCGGCGGGCATCGTCGCCGAGGCGATGGTGGCACTGGTGCTCGCGGATGCCGTCGCGGAGAAGTTCGGCGGGGACAGCGTCGGCGAGACCCGCCGCAATGTGCGCTCGTACCTCGAGAACCTGGCCATCCGGTGAGCGACGGGCAGGACACCGGGACCCCGCGGCCGGACACCCCGGTACCCGGCGGACCGAGGGTCGTACTGATCGGACCGATGGGCGTCGGCAAGTCCACGGTCGGCGCCCTGCTGGCGCAGCGGCTCGGCACCGGCTACCGCGACACCGACGCCGACATCGTGGCGGCCGAGGGCCGGGAGGTCTCGGACATCTTCATCGAGGACGGCGAGCCGCACTTCCGTGAGCTGGAGCGCGCGGCGGTCCGCACCGCCGTCGCCGAGCACACGGGCGTGCTCGCCCTCGGCGGCGGCGCGATCCTCGACCAGGGCACCCGCGAGCTGCTTTCCGGGCTCCCCGTCGTCTACCTCTCCATGGACGTCGAGGAGGCGGTGCGCCGCGTGGGGCTGAACACCGCCCGCCCGCTGCTGGCGGTCAACCCGCGCCGCCAGTGGCGTGAGCTGATGGAGGCCCGCCGGCAGCTCTACACCGAAGCCGCCCGGGTCGTCGTCGCCACCGACGGCCGTACGCCCGAAGAGGTCGCCCAGGCGGTCCTCGACGCACTCGAATGGAAGGACGCATGACCGAGCAGGCAGTCACCCGCATCCAGGTCGCAGGCTCCGCGGGCACCGACCCGTACGAAGTGCTCGTCGGCCGCAGCCTGCTGGGCGAGCTCCCGGGGCTGATCGGGCCCAGGGCCAGGCGCGTCGCCGTCATCCACCCCGAGGCACTGGCCGAGACCGGTGACGCCGTCCGCCAGGACCTCGCCGACCAGGGGTACGAGGCCGTCGCCATCCAGGTGCCCAACGCCGAGGAGGCCAAGACCGTCGAGGTCGCTGCGTACTGCTGGAAGGCCCTCGGGCAGACCGGCTTCACCCGCACCGACGCCGTCGTCGGCGTCGGTGGCGGCGCCACGACCGACCTCGCCGGGTTCGTGGCCGCGAGCTGGCTGCGCGGAGTGCGCTGGATCGCCGTGCCGACGACGGTGCTCGCCATGGTGGACGCCGCCGTGGGCGGCAAGACCGGGATCAACACCGCCGAGGGCAAGAACCTCGTGGGCGCCTTCCATCCGCCCGCCGGGGTGATCTGCGACCTCGGCGCCCTGGACTCCCTGCCCGTCCACGACTACGTCAGCGGCCTCGCCGAGGTCATCAAGGCCGGCTTCATCGCGGACCCGGTCATCCTCGACCTGATCGAGGCGGACCCGGAGAGCGCCCGCACCCCCGCCGGCCGGCACACCGCGGAGCTGATCGAGCGCTCGATCCGGGTCAAGGCGGACGTCGTCTCCAGCGACCTCAGGGAGTCCGGTCTGCGGGAGATCCTCAACTACGGGCACACGCTGGCGCACGCCATCGAGAAGAACGAGCGCTACAAGTGGCGGCACGGTGCCGCGGTGTCCGTCGGCATGGTCTTCGCCGCCGAGCTCGGCCGCCTGGCCGGAAGGCTCGACGACGCGACCGCCGACCGGCACCGGACCGTGCTGGAGTCGGTCGGCCTGCCACTCACCTACCGAGGTGACCAGTGGCCCAGGCTGCTGGAGACGATGAAGATCGACAAGAAGTCCCGCGGCGACCTGCTGCGCTTCATCGTGCTCGACGGCCTCGCCAAGCCCACCGTGCTGGAGGGCCCGGACCCGGCCGTGCTGCTCGCCGCGTTCGGTGAGGTGTCCGGGTGAGCCGCCGGGTCCTCGTCCTGAACGGCCCGAACCTCGGGCGCCTCGGTTCCCGTGAGCCGGACGTGTACGGCTCCACCTCGTACGCGGGCCTGGTCGACGCGTGCCGGACGCTGGGCAGGGAGCTCGGCTTCGACGTCGACGTCCGGGAGACCAACGACGAGGGCGAGATGATCCGCTGGCTGCACGAGGCCGCCGACGGCTCGATCCCCGTCGTCGTCAACCCCGGAGCGTTCACGCACTACTCGTACGGCATGCGCGACGCCGCCGCCCAGCGGACCGCCCCGCTGATCGAGGTGCACATCTCGAACCCGTACGCACGCGAGGAGTTCCGCCACACCTCGGTGATCGCGGCGGTCGCCTCGGGAACCGTCGCCGGATTCGGGATCGGCTCGTACCGGCTGGCGCTGCGCGCGCTGGCCGAGGAACTCGCCGGCTGAACCCGCCGGCCCCGGGCACGTCGCACCCTGCCCGGCCGTTCCCACAGGAGCGGCCGGGGAGGGTACCGTTCGGTGCGGACGGGCCAACTCCCGTCCGACCAGCGTGAAGTCGTACGAGACGGAGTGGCGCCGGATGCAGCACGCAGTGGGAGCTCCGCTGCCTCCCCACGGGCCGGGACACGTCCCGGGACCCGTACCCGGGCACGACCCGGCGGCCGGATGGCCACACCGGTCCCAGCACCCCGGCCCGCCGCCGCGGACCCCTCCGCCTCCGCAGGGGCCGCCCGCCCCGGGCTGGAGCGACCCCGGGCAGCAGGTCCCCGCGCCGCCCGCCCCGGACACGGGGCACGTCGCACTCCCGCCGGGCGGACCGGTTCCGCTCCCCGCACCGCCCGCCGACAACGGCACCGGCAGCGCCACCCTCGCGGTCCTGCTGATCGGCCCGGCGGGCGCGGGCAAGACGACCGTCGCCCGGCACTGGGCACAGCGCCGCCGCGTCCCCACCGCGCACATCAGCCTCGACGACGTCCGCGAATGGGTCTGCTCCGGCTTCGCCGACCCCCAGACCGGCTGGAACGACCAGTCGGAGGCCCAGTACCGCCTGGCACGCCGGACCTGCGGCTTCGCCGCCCGCAACTTCCTGGCCAACGGCATCTCCTGCATCCTCGACGACGCCGTCTTCCCCGACCGTCCCGTCGTCGGACTCGGTGGCTGGAAGCGCCACGTCGGACCCGGACTGCTGCCCGTGGTGCTCCTGCCCGGCCTGGATGTCGTCCTGGAGCGCAACGCCGAGCGCAGCGGCAACCGCCGTCTCTCGGACGAGGAGGTCGCCGGCATCCACGGCCGCATGGCCGGCTGGTACGGCTCCGGCCTCCCGATCATCGACAACTCCCAGTGCGACGTGGAGACGACCGCGCGCGTCCTGGACGACGTGCTGGCCAGGGCGCTGCAGAGCCCACCGGCCTGGTAGGCGCGTTGCGTGGCGCGGGGCCGTGCGCGGTGCGTACCCGCCGGGGGTGCCCCTCGCGGCGGCGGGGAGGCGCCGGGGCGCGGAGGCGGCGCGGGTCCGGGCTTCGAGCGTGGCGGTGGCGCGGAGAGCCGCCCTGCCCAGCGGGAGCGTGGGAGGGCCGTCGAGCACGCCGTCCCGGTCACGAGCCCCGGAGCGCGCCGGACGCCGGACGCCATGATCGGCCCCGCCGCCGCGAGAGGCGCCCCCCCTGCCCGCGCGGCAGCGGACCGCCCCTGCCCGCGCCGCGGCGCCGTCCGCCCGCCCGCCCCGCGAGGGCGCACCTCGGAGGAACCCCGCACGGACGCTCTCAACCGGCCGGATCCGCTCCGCGCTCTTAGGCTCGTCTCATGTCCGAGGTGTTCGCTGTCCGCCGCAGCCGGCTGCGCGACCGGTGTGTCGCGACCGGGAGCGCCGCGGCGCTGATCTCCCGGCCTGCCAACGTCCGTTACCTCGCGGGCGGCGCTCCGCCCGGCGCCGTCCTGCTCCTGGGGGCCGCCGGGGAGTCCGCGGACGAACTGCTGTGCCCCACCGCGCCCACCGGCGACCCCGTGGACGGACGTCTGGACGAGCAGCTGCGGCTGACCGTCCTGCCGCTGCACGGTCATGATCCCGCCGTCGCCGCGGCGGAGACCGCGGCCGGCTCCGGCGCGGACGGACTCGCCGTCGAGGAGAACCACCTCACCGTCGCCCGCCACCGCGCCCTCGGCACGGTCGCGCCGGGTCTCCGGCTGACCGATCTGGACGGCGCCGTCGAACAGCAGCGGATGGTGAAGGACGAGGACGAGATCGCGTGCCTGCGGATCGCGGCCGAGATCACCGACCAGGCCCTCGGTGAACTGCTGGAGTCCATCCTGGTCGGCCGCACCGAGCGCCATCTCGCCCTCGAGCTCGAACGCCGGCTCGTGGACCACGGTGCCGACGGCCCCGCCTTCCCGACCTCGGTCGCCACCGGGCCCAACGCCGGACGTCGCCGGCACCGGCCCTCGGACCGGCGCGTCGAGGAGGGTGATTTCCTCTCCGTCTGCCTCGGCGCCAACTACCGTGGCTACCGCTGCGAGATCGGCCGGACCTTCGTCATCGGCACCTCTCCCGCGGACTGGCAGATCGACCTGTACGACCTCGTCTTCGCCGCTCAGCGGGCCGGTCGCGAGGCGCTCCTGCCGGGTGCCGGGTACCGGGACGTCGACCGCGCGGCCCGCCACCTCCTCGACTCGGCGGGCTACGGCGAGGGACTCGCGCCCCTCACCGGCCACGGTGTAGGACTGGAAATCGACGAGGACCCGCAGCTGGCACCTGCGGCCATGGGTAAACTGGACGCTTGTGTGCCGGTCACCGTCGAACCGGGGGTCCACCTCCCGGGCCGGGGCGGAGTCCGGATCGATGACACGCTCGTCGTGCGCCAGGAGGCGGACGGCGGACCCGAGCTACTCACCATCACGACCAAGGAGCTGCTCGCGCTGTAGCTCCGCTCGCAGCGCGCACCTTCGCTCCTCCCCGGTCGTCCACCAGCGTCAGTCCAGGAGATTCCGCAACCGTGGCCACCACGAACGACCTCAAGAACGGCATGGTGCTCAAGCTCGACAACGACCAGCTCTGGTCCGTCGTCGAGTTCCAGCACGTCAAGCCCGGCAAGGGCCCGGCCTTCGTGCGCACCAAGCTCAAGAACGTGCTCTCCGGCAAGATCGTCGACAAGACCTTCAACGCCGGCGTGAAGGTCGAGACGGCCACCGTCGACCGCCGCGACATGCAGTTCTCGTACATGGACGGCGAGTACTTCGTGTTCATGGACATGCAGACGTACGACCAGCTGCACGTCGCCCGCAACGCCGTCGGCGACGCCGCCAACTTCCTCATCGAGGGCTTCACCGCCACCGTCGCGACGCACGAGGGCGAGGTGCTCTACGTCGAGCTGCCCGCGGCCGTCGAGCTCGTCATCCAGGAGACCGAGCCGGGCGTCCAGGGCGACCGCTCCACGGGCGGCACCAAGCCCGCCACCCTGGAGACCGGCTACACCATCCAGGTCCCGCTCTTCATCACCACCGGTGAGAAGATCAAGGTCGACACCCGTTCCGGCGACTACCTCGGCCGGGTGAACAGCTAACCGTGGCTGCCCGCAACAAGGCCCGCAAGCGTGCCTTCCAGATCCTCTTCGAGGCCGACCAGCGCGGTGCCTCCGTGCAGGAGGTCCTCGCGGACTGGATCCGGCACTCGCGGTCCGACGACCGTCAGCCGCCGGTCAACGAGTACACGATGGAGCTGGTCGAGGGGTACGCGGAGCACGCGGACCGGATCGACGAGCTGATCGCCGCATACGCGGTCGGCTGGACGCTCGACCGGATGCCCGTCGTGGACCGCAACATCCTCCGGCTCGGCGCTTACGAACTGGTCTGGGTGGACGACACCCCGGACGCCGTGGTGATCGACGAGGCGGTGCAGCTCGCCAAGGAGTTCTCCACGGACGAGTCGCCGTCCTTCGTGAACGGCCTGCTGGGGCGCTTCAAGGACCTGAAGCCGACCCTGCGCGACGCGTAGGCCCGGCTGGGGCCGGCCGAGCCGCGAAGGTCCGCAGCACCGCGGTGCTGCGGACCTTCGGCGTTCCCGCGCGGGGCGGGGCCCCGGGCAGTCGCTCGCCGTGGTGTCGGCCCGAGGGACCGCTGCGGGCCCGTCCCGGCGGCGGCACGTACAGGGGACGGAACACGGTCGGGCCGTGGGAGGCAGCCCCTCCCACGGCCCGGCGGCAACGTTTCTGCTGTTGGGGCGTCAGCCCTCTTCGTGGGCGACAGCGCGACGCGCGTCGGCGTCCAGCACGCCCCAGCTGATCAACTGCTCGGTGAGCACCGAGGGCGACTGGTCGTAGATGACGGCGAGCGTGCGCAGGTCGTCCTGGCGGATCGAGAGCACCTTGCCGTTGTAGTCCCCGCGCTGGCTCTGGATGGTCGCCGCATAGCGCTGCAATGGTCCGGCCTTCTCGGCGGGGACGTGGGCAAGACGCTCGAGATCGAGAACGAGCTTCGGCGGCGGCTCGGCGGCACCGCCCGGCGTGGTGCCGGGAAGGAGCTCCTGCACCGGAACACCGTAGAAGTCCGCCAGCTCGGCCAGGCGCTGAACCGTCACCGCGCGGTCCCCGCGCTCGTACGACCCGACGACGACGGCCTTCCAGCGGCCCTGGGACTTCTCCTCCACCCCGTGGAGCGAGAGCCCCTGCTGGGTACGGATGGCGCGGAGCTTGGCCCCGAGCTGTTTTGCGTATTCGCTGGACATATAGCTCCCCGGACGCTGTATCACGTGCGGCTCGGCCGCGCGGCTGGTCACTCACTGTGAAGGTTACGCAGCGTTACTTGGCCTCGTCAAGCCGAATGGTCCGTACGCCCCTCCCGAGGGGGTGGTCAGGGCCCCTCGCGGACCCTGGTAGCGTGGACGGCGCAAAATCCGACGTCCTTTAAGGTCCGTCCCGTGAGGCGGAGAAGGAGGTCCGTTTCGTATGGACGCACACACTTCCGACGTCGCGCGCCCCGTTCTCGAGGGCCCCGACATCGCGCGGGTACTGACCCGCATCGCCCACGAGATCGTCGAGCGCGCCAAGGGCGCCGACGACGTGGTGCTCCTCGGCATCCCGACCCGCGGCGTGTTCCTGGCCGACCGGCTCGCCGCCAAGCTTGCCGGGATCACCGGCCGCACCATCCCCGTCGGCTCGCTCGACATCACCATGTACCGCGACGACCTGCGGCTCCGTCCCGCCCGTGCCCTCGCGCGCACGGACATCCCGGCCGACGGCATCGACGGCCGGCTGGTCGTCCTCGTCGACGACGTGCTCTTCTCCGGCCGCACCATCCGCGCCGCCCTCGACGCGCTGAACGACATCGGCCGTCCGCGCGCCGTCCAGCTCGCGGTCCTGGTGGACCGGGGCCACCGCGAGCTGCCCATCCGCGCCGACTACGTCGGCAAGAACCTCCCGACGTCGCTGCGGGAGACGGTCAAGGTCCAGCTCTCCGAGGAGGACGGTCGCGACACCGTGCTCCTGGGCGTGCGGGAGACCGCCCCGGCCGGCGAGCAGTAGCAGCCCGGTCCGGCCCCCGTCACCGCCCCCGGGCAGCGCTCGCGCGCCCGCATGCCCGCACATCTCCACACCCTGGAGCACACCCAGATGAAGCGTCACCTCATCTCGGCCGCCGACCTCACCCGTGACGACGCCGTCCTGATCCTCGACACCGCCGAGGAGATGGCCCGGGTCGCCGACCGGCCGATCAAGAAACTGCCGACCCTGCGCGGCCGGACCGTCGTCAACCTCTTCTTCGAGGACTCGACCAGGACCCGGATCTCCTTCGAGGCCGCGGAGAAGCGGCTGTCCGCGGACGTCATCAACTTCGCCGCCAAGGGCTCGTCCGTCTCCAAGGGCGAGTCGCTCAAGGACACCGCTCAGACCCTGGAGGCGATGGGCGTCGACGCCGTCGTCATCCGGCACGGCGCCTCCGGCGCCCCCTACCGGCTCGCGACCTCCGGCTGGATCGACGCCGCGGTCATCAACGCCGGTGACGGCACCCACCAGCACCCCACCCAGTCGCTGCTCGACGCCTTCACCATGCGCCGCCGCCTCGTCGGGCGGGACGCCGGCCTGGGGCAGGACCTGTCGGGCAAGCGCATCACGATCGTCGGCGACATCCTGCACAGCCGTGTCGCCCGCTCCAACGTGGACCTGCTGCACACCCTCGGCGCCGAGGTCACCCTGGTCGCGCCGCCCACCCTGCTGCCCGTCGGCGTCGGCCACTGGCCCTGCGAGGTCTCCTACGACCTGGACAGCACGCTGCCGAAGAGCGACGCCGTGATGATGCTGCGGGTCCAGCGCGAGCGCATGAACGCGGCCTTCTTCCCGACCGAGCGCGAGTACTCGCGGCGCTACGGCCTCGACGGCGACCGCATGGCGCGGATGCCCGAGCACGCCATCGTGATGCACCCCGGCCCCATGGTGCGCGGCATGGAGATCACCGCCGAGGTCGCCGACTCCGGCCGCTGCACCGCCGTCGAACAGGTCGCCAACGGCGTGCACACCCGGATGGCGGTCCTCTACCTGCTTCTCGGCGGCAACGAGCCCGCCGTCACCCACGCCCGTACCGAGGAGACGAAGTAACCCATGAGCAAGATCCTTATCCGTGGCGCGAAGGTGCTCGGCGGCGAGGCGCGGGACGTACTGATCGACGGCGAGACCATCGCCGAGGTCGGCACCGGGATCGAGAGCGGCGACGCGACCGTCGTCGAGGCGGAGGGCAGGATCCTGCTCCCCGGCCTGGTCGACCTGCACACCCACCTCCGTGAGCCCGGCCGTGAGGACTCCGAGACCGTCCTCACCGGCACCCGCGCGGCGGCGAGCGGCGGTTACACGGCCGTGTTCGCCATGGCCAACACCTTCCCGGTGGCCGACACCGCCGGCGTCGTCGAGCAGGTGTGGCGGCTCGGCAGGGAGCACGGCTACTGCGACGTCCAGCCCATCGGCGCCGTCACCGTCGGCCTGGAGGGCAGGAAGCTCGCCGAGCTCGGCGCCATGCACGACTCCGCCGCCGCCGTCACCGTCTTCTCCGACGACGGCAAGTGCGTCGACGACGCGGTGATCATGCGCCGGGCGCTGGAGTACGTGAAGGCCTTCGGCGGCGTGGTGGCGCAGCACGCGCAGGAGCCCCGGCTCACCGAGGGCGCCCAGATGAACGAGGGCGTCGTCTCCGCCGAGCTGGGACTGGGCGGCTGGCCGGCCGTCGCCGAGGAGTCGATCATCGCCCGGGACGTGCTGCTGGCCGAGCACGTCGGCTCCCGCGTCCACATCTGCCACCTGTCGACCGCCGGCTCCGTCGCGATCGTCCGCTGGGCCAAGTCCCGCGGCATCGACGTCACCGCCGAGGTCACCCCCCACCACCTGCTCCTCACCGACGAGCTGGTCCGCACGTACGACCCCGTCTACAAGGTCAACCCGCCGCTGCGCACCGAGCGGGACGTGATGGCGCTGCGCGAGGCCCTGGCCGACGGCACGATCGACATCGTCGCCACGGACCACGCCCCGCACCCGCACGAGGACAAGGACTGCGAGTGGGCCGCGGCCGCGATGGGCATGGTCGGCCTGGAGACCGCGCTCTCCGTCGTCCAGCACACGATGGTCGACACCGGGCTGCTGACCTGGGAGGGCGTCGCCGACCGGATGTCGTTCAAGCCCGCCCGGATCGGCCGCGCCGAGGGCCACGGGCGGCCCGTCTCGGCAGGTGAGCCCGCCAACCTCACCCTGCTCGATCCGGCATACCGTGGAACCGTGGACCCCGCGGGCTTCGCCTCCCGCAGCCGCAACACCCCCTACGAGGGCCGCGAGCTGCCGGGGCGCGTCACCCACACGTTCCTGCGGGGCCGCGCGACGCTCATGGACGGGAAGCTGGCGTGACGACACCACTGATCATTCAGGCGGCCGGAGAGGTCGAGCGGAAGTCGGCGGAGGTGACCGACTGGGCCGCACGGCTCGGCTGGGTCGCCGGACTGCTGCTGTTCATCGCCCTCGTCTACTGGCTGATGCGCCAGGGCTGGAAGTGGCGGGGTGAGCTCCAGTCAGGGCTGCCCGAGCTTCCGACCGCCCCCGAGGACGCCGGTGAGGCCAAGCTCCGGCTCAGCGGCCGCTACCACGGCTCCACGACCGCCGGTCAGTGGCTCGACCGCATCGTCGCCCGGGGACTCGGCAACCGCAGCCGCGCCGAGCTGACGCTCACCGACGCCGGGATCGACGTCGTGCGCCCCGGGGCCGCCGACTTCTTCGTCCCGGCCGCGGCCCTGCGCGGGGCCCGCCTCGACAAGGGCATCGCCGGGAAGGTCCTCACCGAGGGCGGACTGCTGATCGTCACCTGGGAGCACGGCGACCGGCTGATCGACTCCGGTTTCCGCTCCGACCGGGCCGCCGGGCACCCGGCCTGGGTCGAGGCCCTCAACTCCATGACCAAGAACGACACGACGGAAGGCGCCGCACGATGACGACCTCCACCAGGGGAACCCGCGTTCCCGCCGTACTCGTCCTGGAGGACGGCCGCACCTTCCGCGGCCGCGCCTACGGGGCCGTGGGGGTGACCTTCGGCGAGGCGGTGTTCTCCACCGGTATGACCGGCTACCAGGAGACCCTGACCGACCCGTCGTACCACCGCCAGGTCGTGGTGATGACCGCCCCGCACGTCGGCAACACCGGCGTCAACGACGAGGACCCCGAGTCGTCGCGCATCTGGGTGTCCGGCTACGTCGTACGCGACCCCGCCCGGGTCCCCTCGAACTGGCGCTCCCGCCGGTCCCTCGACGAGGAGCTCGCCGCCCAGGGCGTGGTCGGCATCAGCGGTGTCGACACCCGCGCCCTCACCCGCCACCTGCGGGAGCGGGGCGCGATGCGCGTCGGCATCTTCTCCGGCAACGCCCTGCCCGACGAGGGCACGATGCTCGCCGAGGTCCGCCAGGCGCCCGAGATGAAGGGCGCCGATCTCTCCGCCGAGGTCGCCACGAAGGAGTCGTACGTCGTCCCCGCGATCGGCCCCGACGGCGAGGCCGTGGCGGTCGGCTCGGCGAGGTTCACCGTCGCCGCCGTCGACCTGGGCATCAAGGGCATGACACCGCACCGCATGGCCGAGCGCGGCATCGAGGTGCATGTGCTGCCCGCGACCGCCACGGTCGAGGACGTGTACGCGGTCGCCCCCGACGGCGTGTTCTTCTCCAACGGCCCCGGCGACCCGGCCACCGCCGACCACGCCGTGTCCGTCATGCGGGGCGTGCTGGAGCGTCGGACCCCGCTGTTCGGCATCTGCTTCGGCAACCAGATCCTGGGCCGGGCGCTCGGCTTCGGGACGTACAAGCTCAAGTACGGCCACCGCGGCATCAACCAGCCCGTGCAGGACCGCACGACCGGCAAGGTCGAGGTCACCGCGCACAACCACGGCTTCGCCGTGGACGCCCCTCTCGACAAGGTCTCCGAGACCCCCTACGGCCGCGCCGAGGTCTCCCACGTCTGTCTCAACGACGACGTGGTGGAGGGCCTCCAGCTGCTCGACCAGCCGGCCTTCAGCGTCCAGTACCACCCTGAAGCGGCCGCGGGCCCGCACGACGCCGCGTACCTGTTCGACCGCTTCGTCTCCCTGATGGAGGGCCAGCGTGCCTAAGCGCACCGATATCCAGTCCGTCCTGGTCATCGGCTCCGGCCCGATCGTCATCGGTCAGGCAGCCGAGTTCGACTACTCCGGCACCCAGGCCTGCCGGGTCCTCAAGTCCGAGGGCCTGCGCGTCATCCTGGTGAACTCCAACCCGGCGACGATCATGACCGACCCGGAGATCGCCGACGCCACGTACGTGGAGCCGATCACTCCCGAGTACGTCGAGAAGATCATCGCCAAGGAGCGCCCCGACGCGCTCCTGCCCACCCTCGGCGGCCAGACCGCGCTCAACACGGCGATCTCCCTCCACGAGGCGGGGACGCTGGAGAAGTACGGCGTCGAGCTGATCGGCGCCAACGTCGACGCGATCAACAAGGGCGAGGACCGCGACCTGTTCAAGGAGGTCGTGGAGGAGGTCCGCAAGAAGATCGGCCACGGCGAGTCCGCCCGCTCGGTGATCTGCCACTCCATGGACGACGTGCTCGCGGGCGTCGAGACCCTCGGCGGCTACCCCGTGGTCGTACGGCCCTCCTTCACCATGGGCGGCGCGGGTTCCGGCTTCGCGCACGACGAGGACGAACTGCGCCGCATCGCCGGCCAGGGCCTGACCCTGTCGCCCACCACCGAGGTGCTCCTGGAGGAGTCCATCCTGGGCTGGAAGGAGTACGAGCTGGAGCTGATGCGCGACAAGAACGACAACGTCGTGGTCGTCTGCTCCATCGAGAACTTCGACCCCATGGGCGTGCACACCGGCGACTCGATCACGGTCGCGCCCGCGATGACGCTGACCGACCGCGAGTACCAGACCCTGCGCGACATCGGCATCGCCGTCATCCGCGAGGTCGGCGTCGACACCGGCGGCTGCAACATCCAGTTCGCCGTCAACCCCGAGGACGGCCGGGTCATCGTCATCGAGATGAACCCGCGGGTGTCCCGCTCCTCCGCGCTGGCCTCCAAGGCCACCGGATTCCCGATCGCGAAGATCGCGGCCCGGCTCGCCGTGGGCTACACCCTCGACGAGATCCCCAACGACATCACGGAGCAGACACCCGCGTCCTTCGAGCCGACCCTCGACTACGTGGTCGTCAAGGCCCCGCGCTTCGCCTTCGAGAAGTTCCCCTCCGCGGACAGCACGCTCACCACCACCATGAAGTCCGTGGGCGAGGCCATGGCCATCGGCCGCAACTTCACCGAGGCCCTGCAGAAGGCGCTGCGCTCGCTGGAGAAGAAGGGCAGCCAGTTCGACTTCGCGGGCGAGCCCGGCGACAAGGACGAGCTGCTGCGCGAGGCGGGCCGCCCGACCGACGGCCGGATCAACACGGTGATGGGGGCCATCCGTGCCGGAGCCACCCAGCAGGAGGTCTTCGACGCGTCGAGGATCGACCCCTGGTTCGTCGACCAGCTCTTCCTGATCAAGGAGATCGCCGACGACCTGGCCGCCGCCGAGAAGCTCGACCCCGAACTGCTGGCCGAGGCCAAGCGGCACGGCTTCTCGGACGCCCAGATCGGCGGCATCCGCGGCCTGCGCGAGGACGTCGTCCGCGAGGTGCGCCACGCCCTGGGCATCCGCCCGGTCTACAAGACCGTCGACACCTGCGCCGCCGAGTTCGCCGCGCGCACCCCGTACTTCTACTCGTCCTACGACGAGGAGTCCGAGGTCGCCCCGCGCGAGAAGCCCGCGGTGATCATCCTGGGCTCCGGCCCGAACCGCATCGGCCAGGGCATCGAGTTCGACTACTCCTGCGTCCACGCCTCCTTCGCGCTCCACGACGCCGGCTACGAGACCGTCATGGTCAACTGCAACCCCGAGACGGTCTCCACCGACTACGACACCTCCGACCGGCTGTACTTCGAGCCGCTCACCCTGGAGGACGTCCTGGAGATCGTGCACGCCGAGCAGCAGGCCGGACCGGTCGCCGGTGTCGTGGTCCAGCTCGGCGGGCAGACCCCGCTCGGTCTCTCGCAGGCCCTGAAGGACAACGGCGTCCCGATCGTCGGCACGTCACCCGAGGCCATCCACGCCGCCGAGGACCGCGGCGCCTTCGGCCGGGTCCTCGCCGACGCCGGCCTCCCGGCGCCCAAGCACGGCACCGCGACCACCTTCTCCGAGGCCAAGGCCATCGCCGACGAGATCGGCTACCCGGTGCTCGTCCGCCCCTCGTACGTGCTCGGCGGCCGCGGCATGGAGATCGTCTACGACGAGACCCGGCTGCAGGCGTACATCTCGGAGTCCACCGAGATCGGACCCGACCGGCCGGTCCTGGTCGACCGCTTCCTCGACGACGCCATCGAGATCGACGTGGACGCGCTCTACGACGGCTCCGAGCTGTACCTCGGCGGCGTCATGGAGCACATCGAGGAGGCCGGTATCCACTCCGGCGACTCGGCCTGCGCCCTTCCTCCGATCACGCTCGGCGGTTTCGACGTCAAGCGGCTGCGGGCGTCGACCGAGGCCATCGCCCGCGGCGTCGGTGTCCGCGGACTGATCAACATCCAGTTCGCGATGGCCGGCGACATCCTGTACGTGCTGGAGGCCAACCCGCGCGCCTCCCGCACCGTCCCGTTCACCTCGAAGGCGACCGCCGTACCGCTGGCCAAGGCCGCCGCGCGGATCTCGCTCGGCGCCACCATCGCCGAACTGCGCGAGGAGGGCCTGCTGCCGGCCCAGGGCGACGGGGGCACGCTCCCGCTGGACGCCCCGATCTCCGTCAAGGAGGCCGTGATGCCGTGGAGCCGTTTCCGCGACATCCACGGACGCGGTGTCGACACCGTCCTCGGTCCGGAGATGCGCTCCACCGGCGAGGTCATGGGCATCGACAACGTCTTCGGCACGGCGTACGCGAAGTCGCAGGCCGGGGCCTACGGCCCGCTGCCCACCAAGGGCCGCGCCTTCATCTCGGTCGCCAACCGGGACAAGCGCTCGATGATCTTCCCGGCCCGGGAACTGGTCGCGCACGGCTTCGAACTGCTCGCCACGTCGGGCACCGCCGAAGTGCTCAAGCGCAACGGCATCCATGCCACGGTCGTGCGCAAGCAGTCCGAGGGGGAGGGGCCCGGCGGTGAGAGGACCATCGTCCAGCTCATCCACGACGGCCAGGTCGACCTCATCGTCAACACTCCCTACGGCACGGGCGGCCGCCTCGACGGCTACGACATCCGCACCGCGGCCGTGGCCCGCGGCGTGCCCTGCCTGACGACGGTCCAGGCGCTCGCGGCGGCGGTCCAGGGCATCGACGCGCTCAACCTCGGCGGGGTGGGCGTCCGTTCACTCCAGGAACACGCGGAGCAGCTGACCGCGGCCCGCGACTAGCAGCCCACGAGGGGGACACCGGAGCGGTGTCCCCCTCTTCGTGAGGACACCCGTCCTCGTGAGGACACACAGGACACCACTGAGATGTACAAGCTCTTCTTCAACCTGGTCTTCAAGCGGATGGACCCGGAGGAGGCCCACCACCTCGCCTTCCGGTGGATCCGGCTCGTGGCCCGCGTCCCGGTGCTGCGCACGTTCGCCGCCGCCGCGCTCGCACCCCGCTACGAGGAACTGCGCACCGAGGCCCTCGGACTGCGGATGCACGGCCCGTTCGGGCTCGCCGCGGGCTTCGACAAGAACGCCGTCGCCATCGACGGCATGTCCATGCTCGGGTTCGACCATGTGGAGATCGGCACCGTCACGGCACAGCCCCAGCCGGGCAATCCCCGCAAAAGGCTCTTCCGGCTCGTGCCGGACCGGGCGCTGATCAACCGCATGGGCTTCAACAACGACGGCTCCGCCGCCGTCGCCGCCCGGCTCGCCGCCCGCCGGGAGATCTTCCGGACGGTCGTCGGCGTCAACATCGGCAAGACCAAGGTCGTCCCCGAGGACGAGGCCGTCGGGGACTACGTGACCTCCACCGAGCGGCTCGCCGCCCACGCGGACTACCTGGTCGTCAACGTCAGCTCGCCGAACACCCCCGGCCTGCGGAACCTCCAGGCCACTCAGGCGCTGCGCCCCCTGCTCAGCGCGGTGCGCGCGGCCGCCGACCGCACGGTCACCGGCCGTCGCGTCCCCCTCCTGGTCAAGATCGCCCCGGACCTCGCCGACGAGGACGTGGACGCCGTCGCCGATCTCGCCGTGGAGCTGGGCCTCGACGGCATCATCGCCACCAACACCACCATCGCCCGCGACGGTCTCGGCCTGAGGTCCGACCCGGCGCTGGTGAAGGAGACCGGCGGGCTCTCCGGCGCCCCCGTCAAGGAGCGCTCCCTGGAGGTGCTCCGCCGCCTGTACGCACGCGTGGGCGACCGCATCACCCTCGTGGGCGTCGGCGGCATCGAGAACGCCGAGGACGCCTGGCAGCGCATCCTGGCGGGGGCCACCCTCGTCCAGGGCTACAGCGCGTTCGTCTACGAGGGCCCGTTCTACGCCCGGGCCGTCCACAAGGGCCTGGCCGCCCGGCTCGCCGCGAGCCCCTACGCCACCCTCGCCGAGGCCGTCGGCGCCGAGACCCGAAAGGCAGCCACCGCATGAGCCCCACGGAACCGTTCGGCACCCGTCTGCGCCACGCCATGGACACCCGCGGCCCCCTGTGCGTGGGGATCGATCCGCACGCCTCGCTGCTCACCGCCTGGGGGCTGGACGACGACGTCAACGGTCTGGAGCGGTTCACCCGTACTGTGGTCGAGGCGCTGGCCGACCGGGTCGCCGTCCTCAAGCCGCAGTCCGCCTTCTTCGAGCGTTTCGGCTCGCGCGGCATCGCGGTGCTGGAGAAGGCCGTGGAGGACTCCCGGGCCGCCGGCGCGCTGGTCCTGATGGACGCCAAGCGCGGCGACATCGGCTCCACCATGGGCGCCTACGCGGAGGCGTTCCTCCGGAAGGACTCGCCGCTGTTCTCCGACGCCGTGACGGTCTCGCCGTACCTCGGCTTCGGGTCACTGCGACCGGCGCTCGACCAGGCCGTCCTCAGCGGCTGCGGGGTCTTCGTCCTCGCACTCACCTCCAACCCGGAGGGCGCCGAGGTCCAGCGCGCGACGGCGTCCGGCGGAGGCTCGCTCGCCCAGCTCATGCTGAACCACATGGCCGACGAGAATGCCGGGGCTGACCCGATGGGCCCGGTCGGCGCCGTGGTCGGCGCCACGCTCGGCGACGCGGGCGTGGACCTGGACATCAACGGCCCGCTCCTCGCACCGGGCATCGGCGCCCAGGGGGCGACCCCGGCCGACCTGCCCGGCGTGTTCGGTCCCGCCGTGCGCAACGTCGTGCCGAGCGTGAGCCGCGGCGTCCTGCGCCACGGCCCGGACGCGGCCTCCCTGCGCGGGGCCGCGGAGCGCTTCGCCGACGAGGTCCGTGCGGCGGTCGAGGGCGCGTAGGCGTACGCGAGGGTCGGCCCGGGGACCCGGCTCTCCCCGGGGCCGTGCCTTGAGGCGCTCCGCGTCCGCTCCGAGCCCGCTCCCGGGGAGTCCCGGGTACCCGTCCCGGGCCCCTGACCGGTTCTCCGGGGCGGAGCCAGGCCCTCCGAGGGCCCTGCCGAAGCACTGGGCAGGGCCCTCATCTGCGTCTTCGACCGACGCTTTCTTGACAGAAAGCGGGTCAGTATGTCTGGAATATCCAGGTCGGCCGATGCTGACCAGGACTTTTCCGCTGTTCTCGCTGACTGGAGCGGTCTCGGCCGCTAGTCTCCGTCGAGAGTCAGCGATGCAACGGCCACTGCGTTGTTCGTTGCTCGCCTGGTGTGGGCCGACTAGGTTCCTCACCGGTCCGTATCCGACAGTTCGACATCCGAGGTGACGTAGGCGTGGCTCTTCCGCCCCTTACCCCTGAACAGCGCGCAGCCGCGCTCGAAAAGGCCGCCGCGGCTCGCCGGGAGCGGGCCGAGGTCAAGAATCGACTCAAGCACTCCGGCGCCTCCCTCCACGAGGTCATCAAGCAGGGCCAGGAGAACAACGTCATCGGCAAGATGAAGGTCTCCGCCCTGCTCGAGTCGCTCCCCGGCGTCGGCAAGGTCCGTGCCAAGCAGATCATGGAGCGACTGGGCATCTCCGAGAGCCGCCGTGTGCGGGGTCTCGGTTCGAACCAGATCGCGTCGCTCGAGCGTGAGTTCGGCGGCGGCCCCGCCTGACGTTCCCGGGCACTCCCGGGAACCTGGATAATCGCTGCATGGCAGCAGAGGCACGTCCGCGGCTGACCGTGCTCTCCGGCCCCTCAGGGGTCGGCAAGAGCACGGTCGTCGCCCATATGCGCAAGGTCCACCCCGAGGTCTGGCTCTCGGTGTCGGCCACCACCCGGAAGCCGCGCCCCGGCGAGCGTCACGGTGTCCAGTACTTCTTCGTCGGCGACGACGAGTTCGACAAGCTGGTCGCCAACGGCGAGTTGCTGGAATGGGCTGAGTTCGCGGGCAACCGCTACGGCACTCCGCGCCGTGCGGTCCAGGATCGCCTGGAGGCCGGGGAGCCGGTGCTCCTGGAGATCGATCTCCAGGGCGCGCGTCAGGTCAAGGAGTCCATGCCGGACTCCCAGCTGGTCTTCCTGGCCCCGCCGAGCTGGGACGAACTGGTCCGCCGCCTCACCGGCCGCGGCACCGAGGCCCCCGACGTCATCGAGCGCCGCCTCGAGGCGGCGAAGGTCGAGCTGGCCGCGGAGTCCGAGTTCGACACCACCCTGGTCAACACCTCCGTCGAGGACGTCGCGCGCGAGCTGCTAGCCTTGATGGAAGTTGTCTGATCTTTCTGATTTCCCCGTAGTTTCTTCGGAAGGCTAGAGCGTGTCCTCTTCCATCACCGCGCCCGAGGGCATCATCAACCCGCCGATCGACGAGCTGCTCGAGGCGACCGACTCGAAGTACAGCCTGGTGATCTACGCGGCCAAGCGTGCGCGTCAGATCAACGCGTACTACTCGCAGCTCGGTGAGGGTCTCCTCGAGTACGTCGGTCCGCTGGTGGACACCCACGTGCACGAGAAGCCGCTCTCGATCGCCCTGCGCGAGATCAACGCGGGCCTGCTGACCTCCGAGGCCGTCGAGGGCCCGGCCCAGTAGTACCCGTCCGGATCGGCCGCGGCCGCCCCGGGAGCAATCGGCACTGTCACCACAGGCCCGGCGGAGCATCCGCCGGGCCTGTGGTGTGTCATAGAGGCGATACGTATCGCCACCGGTGGGGAGCGGGAGACGCAGTGGACAAGCCGAAGGTCGTCCTGGGGGTCAGCGGCGGCATCGCCGCCTACAAGGCGTGCGAGCTGTTGCGCCGGCTGACCGAGTCCGGACACGACGTCCGGGTGGTGCCCACCGCCTCGGCGCTCCAGTTCGTCGGCGCCGCGACATGGTCGGCCCTGTCGGGGCACCCGGTCTCCACCGAGGTCTGGTCGGACGTCCACGAGGTCCCGCACGTGCGCATCGGGCAGGGCGCCGACCTCGTCGTCGTCGCCCCGGCCACCGCCGACGTGCTCGCCAGGGCCGCCCACGGCCTCGCCGACGACCTGCTGACGAACACCCTGCTCACCGCCCGCTGTCCGGTCGTCTTCGCGCCCGCGATGCACACCGAGATGTGGGAGCACCCCGCCACCCGGGAGAACGTGGCGACGCTGCGCCGCCGCGGCGCGGTCGTCGTCGATCCCGCGGTCGGCCGGCTCACGGGCGTCGACACCGGCAAGGGCCGGCTGCCGGAGCCGGCGGAGATCTTCGAGGTCTGCCGCAGGGTGCTGGCCCGCGGCGTGGCCGCCCCGGACCTGGTCGGCCGTCACGTCGTGGTGAGCGCCGGCGGGACCCGGGAGCCGCTCGACCCGGTCCGGTACCTGGGGAACCGCTCCTCCGGCAAGCAGGGCTACGCGCTGGCCCGCACCGCCGCTGCGCGCGGGGCCCGGGTCACGCTGATCGAGGCCAACACCGGCATGGCCGACCCGGCCGGGGTCGACGTGGTCCACGTCGGCACCGCGGTGCAGCTGCGCGAGGCGGTGCTGAAGGCGGCCGCCGACGCCGACGTGGTCGTGATGGCCGCGGCCGTCGCCGACTTCCGTCCGGCCGCGTACGCCGAGGGAAAGATCAAGAAGAAGGACGGCCAGGAGCCCGCGCCGATCGTCCTGGTGCGCAACCCCGACGTCCTCGCCGAGATCTCCGCCGAGCGGGCCCGTCCGGGGCAACTGGTGGTGGGTTTCGCCGCCGAGACCGACGACGTGCTCGCCAACGGCCGGGAGAAGCTCCGCCGCAAGGGCTGCGACCTGCTGGTCGTCAACGAGGTGGGGGAGCGGAAGACCTTCGGCTCGGAGGAGAACGAGGCGGTGGTCCTGGCTGCGGACGGGGCCGAGACGCCGGTTCCGTACGGCCCCAAGGAAGGACTCGCGGACACGGTCTGGGACCTCGTCGGGGCCCGGCTGGTGTGACGCGCCCCTCCATGACGGTCCCGGTGGCGGGGTGTGACGAAGCGCTCACTCCCGGGTCCCGCCCGGTGGACACGCCGGAACCGAGTGAATCCGGGATGAATTTCTCATCCCTCGCGAAGGCCGCGTGAAATCCGGCGAATCATGCCCTTCCGGGTGCGTGCGGCCGTCGTCCGTGCCCGTGGGACGGGTGATTCGGCCCACGGTTGGCCGCCCAGGGTGCGAGACGCTGGTCCGGTCGCCGGGAGTGCCCGATAAACTGTCCCTCGGACACGACGCGGGGCGCAGCCCCCCGGCCGGTCCACCAATGATCAGCCAGCAGCCGCTGCAACCCCAGGGAGCGTTGTGTCCCGTCGCCTGTTCACCTCGGAGTCCGTGACCGAAGGTCACCCCGACAAGATCGCTGACCAGATCAGCGACACCATTCTCGACGCACTGCTTCGCGAGGACCCCACGTCCCGCGTCGCCGTGGAGACCTTGATCACCACCGGCCTGGTGCACGTCGCAGGCGAGGTGACCACCAAGGCGTGGGCGGACATTCCCACGCTGGTGCGCAACAAGATCCTCGAGATCGGCTACGACTCCTCGAAGAAGGGCTTCGACGGCGCCTCCTGCGGTGTCTCCGTCTCCATCGGGTCCCAGTCGCCCGACATCGCCCAGGGTGTGGACACGGCCTACGAGAGCCGGGTCGAGGGCGATGACGACGAGCTCGACAAGCAGGGTGCCGGCGACCAGGGTCTGATGTTCGGGTACGCCTGCGACGAGACCCCCGAGCTGATGCCGCTGCCGATCTACCTCGCGCACCGGCTGTCCCGCCGTCTCTCCGAGGTCCGCAAGAACGGCACCATCCCGTACCTGCGCCCGGACGGAAAGACCCAGGTCACCGTCGAGTACGACGGCGACAAGGCCGTCCGTCTCGACACGGTGGTGGTCTCCTCGCAGCACGCCTCCGACATCGACCTGGACTCGCTGCTCGCGCCGGACATCCGTGAGTTCGTCGTCGAGCACGTGCTGAAGCAGCTCGTCGAGGACGGCATCAAGCTGGACACGGACGGCTACCGCCTGCTGGTCAACCCGACCGGCCGCTTCGAGATCGGCGGGCCGATGGGCGACGCCGGCCTGACCGGCCGCAAGATCATCATCGACACCTACGGCGGCATGGCCCGCCACGGCGGTGGCGCGTTCTCCGGCAAGGACCCGTCGAAGGTCGACCGCTCGGCCGCCTACGCGATGCGCTGGGTCGCCAAGAACGTCGTGGCCGCCGGTCTCGCCTCGCGCTGCGAGGTCCAGGTCGCCTACGCGATCGGCAAGGCCGAGCCGGTGGGCCTGTTCGTCGAGACCTTCGGCACCGCCGCGGTCGACGTGGAGAAGATCGAGAACGCCATCGGCGAGGTCTTCGACCTGCGCCCGGCCGCGATCATCCGCGATCTCGACCTGCTCCGCCCGATCTACGCCCAGACCGCCGCCTACGGCCACTTCGGCCGCGAGCTGCCGGACTTCACCTGGGAGCGCACGGACCGCGTCGACGCGCTGCGCGCGGCGGCGGGCCTCTGACGGCACCCGCTCGGCACGAGGGGCCCCGGACCGGACAGGTCCGGGGCCCCTCGCGCGTTCGCCGGCCCCGGCGCGGAAGGCGCTGCGCAGGCCCGGGCACTGTCGGTGCCGTCTGGTAGGAATGTGGCTGTGAGCAGCGACGACGAAGCCTCCGTGCGGCCCGGGGACGGTTCGCCGGAGCAGCTTGCGCTCATCCGGGAGACCGTACGGAAGGCGGCGAAGCCACGTGCCAAGCCGCGCACCTGGCGCGGGGCGGCCCTCGCCGCGGAACTGCCGGTGGCCCGGGTCGTGGTCAACAAGGGCGTGCTGCACCTCGACCAGTACTTCGACTACGCGGTGCCCGAGGAACTGGACGAGGCGGCGCAGCCCGGAGTCCGGGTCCGGGTGCGCTTCGGCGCTGGGTCCCACCAGGTCCGGGAGGGCCGCCGTGAGGGCGGCCGGCTGATCGACGGCTTCGTCGTCGAGCGACGGGCCGACTCCGACTACTCGGGTCCGCTCGCCGCCCTCGCGGGTGTGGTCTCGCCGGAACCCGTGCTCGGCCCCGCGCTGCTCGGCCTGGCCAGGGCGGTCGCGGACCGTTACGCGGGCAGCCTCGCAGACGTCTTGCAGCTCGCCGTGCCGCCCAGGAGCGCACGCGCCGAGTCCCGGCCCTCGCCCCCTCCGCTGCCTCCTCCGGCGGCCCCGGAGCCGGGCACCTGGACGCGCTACGAGCAGGGACCGGCGTTTCTGAACGCCCTGGCGGAGGGCGGCACGCCGAGGGCCGTGTGGACGGCGCTCCCCGGCCCGCACTGGGCCGGCGAGCTGGCGGGCGCCGTCGCGGCGACCCTCGCGTCCGGCCGGGGCGCGCTGGTGGTCGTCCCGGACGGGCGGGCCGTCGCCCGGGTGGACGCGGCCCTGACCGCGCTGCTCGGCGAGGGACGCCACGCGGTGCTCACCGCGGAAGCGGGCCCCGAGAAGCGGTACGGGCAGTGGCTCGCCGTACGGCGCGGTTCCGTGCGGGCGGTGGTCGGGACGCGTGCGGCGATGTTCGCACCGGTCCACGACCTGGGGCTGGTCGCGATATGGGACGACGGCGACTCCAGCCACAGCGAACAGCACGCGCCGCTGCCGCACGCGCGCGAGGTCCTGCTGCTGCGTGCCGCTCACGAGCGCTGCGGATTCCTGCTCGGCGGCGTCAGCTGCACGGTCGAGGCCGCCCAGCTCGTCGAGACCGGCTGGGCACGGCCCCTGGCGGCGGGCAGGGAACACGTGCGCCGTGCCGCACCGCTGATCCGCACGGTCGGTGACGGCGAACTCGCGCGCGACGAGGCGGCACGGGCCGCCAGGCTCCCGTCGCTGGCGTGGCAGACCGTCCGGGACGGACTGCGCACGGGACCGGTGCTGGTCCAGGTGCCCCGTCGCGGATATGTCCCGAGGCTGGCCTGCGAGCGCTGCCGGGCGCCCGCGCGCTGCGGGCACTGCGCAGGCCCACTGGAGGCTCCACGGGAGCAGGACCTCAGGTGCGGCTGGTGCGGACGGGACGCCTCCGGCTGGCACTGCGCCGAGTGCGGCGGGACCCGGCTGCGCGCCCGGATCGTGGGGGCCCGGCGCACCGCGGAGGAGCTGGGCCGGGCCTTTCCCGCGGTGCCGGTGCGGACGTCGGGGCGCGACCATGTGCTGGACTCCGTATCCGGCCGTCCCGCGCTCGTGGTCAGCACACCGGGCGCCGAGCCCGTCGCCGAGGGCGGCTACGCGGCCGCGCTGCTGCTCGACGGCTGGGCCATGCTCGGGCGGGCCGATCTGCGTGCGGGCGAGGAGGCGCTGCGGCGCTGGACGGGTGCCGCCTCGCTGGTGCGGGGCCAGGCGGAGGGCGGCACGGTCGTCGTGGTCGCCGAGCCCACGCTGCGCCCCGTCCAGGCCCTGGTGCGATGGGACCCGGTCGGCCACGCCCAGCGCGAGCTGGCCGAGCGCGCCGAGCTGGGCTTCCCGCCGGTGTCGCGGATGGCCTCGGTGACCGGTCGGGCGGAGGCGGTCGCGGGCTTTCTCGCCACGGCGTCCCTGCCCGACGACGCGGAGGTACTGGGGCCGGTGCCTCTGCCGCAGCCCCCGCCGGGGCGACCGCGCCGGCCGGGCGACCCGCCACCCGCCCCCCCGTCCGGTCCTCGGCCGGGGGAGCAGTGGGAACGCGCCCTGCTGCGCGTACCGCCCGGCAGCGGTGCGGCGCTCGCCGCCGCGCTGAAGTCCGCCCAGGCCGCCAGGCTCGCGCGGGGCGGTGGCGATCCCGTGCGGATCCGGGTGGATCCGCCGGACATCGGCTGACGGGGAGGCGGGGCCGGTCTGCGCCCGGGGGCCCGCCCGGGTGGCCGGGCCGGGCAAGCCGACGTGCCGCCCCGCACGGCACCGCCCCGGCGTCCCGAGGGCGCGCCGGGGCGGTCGGGAGAGGGTCAGCCGTTGCGCGGGCCGGGGAAGGCGCTCGGGCGGACCTCCTCGCGGAGCGGGTGGGCGCCGGGTCCCGGCTGCGGCGGCATGGAACGTGCCGCGGGTACCGCCGGTACCGCGGGGGCGACGGGCATCGTGCGGGTCGCACCCTGCTCGGGCTCCGCGGGCACGGCGGTGGGCTGCGGCGTGTTCCGCCGTGACCCGTAACGGCGGTGCACCGCCTGCTTGGTGACGCCGAGAGCCGAGCCCACCGCGTCCCACGAGAAGCCCAGCGAGCGGTCGAAGTCGACCGCGGCGGTCACCAACGTCTCGACGCTGTCCCGCAGTTCCTGGGCCAGTCGGACGGTCGGGGCGGGTGCCCTGCCGTAGACGACGAAGCCCGTGGACGGGCCCGAGCGACGCGGACGGTAGACGTTCCCCAACTGGGCCGTGAGCGTGCGCAGAGCGTCCACCTGCCGGCGGACCCGCTCGATGTCCCGCACCAACAGATGCAGACTCGCCCGGGCCTGGGCGTCGTGGGTTGCGTGGTCGGCCATGAACAAGCCTCTCGAACCGGCGTTGAAAAGGGTCGGGCCGCTCCGGCGGCCCGCTTCGGTCAATCTCTCTTGACAACGCGCCACCAGTGGTTCTGGTCACGCTGCGGAGGAGCAATCGCACGTGCGCGGGGCGCGCGGCAGTCCGCGCGCCCCCTGTCGGTGCGGCCAAATAGACTGGTGCGTCGCGTGATCACCCGGCACACAGAGCGAGGTATTACCAGTGAAACTTGTCTTCGCAGGCACCCCCGAGGTCGCCGTACCCGCCCTGGACGCCCTGATCGCTTCCGGCCGGCACGACGTGGCCGCGGTCGTCACCCGTCCGGACGCCCCCGCGGGCCGCGGACGCCGTCTGGTGGCCAGCCCCGTTGCCCAGCGCGCGCACGAGGCCGGCATCGAGGTCCTGAAGCCCACGAGGCCGCGCGACGAGGACTTCCTGGCCCGGCTGCGCGAGATCGCGCCGGACTGCTGCCCCGTGGTCGCCTACGGCGCGCTGCTGCCCAAGGCGGCTCTGGACATCCCGGCGCGCGGCTGGGTCAATCTGCACTTCTCGCTGCTGCCCGCCTGGCGCGGAGCGGCGCCGGTGCAGCACGCGATCCTCGCGGGCGACGAGATGACCGGGGCTTCCACTTTCCAGATCGAGGAGGGGCTGGACTCGGGCCCGGTCTACGGCGTGATCACCGAGCACGTACGGCCTACGGACACCAGCGGCGATCTGCTCACCCGGCTCGCCTTCGCCGGTGCCGGACTGCTGGCCGCGACCATGGACGGCATCGAGGACGGCACGCTCCAGGCCGTGCCGCAGCCGGCCGACGGGGTCACCATGGCGCCGAAGATCACCGTCGAGGACGCGCACGTGGACTGGCGCACGCCCGCCCTCCGCATCGACCGCCTCGTCCGCGGCTGCACTCCCGCGCCCGGTGCGTGGACGCTGTTCCGCGGCGAGCGGCTCAAGCTGATCAACGTCCAGCCGCTGCCGGACCGCACGGAGCTGGCCCCCGGTGAGCTCTCGGCCGGCAAGAGCCATGTGCACGCCGGTACCGGTTCGCACGCGGTCGAGCTCCACTGGGTGCAGCCGCAGGGCAAGAAGCCGATGCGTGCCGCGGACTGGGCGCGCGGCGTGCGGATCGCTCCCGGGGAGGTCCTCGGCTCGTAGGGCCGCGTCGGCCGGGTCCGCCCGTCGGGGAACGGCGCGCGGTGCACCGGGCCTCTCCCTCCCGCGTGCCGAGGGGATGGACCACGGGGCGCCCGACCGGCCTCCTGGTGGGACCGTTCGGTCGATGCGGGAACGCCGCGAGTCGCCGTGCCGGGCGTCGCGAGGCGACGGAGGGGCCCACGCGGCACCGGGCCGCGCACCGGGGCGGGGCGGGGACGCCGGGCCGGCCGACGTAGGCTGAAGAGGTTCGACCCTTCCGGAACGCGGAGCACCTTTGAGCCAGCAGAGCCGTCGCCGTCCCCCCCAGCCCTACCGCCCCCCGAAGAAGGACCCCGTGCGGATCCTCGCCTTCGACGCGCTGCGGGCGGTGGACGAGCGTGACGCGTACGCCAACCTCGTCCTGCCCCCGCTGCTGCGCAGGGCGCGTGAACAGGGCGACTTCGACAGCAGGGACGCGGCGCTCGCCACGGAGCTGGTGTACGGCACGCTGCGGCGCCAGGGCACCTACGACGCGATCATCGCCGAGTGCGTGGACCGGCCGCTGCGCGAGGTCGACCCGCCCGTCCTCGACGTGCTGTCGCTCGGTGCGCACCAGTTGCTGGGCACGCGCATCCCGACGCACGCCGCCGTGTCGGCCAGCGTCGAGCTGGCCCGGGTCGTCCTCGGCGACGGCCGGGCCAAGTTCGTGAACGCCGTGCTGCGCCGGATCTCGCAGCACGACCTCGCCGGCTGGCTTGACCGGGTCGCACCGCCCTACGACGAGGACCCCGAGGACCACCTCGCCGTCGTCCACTCCCATCCCCGCTGGGTCGTCTCGGCCCTCTGGGACGCGCTGGGCGGCGGCCGCGCCGGGATCGAGGACCTGCTGGAGGCCGACAACGAGCGGCCCGAGGTGACGCTGGTCGCCAGGCCGGGCCGGTCGTCCGCCGGCGAACTGCTCGAGCTGCTGGGCGAAGGGGGCGGACTGCCCGGGCGCTGGTCGCCGTACGCCGTGCGGCTCGCCGAGGGCGGGGAGCCGGGCGCCCTCGAACCGGTGCGGGAGGGACGCGCGGGGGTGCAGGACGAGGGCAGCCAGCTCGTAGCGGTCGCCCTCGCGGGCGCGCCGCTCGACGGCCCGGACGAGCGCTGGCTGGACGGCTGCGCGGGCCCCGGCGGCAAGGCCGCCCTGCTGGGCGCGCTGGCCGCCGAGCGCGGTGCCGTCCTGGTCGCGGCCGAGAAGCAGCCGCACCGGGCCCGTCTCGTCGAGCGGGCGCTGGCCGGCAATCCCGGCCCGTACCAGGTCGTGACCGCCGACGGCACCCGCCCGGCCTGGCGCCCGGGCGCCTTCGACCGCGTCCTCGTCGATGTGCCGTGCTCGGGCCTGGGCGCTCTCCGGCGCAGGCCCGAGGCCCGTTGGCGCCGCCGCCCCGGGGACCTGGACGGTTTCGCCCCGCTGCAGCGGGCCCTGCTGCGCGAGGCGCTGGAATCGGTACGGGTGGGCGGAGTGGTCGGGTACGCCACGTGCTCGCCGCATCTCGCCGAGACCCGTGCGGTGGTCGACGACGTCCTCGCGGCGCTCGGCGGATCCGTCCGGGCCGAGTGGATCGACGCCCGCCCCCTGATGCTCGGGGTCCCGGCCCTGGGGGACGGCCCGGACGTCCAGCTGTGGCCGCATCTCCACGGCACCGACGCGATGTACCTGGCACTGCTGCGCCGCACGGCCTGACGCCCTCGGGAGTCCGCACCCCGCCGCACGTCCCGGCGTCGCGCGGCGCAGCGGCGCGGGGCTTCCCGGCTCAGCGCAGCGGGCGGCAGAGCAGTGCGTCCGGGGTCCGGGACGAGCCCGGGCGGCCGGTGTAGGCGATGCCTGCGGCGTACTCGTCGGTCGCGCACTGCCCCTTGTGGTGGCCGTGTGCGAAGTCGCCCCCGCCCGCGGCCGGCGGACGGTTGTCGGACCGGTCGAACCACACGGTCCGGCCCGCGGTGCCGAGGGGCCCGCCCGCCTCGACGCACAGGGCGGCCGAGACGGCGGCGCCCCGCACGCTGTAGCCGGCCAGGAAGTAGCGCGGCGGACACTGGAGTTTGGTCCAGCCGGAGGCCCAGTCACGGCCGGGTTCGACGTGCCGTTCGTCGCGGACGACCTCATGGGCGCCGCCTGGCGGGCGCAGACCGCGGGCACCGGCGTCGGAGCACAGCCCGCGGTTGCCGGAGTGGCTGAGCCCGACCAGCCGCTGGTCGTCCGGGCAGACGGCCTTCCTCGCCCCGGGGTCCCAGTCCGGCAGTGCGCGCATCCGCAGGGACTGGACGTAGTCGCCGTGGTCCGGGCTGAGCATCGACCAGCGGTCCGCCGGGGCCACCACGCCCGTTCTGCCGTTCGCTCCGACCAGCCGCTTCCAGGGTTCGGCGCGCCAGTCGTCCCCGTCGAACAGACCGGCGCGCCGTCCCGCCGAGTCCCAGTGGAGCAGCGCCCAGCCGTTGCCCTTCCGGTCCTCGTGCCACCCGACGAGCGGCCAGTAGGCGAAGTCGGCGTCCGTCTCGACGAGGAAGTCGACGAAGTGGTGGAACCACGCCCGCTGCGCGGCCCCTGTCTCCTCGCGGCCGCCGACGCCGAACTCGCTGATCCAGACCGGTGCGGTGAAGTGCCGGTCCGGCTGCGAGGCGACGTAGAAGGCCTGCCGGCGCAGCACCTCGTACAGCTCGGAGCGGCCGAAGTCGCGGTAGCGGGGGTCGGATGTCTCGCCCAGCCCCGTGGCACCGCTGTGGTTCGGCCCGGTGTAGTCGTAGAAGTGGGCCGAGTACACGAGCTTCCCCGATCGCACCAGGGTGTGCGAGAGCCGCTGGACGGGCTCGAGCGTGGGCCGTTCGTGGGGGAACCCGTCCACGGGGATCCCGGTCCAGTTGATTCCCTCGACGATCACCAGCAGATCGGCGTTGGCCTCCTGGAGGATCCGGTCCCCGAGCCGCTGGGAGGCGGCGAACCAGTCGTGCCGGTCACCGCGGCCCCAGTTGGGGTCGTCGAGGACGGTACGCCGCACCTCGTTGTAGAGATCGGCGCCGACGACACGGGGGTTGCCACGGTAGCGGCGGGCCATGAAGAGCCAGTCGTCCTCCCACGTCCCCGTGGTCTGGGACGTGTTCCACCGCTCGTTTCCGTCGAGGCCGCAGCACCAGCGCGTGGTGTTGGTGTGGTTGTTGAGGATCACCGCGAGACCGGCGTCCGTCAGGGCCTCGACGGTCGCGTCGTAGACCTGGAGCGGCGTCATGCCCTTCAGCGACGGGTTGGCGGCCACCGAGGCGTCCGCGACAGGGCGGGTGTCGTGGATCATCTCGTTGGAGAACGGCAGTCGGACGCTGTTGAGACCGAGTTCGCGGAAACCGGCGACGATCCCGGACATCGGAGCGCGGTCCAGGCCCAGGGGCATCCGGTCCGACTTCTCCCCGGCGTGGTTGTTCGCCGGGTCGTCGGGGCTGCCCGAGCCGGTCCAGGTACCGCTTGCCCCGTGCCAGTTGCCCGACTTCAGTCTGAACCGGTTGCCGTCGGCGTCGACGACGTACCGGCCCCGGGTGCTCAGTGGCGGGGTCCACTCCGGTGCCGGCCGACCCTCGGTCGCTCCGGCGCGCGCGGAGGGGGCGGGGCCCGGTCCCGCCGCGGCCGGGGACGCGACGGGGACGGCCGCCAGGGTGCAGAGCAGCGCCAGGGCCGGCACCGGCCTGAGCAAGGACCTTCTCGCGAGCACCGGCACCCCCGTCGAGCACGGCCGGCGACCCGGCGTGATTGGCATGCATGCGACATGATGTCGGGTGCCGGGAGGATTGACCAGTGCGCCGAGCTCCCGGTCCCGTGTCCGTCCCGGATGCACCCTTCCCGCGGCCGTGGCGCCCGGGAGGACCCCGCGCCGCGGCACTGCGTGCGGGGGTCCCGTCGGTCGGCCCGCCGAACCCGGGCGAGGCCACCGGGCGGTGCGGAATGCCGGAATCATGGTGACTGGGATGCCCCGCAGGGCCTGCGGGACCGCGGAAAGGACGGCTTCTGCCGTCTCCGAGGCCGGGAAGTGCTCCGGAGCATGGCAGTCTTGGCACATGGCCCAGATCAACCCCAGCATCCTGTCCGCCGACTTCGCCCGACTCGCCGAGGAGGCGGAGGCGGTCCGAGGCGCCGACTGGCTCCACGTCGATGTCATGGACAACCACTTCGTGCCCAATCTGACGCTGGGGGTTCCGGTCGTCGAGTCGCTGAGCCGGGCGACGGACACCCCGCTGGACTGTCACCTCATGATCGAGAGCCCGGACCGCTGGGCTCCCCAGTACGTGGAGGCCGGCGCCGGGTCCGTCACCTTCCACGCGGAGGCAGCCGCGGCACCGGTGCGGCTGGCGCGGGAGATCCGGGCCAAGGGCGCGCGCGCCTCCATGGCGCTCAAGCCCGCCACGCCCATCGAGCCGTACGAGGACCTGCTGCCCGAGCTCGACATGCTGCTGGTCATGACCGTGGAACCGGGCTTCGGCGGTCAGTCGTTCCTCGACATCATGCTCCCCAAGATCCGCCGTACCAGGGAGCTCATCAACAAGCACGGTCTGGAGCTGTGGCTCCAGGTCGACGGCGGCGTCTCCGAGTCCACGATCGAGCGGTGCGCCGAGGCCGGCGCCGACGTGTTCGTCGCCGGATCCGCGGTCTACGGGGCCGAGGACCCGGCGCAGGCCGTCCGCACGCTGCGCGAGCAGGCCGACCGGACGATCGCGTCGGCACCCTGGGTGTGCGACCACTGAGCCACGGCTCGGTGAACGGGGCCCTACCGGGCTGATCAACATCACCCGGATCTGTCAGGATGGCGGTTCCGGAGTGTGAACAGCAGTGAGGAGAACGCGGTGTCTGCTATGTCGGCGGGACGGTCGGCCCTGCGGATGGGACCCGCGGAGCTGGTGCAGGCGGCGGCCATGGCCCGCCGCTTCTATCTCGAGGGCAAATCCAAGATCCAGATCGCCGAGGAGTTCGGCGTCAGCCGCTTCAAGGTGGCCCGGGTCCTGGAGACCGCGCTCGAACGCGACCTCGTACGGATCGAGATCCGCGTCCCCGCCGAGCTGGACGCGGAGCGCTCCGACGCCCTCCGCGCCCGCTACGGACTGCGGCACGCGGTGGTCGTGGAGTCTCCGACCGAGGGTGAGGACGAGTCGCCCGACCCGGAGAACCTCGGAGAGGTCGCGGCGGACCTCCTCGGTGAGCTCGTCACCGAGGGAGACGTGCTGGGCCTGGCCTGGGGCCGGTCCACGATCCATATGGCGGCCGCGCTCGACCGGCTGCCGCCCTGCACGGTCGTCCAGCTCACGGGGGTGTACGACGCCGGGACCGCGGAGCGCGGCTCGGTGGAGGCGGTGCGGCGCGCCGCACAGGTGTCCGGCGGCGAGGCGCACCCGATCTACGCGCCGATGCTGCTGCCGGACCCGGCGACGGCCGCCGCGCTGCGGAACCAGACGGGCATCGCCAGGGCCTTCGAGTACTTCGACAAGGTCACGGTCGCCTGTGTCTCGATCGGCTCCTGGGAGCCGGGGATCTCGACGGTGCACGACATGCTGAGCGACGAGGAGCGGGCGCACTACGCCTCGCTCGGTGTCGCGGCCGAGATGTCCGCCCATCTGTTCGACGCCGACGGCCGACGCATCGGCCGTGACCTGGGCGAACGTTGTATCACGGTCGAGGCCGACCGGCTGCGCCGCATTCCCGAGGTGGTCGCCATCGCCGGCGGCCAGCGCAAGGCCGCGGCCATCGGGGCGGTCCTGCGGTCGGGCCTGGTGACCAGTCTGGTGACGGACACCTCGGCCGCGGACTACCTCCTCACGGAGTCCCGCCCCGCACCGCGCCCGGCGCTGGAGCGGGCCGACCCGGACGACTGACCGCCGGCACCCTTCCCGTTCCGGCCGTCGTGCACCACTCCACGGCCGGGCCTCCGGGGCCGGGCGCCCCGCCCCGGCAGCGGCCGGGGCGGCTGAAGGGGCTGGTAAGGCCGGCGGCGGGCGCGGTCGGCCGCGGCACGGCGTCCGCATGGGCCCGCCCGCCGGCGCGCCTCACGACTCCGCCGGTACCAGCCCGTACAGCCGCGCCGCGTTGCCCGCGGCCAGCAGACCCGCGATCCGTTCCGCGTCGCGCCCCGACCAGGCACCGGAGGACGTCCAGTCGTCGGTGAGCCGGGTGAGCGCGTCCTCGAACACCCTGGCGCCGACGAGGTACAGCTCCGGCAGCCCGTACGCGTCGCTCGAGTAGAGCAGTTTGCCGAACGGGGTGAGCTCCAGCGCCTCGGCGAGCACGGCGGCCGCCCTGACGCCCGTGTGGGACAGGGCGAGGCCCACATCCGCGTACACGTGTGTGAACGCATGGGCGAGGTAGGCGGCGTTCCGGTGGTACGGGTAGCCGTGCAGCAGCACCAGCGGGCAGCCGTGCGGGGCGACGGCCCTGATGAAGTCCGTGAGCAGCAGTGGATCACAGCGGTCGAGCCGAAGATCGGGATCGCCGAAGCCGGTGTGCAGCTGGAGCGGCAGTCCGGTGCGGACCGCCGCCCAGAGCAGATACCGCAGCAGCACCGGGTCCGTGAGCCGCCCACCCGGGCCGCGCTCCGCCAACCAGCGGGCCGCGGCCGCGTGGACCTCGGCGGTGTCGGGCGGATCGGGGTCCAGCCCGAGCCCGTGGCGGTACGCCGCGACCGACTTGAAGCCGATCGCCGTGCGGGCCGAGGCCGGCACCGCGTGGTCGAACACCTCCATGAAGCCGGCGGCGTCGCGGCTCGCGTCCGCCACACGTTCGGCGAGGGACTCCAGACGCACGATCACGCCCGCGTCCCCACCGCCCAGCTCCGCCAGCTCGGCGGGCCCGGTGAGGTCGCCCGGAAGCCCGGTGTCGACCAGATAGGTGCCGGTGCCGCTCGCCCGCAGCAGCAGCCGCGTCGCCTCCTCTGACCCCAGTTCGCGACGGCGCTCCAGATAGCGCTCCGGCGGGCAGTGCGCCTCCAGCCCCAGCAGGGGCGGACACCAGCGGAGCACCGCGAACCCCAGCTGGCTGTCGAAGAAGCTCGTACCGGGCGCGGGCGGGGCGTCCGACTCGGTCAGGAACGAGGCGAACCCGTCCCGTGCCGGTGAGCGCCGCAGCACCCCGTGGCAGTGGTGGTCGACGAGCGGGGGCAGCGCGAGGGGCATTCAGTACCGCCCGCGGGTAGCGTCGGCGATCTGCTGCGGGGCCCTGCCCGCGAACAGCTCGCCCTCCGCACGGCGTACCGCCGCGATCGCCTCGAAGAGCGCGTCGCCGAGCGCCTCACGCAGCAGCTCCGAGCGTTCGAAGTGCTCCAGCGCCTCCGGAAGCGACCGGGGCAGCCGCTCGGGCCCGGTGCGCGTGTCCTCGCGCTCGGCTCCGGCACCGGTCGCCCGTGCGGCCGGTTCCCCGGCCCGTGCGCGCCCGCCCGTTCCGGTCGGCGACGGTTCGCCGGCCCCCGCCACGCCCGTCACCGCCGGGTCGCCCCGCACCGGCTCCGGGAGTTTCGCGCCCGCCGCCAGGCCCGCCAGCCCCGCCGCGATCACGGCGCCCGTGACCAGATACGGATTGGCCGCCGCGTCGAAGCACTTCACCTCCGCGTTCGCACCCTCCGGGTCGTCGGGGGCGCCGGTGATGAAGCGCAGCGCCGCCTCGCGGTTCTCCAGTCCCCAGCACCTGAACGCGCCCGCCCAGCGGGACGGTTCGAGGCGGAGATAGCTCGCCGGGGTCGGCGCTCCGACGGCGAGCAGCGCCGGGAGCGCGTCCAGCACACCGGCGAGGAACGACTCGCTGTCCCCGGACATCCCGAACGGGCCGTCGCCACCCCGGCACAGATTGCGGCCGTCCCGCCACAGGCTCAGATGCAGATGGCCGCCGTTGCCGACACCGCCCGCCTCCACGACGGGGCCGAAGAGGGCGGTGAGTCCGTGCCGCAGGGAGACCGCGCGGACCGTCTCGCGCACGAGCACGGCGAGGTCCGCCGCCCCGACCGGATCCGCCGGGGCCACGGAGACCTCGAACTGCCCGGTCGCGTACTCGGGATGGATCTGCAGCACCTCCACGCCCTGGGCTCGCAGCGCGCGCAGCACCTCGTCCACGTAGTCGGAGAGCTCGACGATCCGGGCCATCCCGTACGCGGGACCGGTCCAGGGGCAGGTGCCGTCCCGTTGCACGATCCATTCGGTCTCGAAGCCCATCCGCAGCTCGATGCCCCGGTCGGCGGCCCGCCGTGCCATCCGGCGGGCGAACAGCCGCTGGCAGGCGGCGTAGGGCCGGCCTTCCTGGTCGTAGCGGTCGACGGGGGCCCAGGCCCAGCCCGGCTGGGCCGCGAGCACGGTGAGCCGCTCCAGGTCAGGCACCAGTCTCAGATCGCCGTCCGGGCCGCCGATGTGCGGGCTGGTGGTGATCGAGTCGTCCACCAGGTAGACGTCGAACACCGGGGACATGCCGACCCCTCGGGCGGCGGCATGCGCGAGGCGGCCGGTGGGGACCGCCTTGACCCTGGTGAGACCGGCATTGTCCACCCAGGTCAGGGCCACGCCGTGGACGTTCTCGGCATCCAGCCGGGCGGCCTCCCTGCGGGCCGCGCGCTGAGTCTCGTCACTGTGCTGCACGGGGCATTCCCTACCCGCGCGGGGGGCCGTCCTCACCGCCTGCGCCACCCCGGCGTGACAGCATCGGCCGCATGCCGAACCGGACCCCACGGCTCCTTCTCGCGCTGCTGTCGGCCCTCACCGCCCTGCTGCTGACCGGCTGCACGGAGGACCGCGCCGGCTCGGGGACCGGCACCGCAACGCACAGCCCCGCGGTCCCGGCACCTGCCGGCCTGGCCACCGTGCGGGTCGCCGACCTGCCTCCGGAGGCCCGCGAGACGCTGCGGCTGATCGACGAGGGCGGACCATTCCCGTACCGGAAGGACGGCAGCACCTTCGGCAACTTCGAGGGGATCCTGCCCGAGCGGGAACGGGGGCACTACCGGGAGTACACGGTGCCCACGCCGGGGGAGCCCGACCGGGGCGCACGCCGCATCGTCACGGGCCGGGAGGGGGAGATCTACTACACCGACGACCACTACGAGACGTTCAGGGTGGTACTCCGATGAGAAACGATCCCCTCGCCGCGCTGTTCGGTGCCACCCCGGGGCGGAACATCACCGTGCTCGACCTCCACGGCGTCACCGCCAAGAAGACCTTCATGGAGCGCTGCGCCGGCGACCTGGGGCTCCCCGCGTGGTTCGGCAGGAACTGGGACGCCCTCGCCGACTGCCTCACCGACCTCCCCGGCGAGGAGGGCACCCTCGTGCTCGTCTGCCGCTGGCAGGGGTACGCCGCAGCCCGGCCGGGGGAATGGGCGATCGCCCAGGAGGTCTTCACCCACGCCGTCGACACCATGCCGGGGCAGCTCGCCGTGCTGCTGGCCCTTGGAGGATCCGACGAGAGGGCCTCCCGCAGAGCTGGATGATCGGCCCGCACGGTCCGGCCCCCCGCTCATGGGACAATGAAGTACGTGCGTTTTCCCCCGGGTGAGTGCCCGGGACCCCTCCGAATCGACTGGGATGTTCAGCACGTGCGTTTCCTCAATGACATCAAGCCGCCGTACGACCTGACGTACGACGACGTGTTCATGGTCCCGAGCCGCTCGGCCGTGGGCTCCCGCCAGGGCGTCGACCTCGCTTCCCCCGACGGCACGGGCACCACCATCCCGCTGGTCGTCGCCAATATGACGGCGATCGCGGGTCGCCGGATGGCCGAGACCGTGGCCCGCCGCGGCGGTCTTGTCGTCATTCCGCAGGACATCCCGATCGACGTCGTCACCGACGTCATCACCTGGGTGAAGACCCGTCACCTGGTGCTCGACACGCCCATCGTGCTCACCCCGCACCAGACCGTCGCCGACGCGTTCTCGCTGCTGCACAAGCGCGCCCACGGGGCGGGCGTCGTCGTGGACGAGGAGCAGCGGCCCGTCGGCGTCGTCACCGAGCACGACCTGTCCGGCGTGGACCGCTTCACCCAGCTGGCCGAGGTGATGTCGAAGGACCTGCTGCTCGTCGACGCGGACATCGATCCGCGCGAGGCGTTCACCAGGCTCGACGGTGCCAACCGCAAGCTCGCCCCGGCGGTGGACGGGGACGGCCGCCTCGCCGGCATCCTGACCCGCAAGGGCGCCCTGCGCGCCACGCTGTACACGCCGGCCACCGACGCCGACGGCAGGCTGCGCATCGCCGCAGCCGTCGGCATCAACGGCGATGTGGCGGGCAAGGCCAAGCAGCTCCTCGACGCCGGCGTGGACACGCTGGTCGTCGACACCGCGCACGGGCACCAGGAGTCGATGATCGCGGCGATCAAGGCCGTCCGCGCGCTCGACCCGCACGTGCCGATCGTCGCGGGCAACATCGTGGCCGCCGAGGGCGTCCGGGACCTCGTCGAGGCCGGCGCGGACATCATCAAGGTGGGCGTGGGCCCGGGCGCCATGTGCACCACCCGCATGATGACCGGCGTGGGCAGGCCGCAGTTCTCCGCCGTCCTGGAGTGTGCCGCCGAGGCGAGGAAGTACGGCAAGCACGTGTGGGCCGACGGCGGTGTCCGCCACCCGCGCGACGTCGCCATGGCGCTCGCCGCCGGAGCGTCCAACGTGATGGTGGGGTCCTGGTTCGCCGGGACGTACGAGTCGCCCGGCGACCTGCAGCAGACCGCCGACGGCCGGCTCTACAAGGAGTCCTTCGGCATGGCCTCCGCGCGTGCGGTCCGCAACCGTACGAGCGAGGAGTCGGCGTACGACCGGGCCCGCAAGGCGCTCTTCGAGGAGGGCATCTCCACCTCGCGCATGTTCCTCGACCCGGCCCGCCCGGGCGTCGAGGACCTGATCGACTCGATCATCGCTGGTGTCCGTTCCTCCTGCACCTACGCGGGCGCCGGCTCCCTGGAGGAGTTCGCCGAGAAGGCGATCGTCGGTATCCAGAGTGCCGCCGGCTACGCGGAGGGCAAGCCGCTGCACGCCAGCTGGAACTGACGCCCCGCGCACGGCCGGGCCCGAGCCCGTCCGTGCCGCCCGGTCCGGGCAGGGGCGTCGGGATGTGTCGGGGCGGTCCCGCTGAGCGGCGGTTCCGTGGGTCCGGTCGTGCGGCGCGCCGCGTCCGGGCCCGGCGCGTGGGGGAGGTTCAGGCGCCCGCCACGGCCGCCGCGCCGCCTTCCGTCCCCACCCCCGCGCTCGTGGCGCCGGGTGCGGGTGCGAAGCCCGACGCCCGGACGGCACCGGCCACCGCGGAGGCCATCCGGGCGTGTCCCCTGTCGTTCGGATGCAGGCCGTCCGCCAGGTCGTCGGCCGTCAGCAGACCGGCACCGGGCAGCAGGGCCAGCCGGTCGTCGCCGCCCGCGACGAGGTCCCGGACGGCCTCCTCCATCGCCGCGCGGAGGTCCGCGAGCGTCGCGCCCAGCGGATTCCGCGCCGTCTCGGCGTCCGGGCGCAGGACGGGGGAGACCAGCAGCAGTGGGGTGGTCGGGTGCCCCCGGCGGACGAGGGAGACGAAGGCGCGGGTCTTCTCGTAGAGCAGGGGAGCGGAGCAGGGGACGCCCGACCAGCAGTTGGTGCCGAAGGCGAGCGTCATCAGGTCCGCCGGGAGCGAGGCGAGCTGCTGCGCGGTCGCGAGTTCGCCGCGGGCCGACCCCGCGTAGCCGAGGTTCACGCAGTCCAGGCCGAGGCTCCGGCCGGCGGCCGAGGGCCAGGCGTGCGCGGGGCGGGTGGACCACCAGCCCTCGGTGATCGAGTCGCCGTGGACCGCCCAGCGTGGCCGGCGCGGTGCCGGGACCACCCTGCCGCCCAGTCCGCGCACCCCGAGAACCACCGGTGCCTGGGACTCCGGCGGATGGACGGTGAACGGCCCCCGCCCCTGTGGCAGGGGGATCGTGACCGTCGCCTCCTCGGCGGGCTCGGTGAACGACTCGGCCGCACAGCGGTCGCCCTCCCACAGGGCGAAGCAGTGCGCGAGGTCGCGCAGCGCGTCCGCCGCACCGGGCACCCGGGCCCGGTAGCGCAGCTGGACCGCCCGGGCGCCGTCGGGAGCCGTGAACTCCAGCCGTACGCCGATGGGGAGCGCGGCGCGCTCCCGGGTGTCCCACGGCAGCCGGGCGAGATCACCGGGGTCGGCCCTGACCGGACGCCCGCCGTCGAGCCAGGCCACGCCGCGCAGGAACGGTCCGGGGTCGAGCCAGTTCGGGTCCGGCGTCACGGAGGCCTCCGTCCGGTCGGGTGCGGGATCGTACGCGGGACTTGACTCCTACCCCGCAGGCGGCGAACGGTGCCTCCCGTCCGGCTGCGCCGTTCTCCGGCCCGCCGGTGGGGTGTCCGCCGACGTGTCTCACCGCCGGTGGCCGATGACCGCCCCCCGGCGTTACCGGGGGGAGCATTGCGCCGCCCGTGACCGATCGCGTAGCTTCTGCCCCTACCCGGCGGTAACCCGCTGGTCGTATGCCCGAACGTCCAGGGGAGCCCATGCGCCGGCGATTGCGCCCTCCCACGATCCGTGGCCGGATCGTGGCCCTCACCGTCGTGCCCGCCGTGGCCCTGCTGGCGTTGTGGAGCTTCGCCATGGTGTCCGTGACGGGCGATCTGCGAGCGCTGGTCCGGCTCCAGAGCGTGTACGAGACGTTCGGCACCCCCGTCGACACGGCCGTCGGGCAGATCCAGATCGAACGCCGGCTCGCCGCGGCCTATCTGGGCGCCGGTCAGCGTAACGCCGGGGCGGCCGACGCCGCCGCGCTACTTGCCCAGCAGCGCTCGACCGACCGGGCCGTGGAGGAGATGCTGGACGCCGTCGGGGACCGGGAACGCCGCGAGGACCTCTCCGACCGGCAGCGGGCGTCCCTGGACGCGATGGTCCGGGCCGCCGCGCGGCTGGAGCCGCTGCGGGAGGAGGTGGTCGACCGCAGGCTCTCCTGGAGCGAGGCGGTCGACGCCTACACGGTGATCGTCGAGCCGACCTTCGATGTCCAGTCCCAGCTCACCGCGCTGCAGGCCGGACAGCTCGCACGTGAGGCGCAGGTCGTGGTGGAACTCGTACGGGTGCGCGAGTTCGTCTCCCGGGAGGACGCGCTCGTCGCCGGGGCACGGGCCGCCGGCACCCTCACCGACGGCCAGTACGACACGCTCACCGCCGCCATCGAGGACCGCCGGGTCTTCCACCGCACCTACGTCCCCGATCTGCCGGCCGACTCCCGCAAGCTCTTCACGGACTTCCAGCGGGGCGCCGAGTACCGGGCGCTGACCTCGGGGGAGGACGCGCTGCTACGGGCGGGGGCGGGGAACGCGGGCCAGGCCATGGCGGACGCCTCGTGGCGGACGACGACGGACCGCGCCGTGAAGCGGTACATGCTGCTGTGCACCGAGTCGGCCCTGAACGCGGCCGAGCGCGGACGAGCCTTCGCCTACCGCGAGATGGTCAAGGCGGCCGTCGTCGGCCTCACGGGGCTGGCCGCGGTCGGGCTCTCCGTCTGGCTCTCGGTGAGCGCCGGCCGCCGGATCGCCCGGCGGCTGGAGGAACTGCGGGACGCGGCGGACGTCCTCGTCACCCGGCGGCTGCCCGAGGTGATGGAGCGGCTCGGGGCGGGCGAGGACGTCGACCCGGCCGCGGCGGCGCCGCCGCTCGACTTCGCCGACGGGGACGGGGAGCCCGACGAGATCGCGCAGGTGGGCACGGCCCTCAACGCGGCTCGCCGGGCGGCCGTCGAGGCGGCGGTGAAGCAGGCGACGCTTCGGCGCGGCATCTTCGCCGTGCTGCTGAACATCGCCCGGCGGAACCAGGCGCTGGTGCACCGGCAGGCGAAGCTCGTCGACACACTCGAACGCCGGACGACGGACCCCGACACGCTCGAGGACCTGTTCCGCATCGACCATCTGACGACCCGGATGCGGCGCCACGCGGAGGGCCTGATCATCCTCTCGGGAGCGGCGCCCGGACGGCGTTGGCGCAAGCCGGTGCCCCTCGTGGACGTGGTGGCGGCCGCGGTCGGCGAGATCGAGGAGTACACCAGGGTCGTGGTGCCCCCGATGCCGGCGGTGGGCGTCGGCGCGGACGCCGTGGCGGACGTGGTGCACCTCGTCGCGGAACTGGTCGAGAACGCCACCGCCTTCTCGCCGCCGCACACCCAGGTGACGATGCGCACCGGCGAGGCCCGCAACGGCTTCGTACTGGAGATCGACGACCGCGGCCTCGGCATGGACGGCGACGAGCTCGCCCAGGCCCACCGCACCCTGGCGCGGCCGGGCGACTTCGACCCGGTCCAGGACGAACGCCTCGGGCTGTACATCGTGGGCCGTCTCGCCGCCCGGCACGGCATCACCGTCACCCTCACCCGCTCTCCGTACGGGGGTACCACCGCGGTGGTGCTGCTGCCGAACGTGATCATCACCCCGGTGGAGCGGGAAACGGAGCCTGGGCCCCGGCCGGAGCAGGGCCCGGTTCCGCTCCCGTCCTCCGCAGCGGAGCGGGAGTACGCGGAGGCTCCCGCGGGCGCGGCGACGGCGTCCGGCGCCGGGACCGCGCCGCCCGAGCACGCGCCGGCTTCCGCGGGCGCCGTGCTCCACGCCCTTCCCGCGCGCGCCCGGCCGGCCCAGGACGGGTCGGCCGGGCACGGCGCGGCCGCGCCTTCCGCAGGGGGAGGCGCCGCCGGCCCGCGGTCCGGCACCGACGGCGAGGTCGCGGGTGCACGGCCCGGCGGGGGCCCGGTGACAGGAGCCGGTCCCGCCGACGACGGTACGGACGCGGGAGTCCGTCCCGGTCCGGATGCCGGGGAGGCAGGCGTCGGGCCCGGCGGTCCACCGAGCCCACTCCCCGCCCGCCGGAGCTCCGACCCCCTGACGGCGGAGCGGCCCCGGCCGACGACGGAGCAGCAGGCCGCGCCCGGAACCGCCCCCGGGCGGGAGCGGCCCCCCGCCGGCCCGGTGCCGCACCCGGACGCCGGGCCGGGGAGCGATCCCGCCCCGCGCACCGCGGCCGTCCCCGGGCCACGGGCCGTCGGGGAAGCGTCCGCGCAGGAGCCGGCGCCTCGGCCGTTGCCCACCAGGATCCGGCAGGCCTCGCTCGCCGGCCCGTTGCGCGAGGGACCCGGGGGACCGTGGCAGGACGGGCCCGGGAGGCCGGAGAGGGAGGTGAGCGCCGAGGAGATGCGCGCCATCTTCGGGGCCTTCCAGCGAGGGCTCGACCGCGGACGGAGAAGCGAGCCCCGCGGGCTCGAAGCCCGGGGCGGCCCGCCCGAAGGGCCGGGAACCACGAACCACGAAGGGACGCACGACGATGGCTGAGCCGTACGACAGAGAGACCGGACGGACCGCCGCCGGTGACCTCGGCTGGCTCCTCGACGACCTGCTCGAGCGGACCGACCACGTCCGGCAGGCCGTGCTGCTCACCGCGGACGGCCTGGTCACCTCCGCCTCCCGGGGCATGCCGCAGCGCGACATCGAGCATCTGTCCGCCGTGTGCGCGGGCTTCCACAGCCTCGCCAAGGAGGCGGGGTCCCGATTCGCGGCCGGGAAGGTCCGCCAGACGATGGTCATGCTCGACGACGCCTACCTCTTCATCACCCCGGCGGGCGACGGGAGCCGTCTCGCCGTGCTCAGCGACACCGAGACCGACGTGGGGCAGCTTGCCCACGAGATGGCGCTCCTGGTGAAGCGCGTCGGCCGGCACATGGCCGTCCCCGCGCGCTCGGCCGCCGAGGCCCCAGACGCGTAGGCCCGTGAACGATCACTGGTACGAGGACGAGACCGGATCGATGGTGCGGCCGTACACCGTCACCCGTGGCCGGACCCGTCCCGTCGCGGAGCACCACATCGATCTGATGTCACAGGTCAGGGCCGTGGAGTGGGACAAGCCCGAACCACGGCTCGACCATGCCGGCAGCGCGCTGCTGGCGCTGGTGCGCCGTGCGCCGCGACCCGTCGCCGAGGTCGCGGCGGACGCCGACTTGCCCCTCACGGTCGTCCGGGTCGTGCTCGTGGACCTGGTGGAGGCGGGTCTGGTGCGGATCTCCGAGCCGCCCGCCCGGCGGGACGCGCACGCTCCGTCCCTGCTGAGGGAGATAGCCGACCGGCTGCGCGAGATCTGAACACTTTTGCGCGGCTGTGCAATGTTCCCCCGCTGTCGCGCCCAGTACGCAACGATCGATCGCGGGTGCGCAAAGCTCATGCATTACGGTCGGGAACGTCAACCTCGTAGGGTCCTGCCTGTACGTGGAGTGGCGGGGACCGTCTGCTCGGCGATTCCCCGCGCTCCGGGCTGCCCTCAGCCATGCCGGCGCGGGCCGCCGCGGTCGCCGCCTCACCGATAGGCAGCGATAAGGAGCCTCCCCAGTGTTGGACCACGGCGCAGCGCCCACCGTCACCCCCCAGAGGGATCCCGGTGGCCCCGCCCAGGGCCTCGGCAGCCGTCTGATGCGGCGCAAGCCCGTCGAACAGCTCGTCTCCGAGGGCGGCCAGGGCGAGGGCGGCACACTCCGCCGCTCGCTCACCATGTGGCAGCTGACCATGATCAGCATCGGTGCCACCCTCGGCACCGGCATCTTCGTCGTCCTCGGCGAGGCCACCCCGCTCGCCGGCCCGGCCGTCGCGATCTCCTTCGTGGTCGCCGGCCTGACCGCGCTGTTCTCGGCCCTGTCCTACGCCGAGCTGGCCGGTGCCGTGCCGGTCTCGGGCTCGTCGTACTCCTACTCGTACGCGACCATGGGCGAGCTGATCGCCTGGGTCTGCGGCTGGTGCCTGGTGCTGGAGTACGGCGTCTCCGTCGCGGCCGTCGCCGTCGGCTGGGGCGAGTACCTCAACGAGCTGCTCGACGGCACGATCGGGGTCACGATCCCCGAGGCCGTGTCCGCGCCGATCGGCGAGGGCGGGTTCATCAACCTCCCCGCGCTCGTCGTGGTGCTGCTCGCCATGGTCTTCCTGATGGGCGGCGCGAAGGAGAGCGCCCGCGTCAACACCGTCATGGTCGTCATCAAGATCGTGACGCTGCTGCTCTTCATCGGCATCGGCTTCATGGGCATCAAGGCCGGCAACTACGCCCCGCTCGCCCCGCTCGGCGTCACCGGCATCAGCGCCGCCGCGGCCACGCTGTTCTTCTCGTACATCGGCTTCGACGCCGCCTCCACCGCCGGTGAGGAGGCGAAGAACCCGAAGAGGGACCTTCCCCGCGCGATCATGCTGTCGCTGCTGATCGTCACCGTCCTCTACTGCCTCGTCGCCCTGGTCGCCGTCGGCGCCATGCCGTGGCAGGACTTCGAGGGCACCGAGGCAGCGCTCGCGCAGATCATGAAGGACGTCACGGGTCAGAGCTTCTGGGGCGTGGTGCTCGCCGCCGGCGCGGTCATCGCCATCGCCAGCGTCGTCTTCGCCGTGCTGTACGGCCAGACCCGGATCCTGTTCGCGATGTCCCGGGACGGCCTGGTGCCCAAGGTCTTCGCCAAGGTGAACGAGAAGACCGGCGCCCCGCGCGCCAACACCGTGATCGTCTCGCTCTTCTGCGGCGTCCTGGCCGCCTTCATCCCGCTCGGCGAACTGGCCAACGCCACCAGCATCGGCACGCTCTTCGCCTTCGCGCTGGTCAACGTCGCCGTGATCATCCTGCGGTGGAAGCGCCCGGACATGAACCGCACCTTCAAGGTCATGCTCTTCCCGGTCACCCCGATCCTGGGCTTCGGCTTCTGCGCCTACATGATGCTCAGCCTCCCCGGCATCACCTGGGTGTGGTTCGGTGGCTGGATGGCGGCCGGGCTCGTGTTCTACTTCCTGTACGGCCTTCGCCGCTCCCGGTTGGCAACAGCAGAGAAGTGATCCACCCCCCGTGCGACTGAACGATCTCGACGAACGCATCGTCCACGCCCTCGCCGAGGACGCCCGCCGTTCCTACGCCGACATCGGTTCGCTCGTCGGCCTGTCCGCGCCCGCCGTCAAGCGGCGCGTGGACAGGCTCCGGGCGGAGGGAGTCATCACCGGCTTCACGGTCCGCGTCGACCCGGCCGCGATGGGCTGGGAGACCGAGGGCTTCATCGAGATCCACGCACGCAGCAACACCTCGCCCGAGACCATCAAGCGCGGCCTCGAGCGGTACCCGGAAGTCGCGTCCGCCTCCACCGTCACCGGTGAGGCGGACGCGATCGTCCAGGTCTTCGCCTCCGACATGCGCCACTTCGAGCGCGTCCTGGAGCGGATCGCCGGCGAACCCTTCGTCGAGCGGACCAAGTCGGTCCTCGTGCTGTCCCCCCTGCTCAGGCGGTTCTCCTCGGGCGCACCCGCCTGAGTCGCGGCGGCCGGAGCCGCGGCGGGAAGGGCGGTCCCACCGGTGCCGAGCGGGCCCGTCCGGGTCCACCGGCAGCCGCGGGGAACCGTCGGGTGCGCCGGCGCCCGAGGCGCAACGAATCACCGGCCCTCGCCGGATTCCCGCAACGGATCGACACGCGGAACGCAACGGTCTCGCCTTGTCCCGGCGGTTGGCCGGAACGTACCGTTTTTGACGTCTCCCCGACACCCTCCGCACTCCTTCCGAGGTAGGTCCATGCCGCCGCTGCGCACCGCCCTGCTCCAGAGCTCCGGGACCCCCGGCGACATCGCGAAGAACCTCGAGATCCTCGACACCCACGCCGCCCGCGCCGCCGCCGCCGGGGCCGGCCTCCTCGTCGCCCCGGAGATGTTCCTCACCGGCTACGCGATCGGCGCCGACGTGCACCGCCTCGCCGAGACCGCCGACGGCGCCGCCGCCGGGGCCGTCGCGGAGATCGCCGCCCGTCACGGGATCGCCGTCGTCCTCGGCTACCCGGAGCGCGGCACCGGGCACGAGTCGGAGAGGGTCTACAACGCGACGCAGCTGATCGGTCCCGACGGCGCCCGCCTCGCGAACTACCGCAAGACCCATCTCTTCGGCTGCTTCGAGAAGGAGTGGTTCACGCCCGGCGACGAGACGGTCGTCCAGGCCGAGCTCGGCGGACTCCGAGTCGGCCTGCTGATCTGCTACGACGTCGAGTTCCCGGAGAACGTGCGCGCCCACGCCCTGGCCGGCACGGACCTGCTGGTGGTGCCGACGGCGCTGATGAACCCGTTCCGGTTCGTCGCCGAGAAGCTCCTCCCGGTGCGCGCCTTCGAGAGCCAGATGTACGTGGCCTACGCCAACCGCACCGGCCCCGAGGGCGACTTCGACTTCGCCGGGCTGAGCTGCCTCGCCGGCCCCGACGGCGTCACCCGGGCCCGCGCCGGCCACGGAGAGGACCTGGTGATCGGCGACGCCGACCCGGCCCTGCTGGCCGCCTCCCGCGCCGACAACCCGTATCTGCGCGATCGCCGGCCCGGCCTGTACGGGCCGCTCGCCCGCTGAGACATCCCGCCCCGCCCCGCCACACCAGGAGCAACGCCCCATGACGTCCACGGTGCCCACCGCCGTCCCGCACACCGACGCGCAGCCGCCCATCACCATGTTCGGGCCGGACTTCCCCTACGCCTACGACGACTTCCTCGCGAACCCGGCGGGTCTGGGGCAGATACCCGCGACCGAGCACGGCACCGAGGTCGCGGTCATCGGCGGCGGTCTCTCCGGCATCGTCGCCGCGTACGAGCTGATGAAGATGGGCCTCAAGCCGGTCGTCTACGAGGCGGACCAGATCGGCGGACGGCTGCGCACGGTGGGCTTCGAGGGCTGCGACCCGTCGCTCACCGCCGAGATGGGCGCCATGCGCTTCCCGCCGTCCTCGACGGCGCTGCAGCACTACATCGACCTGGTGGGGCTGGAGACCCGGGCCTTCCCCAACCCGCTCGCCGAGGCCACCCCCTCCACCGTCGTCGACCTCAAGGGCGAGTCGCACTACGCGGAGACCATCGACGACCTGCCGCAGGTGTACCGGGACGTCGCCAAGGCGTGGAACGCCTGCCTGGAGGAGGGTGCGGACTTCTCCGACATGAACCGGGCCATGCGCGAGCGCGACGTCCCGCGGATCCGTGAGATCTGGGCGAAGCTCGTCGAGAAGCTCGACAACCAGACCTTCTACGGCTTCCTCTGCGACTCCGAGGCCTTCAGGTCCTTCCGGCACCGCGAGATCTTCGGCCAGGTCGGCTTCGGCACCGGTGGCTGGGACACCGACTTCCCCAACTCCATCCTGGAGATCCTCCGCGTCGTCTACACCGAGGCCGACGACCACCACCGCGGCATCGTCGGCGGCTCCCAGCAGCTGCCGCTGCGGCTCTGGGAGCGCGCGCCGGAGAAGATCACGCACTGGGCCTACGGCACCTCGCTCGCCACACTGCACGTGGACGGTGCGCCCCGGCCCGCCGTGACCCGGCTGCACCGCACCGCGGGCAACCGCATCACCGTCACGGACGCCTCCGGCGACATCCGCACCTACCAGGCGGCGATCTTCACCGCGCAGTCCTGGATGCTGCTCTCCAAGATCGCATGCGACGACTCGCTGTTCCCCATCGACCACTGGACGGCGATGGAGCGCACGCACTACATGGAGTCGTCCAAGCTGTTCGTCCCGGTTGACCGGCCCTTCTGGCTGGACAAGGACGAGCAGACCGGCCGCGACGTCATGTCGATGACGCTCACCGACCGGATGACGCGCGGCACCTATCTGCTGGACGACGGCCCGGACAAGCCCGCCGTCATCTGCCTCTCGTACACCTGGTGCGACGACAGCCTCAAGTGGCTGCCGCTGTCCGCGAACGAGCGCATGGAGGTCATGCTCAAGTCGCTCGGCGAGATCTACCCGAAGGTCGACATCCGCAAGCACATCATCGGCAACCCGGTGACCGTGTCCTGGGAGAACGAGCCCTATTTCATGGGTGCGTTCAAGGCCAACCTGCCGGGCCACTACCGCTACCAGCGGCGGCTGTTCACCCACTTCATGCAGGACCGGCTGCCCGACGACAAGCGTGGCATCTTCCTCGCCGGCGACGACATCTCGTGGACGGCCGGCTGGGCCGAGGGCGCGGTGCAGACGGCGCTCAACGCGGTGTGGGGCGTGATGCACCACCTCGGTGGCGCCACCGACGCCACCAACCCGGGCCCGGGTGATGTCTTCGACGAGATCGCCCCGGTGGAGCTCCCCGAGGACTGACACCCTTCCCGGGACCCGCACGCCGCGGGTCCCGCCCGAACGAACCCCCGCCGCCGACCGCGATCCGGCCGGTCCCGGGAGGTCACCCCAGCCGCCGCCGGCCGGACACCCCGGTCGGCGGCGGCCCCGTGTGTGCGCCGGGTCGGGCGCGGCGGGTCCCGGCAGGCCGCGCGGGCTCGCGCCCTTCCGGCCGGGGCGGTGTGCCCTCAGCGGAGGGGGGTGAGCAGGCAGCGCCCGACCAGTCCGACCCCGGTGTCCAGCCGTTCGGTGAACTCCTCGGACAGCGAGGGCAGTTCCCGAAGTCCCCACAGCAGCCGCGCCGCGGACCAGGCGCCGTCGCGGGCCCGCTCCAGGCTCCATGAGGCGAGGAGATGGGTGAGGGGATCGGCGATCTCCAGCAGATCGGGCCCGGGCATCAGATCCTCGCGGATGCGCTCCTCCAGCATCGTGAGGATGTCGCCCACGCGGTCGAAGTCGGCTTCGAGGTCCGGCGGTCGGCAGCCGAGCGTACGGCAGGTGTCCACGACGGCCAGCGCGAGGTCGTGTCCGATGTGCGCATTGATCCCGGCCAGCGCGAACTGCAGCGGGCGTACGCCGGGATGACGCCGGAACTGGAACAGCGGGCGCCAGCAGGCGGGCGCCCGGCCGCCCGCGGCGACGGTGTCCGCGACCGACAGATAGCGCTCGGCGAAGAGGACCTGCAGGGTGACGGCGGACTCGCGGTCGGGGAACTCGCCGTCGTCGATGCACCGGCCGAGCCGTTCCGTGACGGTCAGGTACACGCGGTTGAAGACCGCGATCCCGTCACCCGCGGGCCAGTCGGAGCGGAACGCGCGCATCCGGTCCAGCACCGTGCCGATCGGGGCACGCCGCGCTCCGCCGCCGGCCGAGTACTGTGCGATCTTCGCCATGGGGGCAGCGTCCCAGCCATGGGCCAGGACACGCGTCGCCCGGCCGCAGGCGTCCCCGGAACGGGGGAACGCCAGAGCCGCGGCGGCCTGGGGAGGGAGCACAGCACATGTCAGGCGTACGCAAACGGCGCCGCGCGGAACGGCAGGACCGGCGCCTCGCGGCCGGCCGGGGCGTCATGGCCGCGGCGGCCTCCGCGGTGGTGGCCCTGGGCACCGTCGCCGGGCTGATGTCGGGCACCGACCGGGGCGGCGAGCACGACGCGGCACGGCCCGAGGTGAGCAGTTCGACCGTGACCGTCCCGCTGCCCGCACGCCCGAGCCGCACGCCGTCCGCGCCCGAGGAGCCCCCCGCGCCCTCGCCGTCGCCCGTGGCCCCGGCCGTCTCCGCCACCTCGTCCCCGAAGAGCCGCCCCGCCGGCGGCCCCGGGACGCCCGCGGCCGCCGCCCGCCTCTACCGCCATCCGCAGTCCCAGGTCCTGGACTGGGTACGGGAGCACCGTGACGATCCCCGCAGGCCGCTGATCGAGTCGCGCATCGCCGCGCACCCCGCCGCGGTCTGGTTCCCCGAGCACGACCCCGGCCGGATCGCGGGCCGGGTGCGCGCGGTGACCTCGGGTGCGGCCGCCTCGGGCCGCGTGCCGGTGCTGGTGCCGTACGCGATCCCGGACCGGGACTGCGGTGGCGCCTCCCGGGGCGGCGCGCCCGATCTCGCCGCGTACGACGCCTGGATACGGCAGTTCGCCGCCGGCCTCGGCGGCGGCCCCGTCATCGTCGTCCTGGAACCCGACTCCATCGCCCTCGCCGACTGCCTCGCGGACGACCGCCGCGCGGCCCGCTACGCCTCGCTCGCCCGAGCGGCGCGCACCCTGAAGGCCGCCAACCCCCGGGCGAGGGTGTACTTCGACGCAGGCCACTCCGGCTGGCACCCGGCCGTGAAGCAGGCCGCCGAGCTGCGTGCCGCGGGCGCCGCCACCAGTGGCGACGGTATCTTCACCAACGTCTCCAACTTCCACGGCACCGCCGAGGAGACGCGGTACGCACGCCGGGTACTGGACTCCCTCGGCGGGTCCCCGGGCCTGGGCGCCGTCATCGACACCAGCCGCAACGGCAACGGTGCGCCGCGGCAGGGCGCCTGGTGCGATCCGGACGGCCGCGCCCTCGGCAGGGCGCCGACCACAGCGACGGGGGAGGCCCGGATCGACGCCTACCTGTGGGTGAAACTGCCCGGGGAGTCGGACGGGTGCAGGGGCGCGGCGGGCACCTTCACCCCGGACTACGCCTATGACCTGGCGACCGGCTGATCGCCGCCGTCACCCTCGTCGTACGTGGACGTGCCCGCGTCCAGCAGCGGCCCCGGCGGCTTCATGTGGGCTGGGGCGAAGGCACGCAGCACGTGGTAGCCGGTGATGACGACGAGCGTGCCGAGGGCGATGCCGCCGAGTTCGAAGTTCTCGCTGAACTTCAGGCTGACGCCGCCCACCCCGATGATGATGCCCGCGGCGGCCGGGACGAGGTTCAGCGGATTGCGCAGATCCACCTCCGCGTTGATCCAGATCTGCGCGCCGAGCAGGCCGATCATTCCGTACAGGATGACGGTGATGCCGCCGAGCACGCCTCCCGGGATCGCGGCGACGACCGCGCCGAACTTCGGGCAGAGTCCGAACAGCAGCGCGAAGGAAGCGGCGGCCCAGTATGCGGCCGTGGAGTACACGCGGGTCGCGGCCATGACGCCGATGTTCTCCGAGTACGTGGTGTTCGGCGGGCCGCCCACCGCGCTCGACAGCATCGACGCGGCGCCGTCGGCGGCGATGGCCGTGCCCAGCTTGTCGTCGAGCGGATCGCCGACCATCTCGCCGACGGCCTTCACATGGCCGGCGTTCTCCGCGATCAGGGCGATGACGACGGGCAGCGCGACCAGGATCGCCGACCACTCGAACGCCGGGGCGTGGAAGTCGGGGAGCCCGACCCAGTCGGCCGTTCCGACCCCCGACAGGTCGAGCCGCCAGTGGTCGACGGCCTCGGCGCCGCCCGCAGGGGAGTGGATCCTCCCGAGGAGCCGGTCGAACACCCAGGAGATGCCGTACCCGAAGATCAGGCCCAGGAAGATCGCGATGCGCGACCAGAAGCCGCGCAGGCACACCACGGCCAGCCCGGTGAACAGCATGGTGAGCAGGGCGGTCCACTGGTCCTGCGGCCAGTACGTCGAGGCCGTGACCGGTGCCAGGTTGAAGCCGATCAGCATGACCACGGCGCCGGTGACGATCGGCGGCATCGCCGCGTGGATGATCCGGGCGCCGAAGCGCTGTACGGCCAGGCCCGCGAGGAAGAGCACGGCGCCGACCACGAGGGTCGCGCCGGTGATCGTGGCGCTGTCGCCGCCGCCGGCGCGGATCGCCGCGGCCACTCCGACGAACGAGAGCGAGCAGCCCAGATAGCTCGGGATCCGGCCGCGGGTCGCGAGCAGGAAGATCATGGTCGCGACCCCGGACATCATGATGGCCAGATTGGGGTCCAGGCCCATGAGCACCGGCGCCACGAACGACGCGCCGAACATGGCCACGACGTGCTGGGCGCCCAGCCCCGCCGTGCGGGGCCACGAAAGGCGTTCCTCGGGCCGTACGACCGCTCCCGGAGCGGGGGTTCGTCCGTCGCCGTGCAGGCTCCAGCGCACGCCGAGGTTCATACGGGCTCCACTTCCGAGGGCGGCGGTGATCAGCGCCCATGCTACGAGGAGTGTGGCGTTCCGATTCCGCTCCCGCCGGTCGGCGTGAAGCGCGTTCCACCGCTCCGTGGCGCAACCCCCGCACTACGCCGGGAGATCCGGTGCCGGTGCCGGAGCGGGGGCCTGGGTTCCGGAGGCGCCCGGCGCGGCCGGCGCCGGCCCCCGGACGCTGCCCCGCAGCACTCCCGCCCCCAGTACGAGCCCGAACGCGAGCGCCGTCACCAGCCCGAACGACACGACCAGCGAGGTCAGATCGGCGATCCCACCGATCGCCGAGGGGGCGATCAAGCCGGACGTGTACGTGATCGTCGCCACCCCCGCGATCGACTGGCTGGGGTTCGTCCCGCTGCGCCCCGCCGCCGCGAACGCCAGCGGCACCACCACGGCGATACCGAGCCCGATGCAGCCGAACCCCGCCATCGCGGCCGCCGGGTGGGGTGCCAGGACCACCAGCACGCCTCCGGCCGTCGCCAGCACCCCGCCGACGCGGACCGTGCGGACCGGGCCGAACCGGTCCACGACCCGGTCGCCGGCCAGCCGTGCCACCGCCATGGTCAGCGCGAACGCCGTCGTGGACGCGGCGGCGAGCCCGGCCGAGGTGCCCAGCACATCCCTCAGGTACACCGCGGACCAGTCCAGGCTCGCACCCTCGGCGAACACCCCGCAGAACCCGATCGCGCCGATGACCACCGCGGACTTCGGCGGCAGCGCGAACCGCGGGGGCGGCTCCTCGTCCGCGGGCCCGCGCAGGTCGAGCACTCCCCGGCAGGCCAGCAGTCCGGCCGCCGTCAGGGCGGCGGACGCGAGCAGGTGGTGGAGCCGTGCGTCGCTGCCGAGGTGCGCGGCCACCGTGCCCGCGGCGGAGCCGAGGAGTGCGCCGACGCTCCACATGCCGTGCAGCCCGGACATGATCGAGCGGTCCAGACGGTTCTCGACCTCGACCCCCAGGGCGTTCATGGCGACGTCGGACATCCCCGCGGTGGCGCCGTAGACGAACAGCGCGGCGCACAGGGCGTACACGTCGGGGGACAGTGCCGGGAGCGCCAGGGACAGCGTCCAGAGCGCGAGCAGCCCGCGCAGCGCGGTGCGAGCCCCGAAGCGATGGCTGACGGCGCCCGCGAGGGGCATCGCGAGGGACGCGCCGATGGCGGGGAAGGCGAGTGCGAGGCCCAGTTGTCCCGCGCTGACGCCCGCGTGGTCCTGGATCCACGGGATGCGGGTGGCGAAGCTGCCCGTCACGGCGCCGTGCACACAGAACACGGCGGCCACGGCAACGCGCGCCCTGGTGAGCCGTCGCTTGTCGTGGGCCACCTCTGTCGGCATCGGCGCCGTCCTCCCCGGGAATCGTGGTCTGCGCGTAAACTATCAGGAACCCTGCCTGATAAATACCCTGCAGTGGGGCAGGGATCTGGAAGGATTCCGGCATGCCCGCATCCCCGAGCACCGCCCGGGCCATCAACGACCGGCTCGCGCTGCGACTGCTGCAGCAGGAGGGCCCGTTGACGGCAGGTCAGCTGAAGACGCTCACCGGGCTCTCCCGGCCCTCCGTCGCGGACCTGGTGGAACGGCTGCAGGTGTCGGGGCTGATCCGGGTCGTGGGAGAGGCCGGCGAGCAGCGCCGCGGGCCCAACGCCCGGCTGTACGGGATCGCCGCCGACCGGGCCCACCTCGCGGCCCTCGACGTCCGCACCCAGGGCCTCTCCGTCGTGGTCGCGGACCTGGTGGGCGCCACACTGGCCGAGGCGACGCTGCCCATCGGCAGCGACACCGGCACGGAACCGGCCGTCGAGCGGGCCGTGGGCCTGCTGGAGAGCACTGCCCACGAGGCCGGCGTCCGGCGTCTGCACAGCGTCGGCATCGGCGCGCCCGGGCTGATCGACCCGGTCACGGGGGAACTGCGGAACTCCGGCAAGCTGCCCGCCTGGCACCGCAGACTCGTCGGCGCCCTCCAGCAACGGCTCCCGGCGACCGTGCTCGTGGAGAACGAGACCAATCTCGCTGCCGTCGCCGAACAACGCCTGGGGTCCGCCCGCGGCCTGGACGACTTCGTGCTGCTCTGGCTCGGCCAGGGCGTCGGCGCGGCCGTCGTGCTCGGCGGAGCACTGCGGCGGGGGGCGTCGGGCGGCGCGGGCGAGATCGGCTTCCTGCCGGTGCCCGGCACCGGCGGACTGCCGTCCGCGACGGGCTGCGAAGCCGGGTTCCACGCCCTGGCCGCCGCGGCCGCCGTCCGGGAACTCGCCGTGCAGCACGGCATCGACGCGGAAGCCGAGGAGGCGGTGCGGGCCGCGGCGGAGGGGGAGTGCCCCGGCGGGCGGGGCGACGACTTCCTCGACGCGCTCGCCGGGCAGTTGGCGGTGGGGGCCGCCGCGGTCGCCGCCGTGCTCGACCCCGGCTGCGTGGTCCTCGGCGGGGAGATCGGGTACGCCGGCGGGGCGGCCCTCGCCGGGCGGGTGGAGGCGCGCCTGGCGGCCCTGTCGCCGCTGCGCACGGGCATCCGGCCGACGGAGCTGGGCGGTGCGGCCGTGCTGCGGGGTGCCCTGCTCGCGGCCCGGGACGCGGCCCAGGCCGAGATCTTCGCGCCGGCGCCCTGAGGATTCGCGTGTCCGCGGGCGTCGCTCTGCCGCCGCCTCGGCGGTACACCCGCGGGCCGTACGCCCGACGGCCGCGGTGCGTGCGCGGGCCGTCGAACAGGGATACCGGAAGGCGAGCGGGCGCAGAGGGCCCGAGGGTCCGGCGGCGGACCATCCCGGGTCGAGGGTCCGTGTGAGCCAGCACACAGAGACTCACCCGCATGGCCCGCGGGTGCCCATGGCACACTGGGCCTGTATCAGCAGCAGCGCACTCCGGGGTCGGTGCAATTCCGAACCGGCGGTTACAGTCCGCGACCCGTCCGCAGCCAGCGGCCGGTTGACCAGGTGAAATTCCTGGACCGACGGTGAAAGTCCGGATGGGAGGCAGTGCGCGGCGGGCGGCTCCGGCGGTCCGCCGGTCGTGGCGGCTGATCGTCCTCGAAGCACAGTTCGAGGACGGTCGGAACCGTTGACGCCGGTGCTCCCGAAGTGTCGCTCCGCTTCTCTGTCGACATCGACAGCCCCGGAGTCCGTGCCCGAAGAGGCAGGAGGACCCGGTGGCCACCGCAGCCGACACGCACGCCATGCGCCGAGCCGTCGCGCTCGCCGCTCGCGGTCTCGGCTCCACCAGCCCCAACCCGGTCGTCGGGTGCGTCGTCACCGACGCGTCCGGGCGCCGGATCGGCGAGGGCTTCCACCAGCGCGCCGGCGGACCCCACGCGGAGATCCACGCCCTCGGGGAAGCGGGCGGGCACGCCCGCGGCGGCACCGCGTACGTCACCCTCGAGCCCTGCAACCACACCGGCCGCACCGGCCCCTGTGCCCAGGCCCTGATCGAGGCCGGGATCGCCCGTGTCGTGTACGCGGTCGCCGACCCGAATCCGCAGGCCACCGGAGGGGCCGACACCCTGCGCGCGGCCGGCGTCCGGGTCGAGCAGGGCCTTCTCGAGGAGGAGGCGGAGGCAGGCAACACCGCCTGGCTCACCGCGGTGCGGCTGCGCCGCCCCTACGTCGTGTGGAAGTACGCCGCCACCCTCGACGGCCGGATCGCCGCCGCCGACGGGACCAGCCGCTGGATCACCTCGGCCGAGTCCCGCGCCGACGTCCACAGGCTGCGCGCCGAGGCCGACGCCGTGGTCGTCGGCTCCGGCACGGCCCGGGCCGACGACCCGCACCTCGCGGTCCGCGGCATCGACGGCGCCACCCAGCCGCTGCGGGTCGTCCTCGACACCGATGCCCGGGCCGTGCAGCCGGGCGCCCGGGTCCTCGACGACGCCGCGCCCACCCTGGTCGCCGTCGCCGAGGACGCCGAGACAGCGCTCCCCGGCGTGCTGCGGCTGCCCCGGGACGGCAGCGGCCTGTCCGTCCCCGCCCTCCTCGAAGCGCTGTACGCGCGCGGCGTCCGCTCCGTGCTCCTCGAAGGCGGCCCCACGCTCGCCGGATCCTTCGTCGCCGCGGGCGGCGTCGACCGAGTCGTCTGCTACCTCGCGCCCGTACTCCTCGGCGACGGCCCCGCGGCCCTCGCGGGCGCCGGAATCACCACCATCACCGAGGCGTTGCGGCTCGACGTGGCCGAGACCGTGCGTCTCGGCCCCGACCTGCGCATCACCGCGACCATCCCCAAGGGAGCCTGACAGTGTTCACCGGAATCGTCGAAGAGCTGGGCGAGGTCACCGCCGTGGAGGACCTCGGCGACGCCTCCCGCTTTCGAGTGCGCGGACCCGTCGTCACCGAGGGGGCCAAGCACGGCGACTCCATCGCCGTCAACGGGGTCTGCCTCACTGTCGTGGAGACCGCCGACGGCGAGTTCACCGCCGATGTGATGGCCGAGACGCTGAAGCGCTCCGGCCTCGGCGCCCTGGACGCCGGCTCCCGGGTCAACCTGGAGCGGCCCATGGTCGCCGACGGACGTTTCGGCGGGCACATCGTTCAGGGCCACGTCGACGGCACGGGCACGATCGTCGAACGCACCCCGTCCGAGCACTGGGAGATCGTCAAGGTCTCCCTCCCGGCCGAGCTCTCCCGCTACGTCGTGGAGAAGGGCTCCATCACGGTCGACGGCGTCAGCCTCACCGTCGTCGACGCGGGCCGGGACCACTTCACCGTCAGTCTGATCCCCACCACCCTCGCGCTGACCACGCTCGGCACCAAGCAGCCCGGCGACCCGGTCAACCTCGAGGTCGACATCGTCGCCAAGTACGTCGAGCGGATGCTCGGCGCCCGCTCCGACAGCGCCGGGGGGACCGCCGAGTGAGCGCCGTCGACTGGCTGAACTCCGAGGCGTTCACCGCCTTCGGACAGCACATCAAGTGGTCCGACATGACCGGCAACGTGATCGGGCTGATCGCCCTCGCGCTCGGCTGGCGCCGCTCCATATGGACCTGGCCCGCCCAGTTCCTGTCCGGACTCATCCTCTTCGCCGCGTTCGCCCCGCATCTGACCGGCAGCGCCGGCAAGCAGGTCGTGGTGATGGCCGTGGCCGGATGGGGCTGGTGGCAGTGGACCCGGGGCCGGGGGCAGGCCCAGGACGGCTCCATCGCCGTCCGCTTCGCCACCTGGCCCGAGCGCGCCCTCATGCTGGCCGTGGCCGCCCTCGGTACCGTCGCCGTCGCCCTGCTCTTCACGGCCTACCCCACGCTGTCGTGGGACCCCTGGCCGGACGCCTACATCTTCGTCGGCACGCTCGTCGCCATGTACGCCCAGGCCCGCGGCATGGTCGAGTTCTGGTTCGCCTGGCTCCTGGTCGACCTCGTCGGCGTGCCGCTGAACTTCGCCAACGGCTACGCCTTCTCCGGTTTCGTCTACGTCATCTACGGCGCGCTCGTCCTGTGGGGCCTGCGCGACTGGTGGCTCCGGTCCCGTACGACCACTGCTCTGGAAGGAGCGGCAGCATGAGCGTCCGCCCGTCTACCACCACCGCCCTGCCGGACGCGGCGGGTCCCGTCGCCCCGGCGCCCTGGTTCCCGGCCGACGGCGGCGAGGAGGACCTCCGCCTCGACCCCGTCCAGCAGGCGGTTCGCGACATCGCCGCCGGCCGGCCCGTCGTGGTCGTCGACGACGAGGACCGCGAGAACGAGGGCGACCTCGTCATCGCCGCCGAGAAGGCCACCCCGGAGATCGTCGCCTTCATGATGAGCGAGTGCCGCGGACTGATCTGCGCCCCCATGGAGAGCGAGGAGCTGGAGCGGCTCGAGCTGCCCCAGATGGTGGCGCACAACACCGAGTCGATGAGCACGGCCTTCACCGTCTCCGTCGACGCCGGGCCCGCGCACGGCGTGACCACCGGCATCTCGGCCGCCGACCGTGCCACCACCCTGCGGCTGCTGGCGGGCGGCACGGCCGACGCGGCCGACTTCGTCCGCCCCGGCCACGTCTTCCCCCTGCGCGCCCGGCCCGGCGGGGTCCTGGCGCGCCCGGGCCACACCGAGGCCGCCGTGGACCTCGCCCGGCTCGCCGGTCTGCGTCCCGCCGGGGCGATCGTCGAGATCGCGGGCGAGGACGGGGTGATGCTGCGGCTGCCCGAGCTGGTGCCGTTCGCCCGCAAGCACGGACTCACGATCATCTCCATCGAGGACCTGATCGCCTACCGCCGCAGCGCGGAGCCGACCGTCCGCCGCGAGGCCGAGGTCGACCTGCCCACCGCGCACGGCGCGTTCACGGCCTACGGCTACCGGTCCACCGTCGACGGCGTCGAGCACATCGCGCTCGTCCACGGCGACATCGGCGACGGCGAGGACGTCCTGGTCCGGGTCCACTCCGAGTGCCTGACCGGCGACATCTTCCACTCGCTGCGCTGCGACTGCGGCCCCCAGCTGCGGGAGTCCATGGAGCGCATCACCGAGCAGGGCCGCGGTGTGGTCGTCTACCTCCGCGGTCACGAGGGCCGGGGCATCGGACTGCTCTCCAAGCTCCGCGCGTACGAGCTGCAGGAACGGGGCCGTGACACGCTGGACGCCAATCTCGAGCTCGGGCTGCCCGCCGACGCCCGCGACTACGCCGCCGGCGCCCGGATCCTGGACGACCTCGGCGTGCGCAGTCTGCGGCTGATGACCAACAACCCCGACAAGACCACCGCCCTGGTGCGGCACGGGCTGAAGGTCGTCGACCGGGTGGCCATGCCCGTCCAGGCGGGCGAGCACAACCTGCGGTACCTGCGCACCAAGCGCGACCGCATGGGGCACGACCTGCCCTGGCTCGACTCCGTGACGGCGTCGACCTGCGGCAACCAGTAAGACCTGCGGCAACCAGTAGGAACAGGAACGAGGAGACACGTGAGCGGCAAGGGCGCACCCGAACTTTCCGTACGCAACTGCGGAGACCTCCGCGTGGCCGTCATCGCGGCCCAGTGGCACGAGAAGATCATGGACGGACTCGTCGACGGCGCCCTGCGCGCCCTGCACGAGCTGGGCATCGACGAGCCGACCCTGCTGCGGGTCCCCGGCAGCTTCGAGCTCCCCGTCGTCGCCAAGGTGCTGGCCGGACGGGGCTACGACGCCGTCGTGGCGCTCGGCGTCGTGATCCGGGGTGGCACGCCCCACTTCGACTACGTGTGCCAGGGCGTCACTCAGGGCCTGACCCAGGTCTCGGTCGACACCGGCGTCCCCGTCGGCTTCGGCGTGCTCACCTGCGACACGGAGGAGCAGGCGCTCGACCGGGCCGGTCTGGAGGGCTCGAGCGAGGACAAGGGGCACGAGGCGGTCACCGCCGCGGTGGCCACCGCGGCGACGCTGCGTTCAGTATCCGAACCCTGGCGCTGACGAGAGCCCACTTCCGCGTAGGGTGGGACCACCATGTCCAAGAAGACGTTCGAGGAGCTCTTCGACGAGCTCCAGCACAAGGCCGCCAACGGCGACCCCGCGACCTCCCGCACCGCCGAGCTGGTGGACAAGGGCGTCCATGCCATCGGCAAGAAGGTCGTCGAGGAGGCCGCCGAAGTGTGGATGGCCGCCGAGTACGAGGGCAAGGAAGCCGCCGCCGAGGAGATCTCGCAGCTGCTGTACCACGTCCAGGTGATGATGGTCGCGCGCGGGATCAGCCTCGACGACGTCTACGCCCATCTCTGAGCACACTCGTCCCGTACACCCGAACACTCTCCACGCAAGCACCTACGCACCCGAAGGAAGCCCGTCTCATGCTGCGCATCGCCGTCCCCAACAAGGGTTCACTCTCCGGACCTGCGGGGGAGATGCTCCATGAGGCGGGCTACCTCCAGCGCAAGGACTCCAAGGAACTCGTGCTCGTCGACCCCGAGAACGAGGTCGAGTTCTTCTACCTCCGTCCGCGCGACATCGCGATCTACGTCAGCTCGGGCCGTCTCGACATCGGCATCACCGGGCGGGACCTGCTCCTCGACTCGGGTGCCAACGCCGAGGAGATCCTCCAGCTCGGCTTCGCCCGCTCCACGTTCCGCTACGCAACCAAGCCCGGAACGGCCTCCGGCGTCGAGGAGTTCGGTGGTCTGACGATCGCCACCTCGTACGAGGGCATCGTCGCCAAGCACCTCGCGGACAACGGCATCGACGCGTCCGTCGTCCACCTCGACGGAGCCGTGGAGACCGCGATCGAGCTGGGCGTCGCCCAGGTCATCGCCGACGTCGTGGAGACCGGCACGAGCCTGCGCAACGCCGGCCTCGCCGTCATCGGCGAGCCGATCCTCACCTCCGAGGCCGTCGTGATCCGCCGCACCGGCGCCGAGGCCGACGACCCCAAGGTGCAGCAGTTCCTCCGCCGCCTCCAGGGCGTCCTGGTCGCCCGCTCCTACGTGATGATGGACTACGACTGCCGGGTCGAGCACCTGGAGAAGGCCGTCGCCCTCACTCCCGGCCTGGAGTCGCCGACCGTCTCCCCGCTCCACCACGAGGGCTGGGTCGCCGTCCGCGCGATGGTCCCGGCCAAGGAGGCGCAGCGGATCATGGACGACCTCTACGACCTGGGTGCGCGCGCGATCCTGACGACGGCGATCCACGCCTGCCGCCTCTGAGGACCGGAACGGCACGGAGTATGTCCATGGACCAACAGGAGCTGCCCACGCTTCCGGTGACCTTCCGGCCCACCCGCACGCGGGCGGTGCTGCTGTCCGTCGGGGCCGTGATGTTCGCCGTGATCACCGCGGTCGCCGTCGCGCTGGAGAAGCTAGGCCCGGGGGAGCGGATCAGCTTCGTCCTGACCGCGGTGCTGTTCTTCGCCGTGCTGGCGCTGCTCAGCCGCCCCAAGGTCGTCGCCGACGAACGGGGCGTCACGGTCGTGAACCTGACCCGGACCCGCCGGCTCGACTGGGCGGAGATCCTCCGTGTCAACCTCCGTCCGGGTGACCCCTGGGTGTTCCTCGATCTGAGTGACGGAACCAGCCTCCCGGTCCTCGGGATCCAGCCCGGAATCGCCCGCCACCACGCCATCCGCGACGCCCGGGCGCTGCGGCTGCTCGCCGAATCGCGAGGGACCGGCACGGACGTCCGCTGAGCCCCTGCCCCTCCGGGCGGACTCGTGATTACTCTTTACCCGGAGGCGCCGAGTGCGCCTCCGCCTCACACCTGTGGGCCGGCCACGGCCCGTGAGGCACCCCTGCGACCCGAGGAGTGACCCTCTCCGGCAATGGACGGATCGTCCGGTAGTACCTGCGCCGCCCCCTCCCAGGAGGCGGCGGCATGATCATCCCGCTACTGCTGCTCTTCGCGGCATTCCTGCTCATCCTCGCCAACGGGTTCTTCGTGGCCGCCGAGTTCGGCCTGGTCACCGTGGAGCGCGCGGACGCCGAACGCGCCGCCGCCGAGGGCGACCGCCGCGCCGGGACCGTCGTCCGGGCCCTGCGTGAGCTGTCGTTCCAGCTGTCCGGGACCCAGCTCGGCATCACCATCACCTCCCTCGTCGTCGGCATGCTGGCCGAGCCCGCGCTCGCCCGGCTGCTCGGCGGCCCGCTCGCAGCGGCGGGGATCCCCGACGGGGCCGTACCCGGCGTCGCCGTCGTGATCGGCATGCTGCTCGCCTCCGCCGTCCAGATGGTGGTCGGCGAACTCGTCCCGAAGAACTGGGCCGTGTCGCGGCCGCTGCAGGTCGCCCGGTTCGTGGCCGGCCCGCAGCACCGCTTCTCGGCGGTGTTCCGGCCCGTGATCGCCCTGCTCAACGCCGTGGCCAACCGTCTCGTACGGGCGTTCGGCGTGGAGCCCGCCGAGGAGCTGGCCTCCGCCCGTACGCCCGGTGAACTGGTCTCCCTCGCCCGTCACTCGGCGCGCGCCGGAGCCCTCGAGGAGGACACGGCGGACCTCTTCGTCCGGACCCTGTCGCTCAGCGGGCTCACCGCCCAGCACGTGATGACCCCGCGGGTGAAGATGAGCGCCCTGCAGTCCGACGCGACCGCGGCGGACGTCCTCAATCTGACCCGGGCCACCGGTCTCTCCCGGTTCCCCGTCTACCGGGACCGCATCGACGAGATCGTCGGCATGGTCCATCTCAAGAACGCCCTGGCGGTGCCGGCGCACGCGCGGCTGCGCACCCCGGTCGGCCGTGTCGCCGTGCCCCCGCTGCTCGTGCCCGAGACCCTGCCGGTGCGGCAGCTGCTCGGGCGGCTGCGCAGCGAACAGCCCATCGCCGTGGTCGTCGACGAGTACGGCGGCACCGCCGGCGTCGTCACCCTGGAGGACATCGTCGAGGAGATCGTCGGCGAGGTCCTCGACGAGCACGACGCGGAGGCCGACGGCGTGCCCGAACTGGCCCCGGCCCCGCCCGAGGACGGCAGCCCGGCCTGGGAGGCCGACGGCAGCTGCCGCGTCCTCACCCTGCGGCGGATAGGCCTCGACGTGCCCGACGGCCCGTACGAGACCGTCGCAGGTCTGGTCGCCGACCTCCTCGGCCGGATCCCGGCGCCCGGCGACCGGGCGGAGCTGCCCGGCTGGCGGCTCTCGGTCCGCCAGGTCGACCGCTACCGCGCCGAGCGGGTCAGGCTCGTCCGCACGGCGGACGCCAAGGCCATGGCGGAGGCCGCCCGATGAGCGTTCTCCAGCTGCTGTTCGCGTTGCTGCTGGTGCTCGCGAACGGCTTCTTCGTCGGCGCGGAGTTCGCGCTCGTGTCGGTGCGCCGCAGCCAGGTGGAACCGCTCGCCGCCCAGGGCTCCTCCCGGGCCCGGCAGGTACTGCACGGGCTCGAGAACCTGCCGCAGATGATGGCGGCGGCCCAGTTCGGTATCACCGTCTGCTCGCTGACCCTGGGCGCGGTCGCCGAGCCGACCGTGGCGCACCTGCTGGAGCCGGTGTTCCACGCCCTGCGGGTGCCCGACGCGCTGGTCCACCCCCTCGGTTATGTGATCGCCCTCGCCGTCGTGGTCTTCCTGCACCTCGTCGTCGGCGAGATGCTGCCGAAGAACCTGGCGATGGCCGCCCCTGAGCGGACCGCGCTCTGGCTCAGTCCCGCGCTGGTCGGCTTCGCCCGGCTGTGCCGCCCGGTGACCGTGGCGCTCGGCGCCTGTTCCCGGCTGGTGCTGAAGCTGTTCGGGGTCGAGCCGAAGGACGAGGTCGAGGCGGTCTTCACCAGCGACCAGTTGGGCCAGCTGGTCGAGGACGCCGGTCAGGCCGGACTGCTCGACCCGGAGGAGCAGGAGCGTCTCGGGGACGCCCTGGAGCTGGGCAGCCGCCCCGTGACGGACGTCCTGATCGCCCGGTCGACCCTGGTCACGGTGCCGCCCTCGGTGACGCCCAGGCAGATCGAGGAGCTGACCGTCCGCACGGGCTACTCCCGCTTCCCGGTACGCGGCGAGGGCAGCGGGAGGTTCATGGGCTACCTCCACGTCAAGGACGTCCTGGACCTGGAGGACGGCGAGCGGGCCGTGCCGCAGCACATCTGGCGCCCCATGGCCATGCTGCGGTCGGAACTGCCGCTCGACGACGCTCTCACCGTGATGCGCCGCGCGGCCACGCATCTGGCTCAGGTCGCCGACGCGTCGGGACGGGTCCTGGGCCTCGTCGCCCTGGAGGACGTCCTCGAGATGCTGGTGGGCGAGGTGCGCGACCCGGCCCACCGTCCGGTGCCGCCTGCCGCGTCCGTCCGGGGCTCCCACGCGACGGTCGTGCGGGGCGGCCTGCGGACGGATCCGCCGCACCAGCAGGATGTGCGTTCCCAGCAGCCGAGCCCGAGCGGAGTGTGACGCCGGGACCCCGTCCTCCCGGGCGGACGCGACCGGAGGCACGACGGTGCCCCCGGTCGCGGGCCGTTCCGGACGCGTGACCCGGAGGGTTCACGGTCCGGTGGGGTCCTGGGGGCCGCGGTCCCGGGGGCCGCGGCCCGAGAGCACCTCCCCGTACGCCTGCATCAGATCGGGCAGCCGCAGCGTCGCCAGGTCCTCGCGCGTCGGCGTACCCGCGTACCCCGAGAGGCGCAGGTCCCGGTAGGCACAGCTCTTCTCGTAGAGCGTGCGCAGGAAGCGGCCGTTGCCCAGCTCGTCGATCCAGCTCTGGTCCACCACATGGCCGCTGATCGACCGCAGCTCGTCCAGCGCCTCCTCGTCCCACAGATCGCCGTTGGCCGCCGCGAGCACCTGGCCGATCGCCGTCAGCTCCAGCGGCCGGTACGAGGGGAAGTCGACCCGGGTGGTGAACCGCGAGGACAGCCCTGGGTTGGTGGCGAGCAGCCGGTCCATGCCCTCCGGATAGCCGGCGAGGATGACCACCAGGTGGTCCCGGTTGTCCTCGGCCCGCTTCAGCAGTACCTGCAGTGCCTCGTCCCCGTAGGCGTCGCCCTTGCTGTAGCCGGTGTTGGAGAGTGCGTACGCCTCGTCCACGAACAGCACGCCGCCGAGCGCGGAGTCGATCAGCTCATTGGCCTTCACCGCGGTCTGGCCCAGGAACTCCCCGACCAGGTCGGAGCGCTGCGCCTCCACCAGATGGTCGCCGCCCAGCAGCCCGAGCGCGTAGAAGACCCGACCCAGGATGCGGGCCACGGTCGTCTTGCCGGTGCCGGACGGGCCGGAGAACACGAAGTGCCGCTTCGGGGGCTGGACGGGGAGGCCCTGCCCGGCCCGCAGCCGGGCCATGTGCAGCTGTGCGGAGAGGGCCTTCACCTGGCGTTTCACCGGCTCCAGGCCCACCATCCGCTCAAGCTCCGCGAGCGCCTCGGCGAGCAGCACCGGATCGGTCGGCCCGGACGGGAACGGCGGCGCCGACCGCCGCGGGGCCCCGGACTTCTCCCGCGCCCGGTCGGCCGGGCCCGCGGCGGCCGGGGGCCCGAGCGGGGGCTGGGGCTCGCTCCCGTAGCGCGGTTCGGGGACGAAGGGCGTCTCGGGCTCGGCCGGCTGGGCGTCCGCGCCGTCCTGCCCCGCACCCGCTCCCGCGCCCGCCAGCGAAACGGTGGCCAGGCCGGCGGCCTCGTCCGTCCCGTCGATGCCGTCGTAGTCCGCGATCGCGGTGAGCCGGGCCGAGGTGTCCATGAAGGCCGGGTCCACCCGGTGCACGGCCCGGTACAGCGGCAGCGCTGCAGCGCTTCGACCGGTGCCCTCATGGGCCCGGGCGAGCCAGTAGCGGAGTTCCTTGCGCTGGGGCTGCTCGCTGCGGCAGCGCATCAGCGCCGCGGACAGCAACGGCTCCGCCTGCCCGTACATCTCCAGCCGCACCCGCGCCATGCCGGCGAACAGGCCGGCCTCGATCCCGAGCAGCGGATCGTCCACGAGCGGTTCGGTGTGCCGCACCAGCTGGTCCCAGTCCTTGACCAGGTAGGCGCGGCAGGCGTGCAGAAAGCGGACCTGGGGGTCGGCGTCGACCGGCGGCAGCCCCGCGAGCGCGCGGTCCAGCTCGGGCACATGGCGTCCGTCCAGCCAGTGCGAGGCGTGCGCGAGCAGGAGGTCGCGCGGGCTCTCCAGCACGGGCTGCACCCACCAGCCGAGCCAGTACCAGGAGTTCAGCGTGCGGCGGTGGCGGCCACGCTGCTCGCCGAAACGCTCCCGGTTCCGGTACATCCTCAGCAGCGCGGTGGTGGTGTCCACGCGAAGGGCGTGCAGTCCGAGCCAGCCGTCCGCCATCCCGGGGTCGAGCCGCACCGCGCTCCTGAACTCCTCCTCGGCCTGCGGGTACGCGCCCATGGTGTAGGCGTCGACGCCGCGCACCCAGGCGAGGTCGGCCGGGGCCGGTGAGCCCTGCGTGCCGATGTCCATCGGGTCCCCCACATACCTGCCCCCGTGCTGTCCCACCGGGCGGACGCCCGGCGGAGCGTGCCGAACCACCGTGTCGCGGACGGGAATTGACCGCACCGGGGTGCATCGTACCTGCGCGGGGGGCGGCTGATTAAGGGCGCACGAGCAGAGGCGCAGGGTGACCCTGGGTGAGCGTGGACCGCCCAAGGAGTGCCGGGGAATGTGCCGAGGGGCAGAACGAAGCCCCCGATCACGGGGGAACAACCGGGGGCTTCGCGTCCGGGCGGCTCCGAAAAGCCGCACATTGAGAACGTAAGACCTGTAAGGGCCCTGGGTCAAGCAGAGTTGGGGCACCCGGCAGGGTGGATTTCCGACTGCTCAGTACGGCGGCCGGAGGTGGTCACGTTCCGTGAGGGAGTGGATCGCTCCTGCTGTCGCGCCTGGCCCTGGCAGCCACTCGTACCCCTCGGGCAACTCGCGTACCAGGGTGTCGGCGAACGGGCGCGAGGGGTCGTCCGCGAAATGGCGGCTCTCCGCCGCGGTCCAGTCGTCCCAGAAGCCGGAGAGCTCCGGGCCGTCGCGGCGCCGTCCGCGGATCCACGACTCCTGCGGGCCCCGCTCCATCCACAGCAGGCACGCCAGACGGGGCCGCAGCGCCCGGCGGCCCGCGCCCACGCCCTCGACCAGGACGACCGGCGCCGCGGGCAGGGCGCGCGGCGCCCCGAAGCGGCGGAGATTCCAGTCGTACGGGTGATACAGCCCGCTCTCGCCCCGCGACCACGGACCGATCACCTGGTCGACCAGGCGGCCGGTCCAGGAGAAGAGTTCGTCGTGGGTGGCGATGTCGTCGAGGCGCAGCACCGGCGCCCCACCGAGTGCCTCCGCGAGCCCGGCGGCGAATGTGCTCTTGCCGGAGCCCGCGTGGCCGTCGACCGCGATCAGCCGCACCGGGCCGCAGGACGGCGGCAGCGCGCGCAGGCCCGCGGCGGCGCGTTCGAGGGACACGGGGCGGCTCATGGGGATCACCCTAAGGGGGTGCGCGGGCCGACCGTCGGGCCGTCGCAGGTCATGCCACTGGTCGAGACCAATATTGGTCGGGGTGGCGCCGTGCGAGTCACTGGCAGAAGTCGCTCCGGAACCGCGATAGTTGGCCCACCGACGCACCCCCCGAGACCGCTCCGGAGGTCCCATGACCACGCCTGCCTCGCGCAGATCCGTACTCACCGCGGCACTCGCGGCCGCGGCCGGGGGAAGCGCCCTGACCTCCGCTGCGGCCGCCGCCGCCGGAGTTCCGGTGCCCGCCGCGGGCCCCCGTCCACTCGTGGACAACCGCTTCTGGAATTCGTACACGGACTGGCGCAGCGGCGAGGGCGCGGGCACCCGCGCCGTCGCGGGCAGCCGCCCGGGACTGGTGATCGGCGCCCCGGCGGGCCGCACGCGGTACACCGACCCACACACCGGCCGCACCACGGCCTGGGACTACGCGCGGTGGACCTCGCCGGTGCACCGCCCCCGGGTGGCCGCCACCGAGGTCATCGCCTCCTGGAACGCCCGCACCCCGGCCGGGACCTGGCTGCAGACGGAACTGTCCGGCACCTACAGCGACGGCAGCACGACCCCGTGGTTCGTCATGGGCCGCTGGGCGGCCGGCGACGGGGACATCCTGCGCACCTCCGTCGACGGCCAGACCGACGGCAGGGGCGGCATCTGGACCGACACCTTCTCGTTGAGCGACCCGGCGAGCGGGCTGCGGCTGGTCTCCTACCGGCTCCGGCTGACCCTCTACCGCAGGCCGGGGACGGCCCTCACCCCGACCGTGTGGCGCGTCGGTGCCATGGCCTCGGACGTTCCGGACCGCTTCACCGTGCCGGCCTCCGCGCCCCGGGTCGCCGGCGAACTGGTGGTGCCGCGTTATTCGCAGAACACCCACATCGGTCAGTACCCCGAGTACGACAACGGCGGCGAGGCCTGGTGCAGCCCCACGTCCTCGCAGATGGTCGTCGAGTACTGGGGTCGCAGGCCGACGGCCGGGGAGCTGGCCTGGGTCGACCCGGACTTCGCCGACCCCCAGGTCTGCCACGCGGCCCGCCACACCTACGACCACCAGTACGAGGGCTGCGGGAACTGGCCGTTCAACGCCGCCTACGCGGCCACGTACCGCGAGATGAACGCCGTGGTCACCAGGCTGGAGTCGCTCGGCAGCCTCGAGACGCTGATCGGTGCGGGCATCCCGGTGATCACCTCCCAGTCCTTCCTGAAGGAGGAGCTGACCGGCGCGGGCTACGGCACCTCCGGCCATCTGATGACCGTGATCGGCTTCACCGCCGGCGGGGACGTGATCGCGAACGACCCCGCCTCGCCCAGCAACGAGGCAGTGCGCCGGGTGTACCGGCGGGCGGAGTGGGAGACGATCTGGCTCCGCACCAAGCGGTACAACGCGAGCGGGAAAGTGGCGTCCGGCACAGGGGGCGTCTGCTACCTCTTCTGGCCCGAACGCCCGACGGCCGCCCAGCGCAAGGCCCTCGCCGCTCTCGGCGTCGCCTGACGCGCCTCCGCCGCGCCGGCGGGCCGTGACCGGTGTCACTGCCGGCGGGCGGCGCGGCGGGCACTGTGTTCGGGGCAGGTCCCCCGCACCTCCGTGAGGGCGCGGCCGGGCCGCCGGGGGGCGACCGGAACCACGAGGACGACCGAGCGAGCTGCCATGACCACGACCACCGCCAACCCCACCGTCGCACGGGCCCGCACCGGAGGCCCCGAGGACGACGGCCCCAAGATCGTCGAGCACATCCTGGGATGGGTGCTCGTGGTCGTCCTGGCGATGCTCGTCACCAGGGCAGGGCTCCTCTGACGGTCGTACGCGCGTGTGAGGGCAGGGAACCCGACCGGCTCCCCTGCCCGCCCCCTTGCCGCCGAGCCGGTCGGCCGCGGAGTCCTCGGGGTGCCCCGGGACGGGTCCGGTGGCCGTGCCGCTGCGGAACGTCGCTGCAACGGGTGAGCGGGGGTGCGACGCGGTGGGCCCTCGCCCGCCCGGGCCCCACGGCGTGAATTCCGCCAGTGACGGACGGCGTCCGATGGGGCATACTCAAGCCGCCACAGCCGCTGGTCAGCCACTTCCGTGATCCGGGAGGGCAGCATCGGCGCACCAGTGACATCCGGCGGCGCCGCCCAACCCTTCGCGTGCGACCGCCGCAGCGCCCGACAGGGAGGAGAGCGCCGCCATGCCCGACCGCGCCCCGCAGCCGGTGGACCGCACACTGCCCACCGAGGAGGCCAGGGATCTGATCACCCTGGTCCGAGAGATCGTCCAGCGGGAGATCGCTCCACGCGCGGCCGAGGAGGAGGAAGCGGGCCGCTTCCCGCGCGAACTGTTCTCCCTGCTCTCCGAGTCGGGACTGCTCGGCCTCCCCTACGACTCCGAGTACGGCGGTGGCGACCAGCCGTACGAGGTCTACCTGCAGGTCCTCGAGGAACTGGCCGCGGCCCGCCTCACCGTGGGCCTGGGCGTCAGCGTCCACTCCCTCGCCTGCCACGCGCTCGCCGGTTACGGGACCAAGGAGCAGCGCGGAGAACACCTCCCCGCGATGCTCGGCGGCGGGCTGCTCGGAGCCTACTGCCTCTCCGAGCCGTCGTCGGGTTCGGACGCGGCCTCCCTGCGCACGAAGGCCGAGCGCGCCGGCGACGACTGGGTCATCAGCGGGACCAAGGCCTGGATCACCCACGGCGGGGTCGCCGACTTCTACACCGTGCTGGCCCGCACCGGCGGCGAGGGCGCTCGCGGCATCTCGGCGTTCCTCGTGCCGGGCGACGCGGAGGGGCTGAGCGCGGCGGCGCCCGAGAAGAAGATGGGCATGAAGGGCTCGCCCACCGCCCAGCTCCACTTCGACGGCGTACGCGTCTCCGACGCCCGCCGGATCGGTGACGAAGGGCAGGGCTTCGCGATCGCGCTCTCGGCGCTCGACTCGGGACGCCTCGGCATCGCCGCCTGTGCGATCGGCGTCGCCCAGGCCGCACTCGACGAGTCCCTCGCCTACGCCACCGGCAGGAAGCAGTTCGGCCGCCCCATCGCCGACTTCCAGGGACTGCGATTCATGCTCGCGGACATGGCCACGAAGGTCGAAGCCGGCCGTGCGCTGTACCTCGCCGCCGCACGGCTGCGCGACCGGGGCCTGCCGTTCTCGAAGGAGGCGGCGATGGCCAAGCTGTTCTGCACGGACACCGCGATGCAGGTCGCCGTCGACGCCGTGCAGATCCTCGGCGGCTACGGCTACACCGCGGACTTCCCGGTGGAGCGGTTGATGCGTGAGGCCAAGGTGCTGCAGATCGTCGAGGGCACCAACCAGATCCAGCGGATGGTCATCGCCCGTCACCTCGCTGGGCCAGAGTCCCGCTGACCCAGCCGGTCCGCCCGCTCCACACCGGTGCCGCCGTGAGCCTGTTCCACTCCTGGTCACGGCGGCCCGGCAGGGTCCGTCCGGCGCTGGCCCAGCGGTGCAGCAGATCGCGGTAGATCGGCGGGTCGGGCGTATGCGGAACCGATTCTTCTCGACGCGGCGTCATCAGCCGGCGGCGGCCCTGGCCGCCCTTGGGGTGCTGCGCGGTCATGCCCGTCCCAACGGCGTCCGGGCGCACGGAGTCACCCTCGATGTCGTTCGAGCACCGGTTCGCCCCCTCACCGGGGCGTGCGGGCACGGCCCGGCCGGGTGACCTTCGGCACGAACGAGCCGCGAGGGGAGGATCCACGTGCCCGCGGACGACCGTCGCACGACCCGGGCGTGACATTCCGTCAAATGCGCTTCGGCTGCAGGAAGATGTCCGCGCCTCGGCGGCGCGCCGTCGTGGGGCCGGGGAATCCGGGTGGGCGGAGCCGCCGCTCAGGCGGCGCGCCTCATCGGGGGCACCCTCAGGGGCCGCGAGCCCGGGCCGCCGACGTGCGAGAAGGGCTGCGTCCGCCAGTCCAGTTCCTGAGGGAGCGTCAACAGCAGTGCCGTGTCCTGTTCCTGGACCTCGAGCGTGTCGTCCGCGGGGCGGGCCTCCGCCGCCGCCCGGCCCGTCCCGGCGCACACCGAGAGCACGAACGGGTTCCACGGCGTCGGGCACAGTGCGTGCTCGGGGAGCACGTGCTCGTCCGCGAGCAGCGCGATCGGCTGCGCGCAGTCCGGGCAGACGACCCGGTACATCTCGAAGGTCTCGTAGGAGTCGAGCTCGTCGTCCTCCTGGGAAACGGCGGAACCAGCAGGCTCCGATTCATGACGTCCGGTGCGCTTCAGGCTCTGCATGTGAATCTCCCCCTCGGGTGGGCCGACCAGGCGCTTGCGGCCTCGACCACAGCAAGCACTTCCCTCCCGGCACCCGGGGTAACCGCACGGCCGGGGCGGACCCGGCCCCATACCTGTGGTGTTCGTCACATGCCTGCCGCAGGTGCCCTCCCAGGGGGCGGCCGACTGTGCCGGAGGGCGCCCGGGGCAATAGGTTGACGTGCATGGAGGAGCTGGATCGTCAGATCGTCGAGTTGCTCGTCAGGGACGGGCGCATGAGCTACACCGACCTGGGCAAGGCCACGGGCCTGTCCACCTCGGCGGTGCACCAGCGCGTGCGCCGGCTCGAGCAGCGGGGCGTCATCCGGGGGTACGCCGCCGTCGTCGACCCCGAGGAGGTCGGACTGCCCCTCACCGCGTTCATCTCGGTGAAACCGTTCGACCCCAGTGCCCCCGACGACATCGCCGAGCGGCTGGCCGGCGTACCCGAGATCGAGGCCTGCCACAGCGTCGCAGGCGACGAGAACTACATCCTCAAGGTCCGGGTCGGCACCCCACTGGAGCTGGAGGAACTGCTGGGGCAGATCCGCTCCCTGGCCGGTGTCTCCACACGCACGACGGTGGTGCTCTCCACCCCGTACGAGGCACGGCCGCCGCGAATCTAGGCTGTTCCCATGAGTGAGAGCGCGACCCCGGCCGAACACCGCACCGTGCTGCTGCGCGGTGGGGAAGTCCACAGCCCCGCCGACCCCTTCGCCACCGCGATGGTCGTCGAACGCGGGCACATCGCCTGGGTGGGCTCCGAAGGGGCCGCGGACGCCTTCGCCCCGGGGGTGGACGAGGTGATCGACCTCGAGGGCGCCCTCGTCACCCCGGCCTTCGTGGACGCGCATGTGCACACGACGGCCACGGGCCTGGCCCTCACCGGCCTCGACCTCTCGTCCGCCGCCTCGCTCGCCGAGGCGGCGGAACGCATCCGGGCGTACGCCGGCTCCAGGCCCGCCGACCGCGTCCTCATCGGACACGGCTGGGACGCCTCGCGCTGGCCCGAGCGGCGGCCGCTCAGCCGTGCGGAGCTGGACGGGCTCACCGGGGGCCGGCCGCTGTACCTCACCCGCATCGACGTCCACTCCGCGCTGGTCACCACCGCGATGCTCGACCTCGTGCCCGGGGTCCGCGGCAGGGACGGCTTCCGCGACGGCGAGCCGCTCACCGGCGAGGCGCACCACGCCGTCCGGGCGGCCGCGTACGCATCGGTCTCGCCCGGGCAACGGGCCGAGGCCCAGCGTGCTGCGCTGCGGCACGCCACGTCCCTCGGTATCGGCACCGTCCACGAGTGCGGCGGGCCCGACATCTCCTCCGAGGACGACTTCACGGGGCTGCTGAAGGCGGCGGCCGACGAGCCGGGACCGCGCGTCGTGGGCTACTGGGCCGACACGGACGTGGAGCGGGCCCACGCCCTCGGTGCCGCCGGAGCGGCCGGAGACCTTTTCGCCGACGGCTCGCTCGGCTCGCACACCGCCTGCCTGCACGAGCCGTACGCCGACGCCCCGCACGCCGGTGCCGCCCATCTCGACGCGGACGCCGTCGCCGCGCATGTCACCGCGTGCACCGAGGTCGGGCTCCAGGCCGGTTTCCACGCCATCGGCGACCATGCGATCGGCAACGTCGTGGCGGGAGTGAGGTCCGCCGCGGACGCCCTCGGGCTCGCCCGGATCCGGGCCGCCCGCCACCGGGTCGAACACGCCGAGATGCTCACCCCCGAAACGGTCGCCGCGTTCGCCGAGCTCGGTCTGACCGCCTCGGTGCAGCCCGCGTTCGACGCGGCCTGGGGCGGCGACACCGGTATGTACGCGCAGCGCCTGGGCGTCGAGCGGGCCCGCACCCTCAACCCGTACGCCGCCCTGCTGCGCGCCGGGGTCCCGCTGGCCTTCGGCTCGGACAGCCCGGTCACCCCCCTCGACCCGTGGGGCACCGTGCGGGCCGCGGCCTTCCACCGCACGCCCGAGCACCGGATCTCCGTGCGCGCCGCCTTCACCGCCCACACCCGCGGCGGCTGGCGCGCCGTCGGACGCGACGACGCGGGCACGCTGGTGCCCGGCGCCCCCGCGGACTACGCGGTCTGGCGCACCGGTGAGCTCGTCGTCCAGGCGCCCGACGACCGGGTCGCCCGCTGGTCCACCGACCCCCGTTCCGGTACGCCCGGCCTGCCCGATCTCACCCCCGGCAACACGCTCCCGGAATGCCTGCGGACCGTGGTCTTCGGACAAACGGTCTACGTACGGCCGGGCGAGTGACATCGGCACGCGTCCTCCCGGCGCCCGCCGCCGTGCGGGTTCCTCCGCGACCTGCGGATCTTCGTCGCTGACCAGCCCAATCGGTCAATCGCCGCAGATCGCAGGACTGTTGACAGAGTGCGCCCGTCGGCCGGTAGGTTCGGCGGGTCCACCACGGGACGTCCGACCGGCCGGCTTCCACGCAGTCGTCGAACGCCGCTGGGCCAGGGGGTGGAGCGCCGCACCGGCTCTCCACCACTGGGAGCCAGGTCCAGCGCCCGCGCCTCGGGGCGAGGGAAGACCGCGGCCGGTGGGGGTCCCCCCTGCGAGCTCGGGGGAAGGTGCGACCCGGGTGGGGCCCGGCGTTCAGTAGACAACGGCTCTCGGTCGACCCGCAGCCAGCGGTTCCCAGGCCGGCCCGAAGGACGCCGGGCCCCACCCTCCGCCCCGCACCGTGCCGTCGTCACCCCACCGGCAGCGCTCGCTATGGTGGGTCCCTGCGTACGGACGTTAAGGGGCAGCATGAACGACGGCGGTCAGCGGCGGTACGGCCCGCTCGGCAGAGCCTTGGTGATCATTCCGACCTACAACGAGGCGGAGAACATCGAGCCGATCGTCTCCCGGGTGCGTGCCGCCGTGCCGGAGGCCGACATCCTGGTCGCCGACGACAACAGCCCCGACGGCACGGGAAAGATCGCCGATGAGCTCTCGGCCGAGGACAGCCAGATCCACGTACTGCACCGCAAGGGCAAGGAGGGCCTCGGAGCCGCCTACCTCGCGGGCTTCCGCTGGGGCATCGACAACGGCTACGGCGTCCTGGTCGAGATGGACGCCGACGGCTCCCACCAGCCGGAGGAACTGCCCAGGCTGCTCACCGCGCTCAAGGGTGCCGATCTGGTGCTCGGCTCCCGGTGGGTGCCCGGCGGGCGCGTCGTGAACTGGCCCAAGTCCCGGGAGTTCCTCTCGCGCGGGGGCAGCACCTACTCGCGGCTGCTGCTCGGTGTGCCGATCCGCGACGTCACGGGCGGCTTCCGCGCCTTCCGCAGGGAGACCCTCGAAGGGCTGGGGCTGGACGGAGTGGCCTCGCAGGGCTACTGCTTCCAGGTCGACCTCGCCCGGCGGGCCGTGGAGGCCGGCTTCCACGTGGTGGAGGTGCCGATCACCTTCGTCGAGCGCGAGCTGGGCGACTCCAAGATGAGCCGCGACATCGTCGTCGAGGCGCTGTGGCGCGTCACCGCCTGGGGCGTCGGCGCCCGGGCCGGCAAGATCATCGGCCGCAGGCCGTTCTGACGGGTCCCGGCCGCAGGAGCGCCCGGGCTCCTGATCGCCGCTCCCGCCCGGCAGGCCCAGGCGCGGCGCTCCCACCCCGTCGGCCGGATTGCCGACCGGCCTTACGGCACTCCTGCCGCGGCCCAGGCACACTGGGAGCATGACGACCGGCGCAACGACACCGACGACACCGACGGCCCCCAGGCGCTCACGCGCCCGCACCTTCGTTCCCCTCGGCATCGCCGCCTGGCTCGTGCTGGAGATCTGGCTGCTGACCCTCGTGGCGGGCGCCGCGGGCGGGTTCACCGTCTTCGCGCTGCTCGTGGCCGGGGGTGTGCTCGGTGCCGTGGTGATCAAACGGGCCGGCCGTCGTGCCTTCCGCAATCTGTCGGAGACCATCCAGCGGCAGCAGTCGGGCACGGCGAGCACGGCCGGCGCCGAGGACGCACGGAGCACGGGGAACGGCTTCCTGATGCTCGGCGGACTGCTGCTCATGCTGCCCGGCCTGGTATCGGACGCGGCCGGTCTCCTGCTGCTCCTGCCGGCGGTCCGCACGGCGCTCGGGCGGAGGGCGGAGCGGTCGCTGGAGCGCAGGATGCGGCAGGGGGGTCCCGGTTCCCTCGGTGACGCCTTCCAGCAGGCCCGCATTCACCGCCCGGACGGAAAGATCGTGCAGGGTGAGGTCATCCGCGAGGAAACCCCCGCGGGACCCCGACCCGAGCCGGGGCCGCGTCCGCCGCTGTCGTCGTAGCCTCGGGCGCCGCACGGCCGAGACCCCGGGGCCGTGCGCGAACGCCGAAGGGAACACGCCGGGTCCCGGGTGCCGGGCCGTCGCCGCCGTGCCGCGCGGAGCCGTCCGGCACGTGCCCGAGCCGTGTGCCCCGCGTACCGGAGCACATGCCAACCGGCGTACCGGAGCGCATACGAAGGAGCCGCGGGGGGGGGCGCACCCAACCCGGTGGGCGGCCCCGCGCGCCAGCGGTCGGGGGGGCGGGGGCGGGGGGGGCC
>NZ_JBFAMM010000002.1:410930-449779 GCF_040656535.1 Streptomyces sp. NPDC049887 | reverse complement strand
GTGCCCGGTACCGGCGGCGGTACCGGGCACACGAAAGCCGGCGACGGCGTGGTGCCCGCGGCGCGGTCGGCGGCTCCGGCGCCCGGGCCGTCGGGAACGCCCGCGGCCGGCGGGCCGTCCGTGCTCCCCGGTACGTCGGCAACGAGGCGTCGGGTGCCGGGCCACGGGGACGGGGGGCCGCTTCCGCCACCGTCCCCCCGGAGCGCGTCCCCCGTCCACGCGCCGCGCGGGGACGGCGCACTGGTCGTGCCCGTACCACCCGTTCCGGCGTTCACGGGCCGGGCCTCCGAGACCGCGGCCCTCAGCGGGCGCCTCGCCGGGCGGGAGGGACACGAGACGGCGACCGTCGTGGTGTCCGGGGCGCCCGGGATCGGGAAGACCGCGCTCGCCCGGCGGGCGGCCCACCTCGCGGAGAACCGGTTTCCCGGCGGGCGGTACCTCGTGCGCATGGTCCGCCCCGACGGTGTGCCGCTCACCGCACGCGAGGTCACGGCCGAGGTCACGGCCGCGGTGGGAGAGCCGCACGCCCGTGGCCGGATCCTGCTCGTCCTCGACGACGTCCTCGACGGTGACCAGGTGCTGCCCCTGCTGCACACGCGCCCCGACGCCACCGCCCTCGTCACCAGCAGAAGAGGACTCGCCGGGCTGATCGCCGCGCACGGCGGCTGGGTCCAGCGCCTCGGCCCGCTCACGGAGGGCGAGTCGTACGATCTGCTGAGGATCGCACTCGGCAGCGATCGGGTGGGCGCGGAACCCGATGCCGCCCGCGCCCTGGCCGACGCCTGCTGCCACCATCCGCTCGCCCTCAGGATCGTCACGGCACGTCTGCTCACCCGCCCGGCGCTGCGGCTCGCCGACTGCGCGGAGTGGCTGTCCGGAGACCCGCTTGCCCGGCTCTCCCTGCCCGGCTCACCGCACATGTCCCTCCGGCAGGTGCTCGACGCGGCGCTCGGCCGGCTCGACGCGGAGGCCGCCCGCGCCTTCCTGCGCATCGGCGCGCACACGACCGGCGGACTCCACGCCTGCGACGGCGCCGCGCTGCTCGGTCTGCCCCCGCGCGAGACCGAGGACCTTCTCGAACGGCTGGCGGACGCCGGACTGCTCGAAGAGGGGCCGCCCGGCCCGTACCGCATGCACGACCTCCTGCGCCTCTACGCCCGCGGCAGCGACTCGCCGTCCGTCCGTCCCACACAGAAGGTGTGACGCCATGCCCACCGACGTCATCGAAGCAGACGACGCAAGAGAAGCCGGTTCCACGAAGAAGGGCGCAGCCCCGGTGGCGAACGCGGCATCAGCGGATGCGACGGGATCACCGGGCGGAGCGGGGACGCCCGAAGGCGCCGGCCCCGCCGAAGGCGCGGGGACGCCCGACGGCGCCGGGGCGTCCGACGGAACGGGCGCCGACGCGGGGGTCGGCGGGGGAGGCAACGCTCCGGAGGGATCCCGCGCGGGCCGTACGCCGTTCGACGCACTCGCCGCCACCCGCCCCCGGATCCGCCGCGACGTGCTGTTCACCGAGACCCCGGGCGGCGTTCTCTTCCACAACGCCGACGGCGGCTTCCATCTGACCGGCCGGACCGCCTACCGGTTCGCGTCGCTGATGGTGCCCCACCTCACCGGCGACCACAGCCTCGCCGAGCTGTGCACGGGATTCGGCGCCCCGCAGCGCGGGATGGCGGCCGAACTGGTCAGGACCCTCTACGAGCGCGACTTCGCACGGGACGTACCGCTCACCGACGACGACCCGGGAAGCGGGCCTGGCGAGGCGGCCGTACGTCGCTACGCCACCCAGATCGCCTACGTCGACCACTACACCGACCGCGCCCCCGAGCGCTTCCGCCGCTTCCGGGACACCGCCGTCGCGGTGCTCGGCGACGACGCGGTCGCCCGCTGGTGCGCCCTGAGCCTGGTCCGCAACGGCTGCGCCAGGATCGCCCTCGCCGCTGACTTCCCCGAGGTGGCCGCGGAAGCGGCGGAAGCCGTCGACGACGGTTGTCCGGTGCGCACCGATCGGCTCCCCGCCGAGCCCGAGTGGCCGGAACTCGCCGACTACGACACGGTCGTGGTCACCGGGGCGGGTGCCGCGAGGCGTGTCCACCGGCTGCTGGCCGCCGGCGTCCCCGAGGGCAAGACCCTCGTTCCCGTGTGGACGTTCGGCGAACTGGCCGTCACCGGCCCGCTCGCCACCGCGGGTTCCACCGGGTGCTGGTCCTGCGCCCTGCTGAGGCTCGGAGCCAACCACGACGCCGGCGCGGCCGCCGCTCTCTGGAGCGAGGTGGCGGGCGCCGCGGCCGAACCCGGTCGCCCCGCCGGGGAGGGGCCGCTCGACGGACCCGTCGCCGCCATGACGGGGAATCTGCTCGCCTACGAGATCTTCCGCATCGCCACCGGTGCCCTGCCGGCCGAGACGGAGCGGCAGGTCCTGCTCCAGAACCTCCAGTCCCTCGACGTCGTCGCCGAGCCCCTGCTGCCCCACCCCCGCTGCTCGCTGTGCGGCCCCGGGAGGGCGCGGCCCGGCGCCCGGACCGCCGGGGTGAGCGCCCACGGCCTCCCGACCGGCAGCAGGCCGGAGACGACCTCCGAACCGCCCTGCGTGCTCTCCGTCCCCACCACCGCGAGCGTGGAGACCGCGCGGGACGCCGAGGACACCGTCGACGCGCTCAACCGCACCAGCACGGCCCTCGTGGGTGCCTTCGCCGGGGTCTTCGCCCGCTTCGACGACGAGACGCTCACCCAGACCCCGCTCAAGGCCGCGCGTCTCGAGCTGGCCCTCGCCCCGGGCGAACGCCGCACGATCGCCGCCTTCGACGTGCACCACCTCGCCGGGGCCCGGACGCGGGCACTGCGCCTGGCGGCCGAGACATACGTCGAACACGTCGTTCCGGTACGGCTCCTGGCCGGCGCCGGTGCGGACCTGCCCGCCGTGGCACCGGCCGCCCTCACCACCGGGGCCGGCACCGCGACGGCGTCCGAGGTCGCCGCCTGGGTTCCGGCCGCGTCGCTGCTCACCGGTGCACGCGTGAGGGTGCCGGCCGCCGCCGTACGGCCCTTCGGCCCGTACAACCGCGAGCGGATCGTCCTCGCGACCTCCGCCGGAGCGGGCTCCGGCGGCACCGACGGAGAGGCGGCGGGAAGCGGTCTGCTGTCGGCGGTCGCCCACGACGCCCTGCTGTGCGCCCTGCGCGGGACGGCCCGGACCGCGACGGTTGCACCGGACGACGACCCCGAACTCGTCTTCCTGCTCAAGTCCGCGGTCAACCTGGGAATCGAGGCGCACCTGCTCGACCTGGGCGAGGACGCACGCACCGGCTGCGCCGCCGTGCTCGCCCGCGAGGCCGGCGGACCGGCCGCGCGCTGGGCCGTCGCCGCCGGCCTCTCCCGCAGGGAGGCGTGCTGCGCCGCCCTGCGGGATCTGCTGGGCGCGGTGCAGTTGACCGCCGACGACTCCGGGTGCGCGGTCGACACCGGCGATCCGCTCGTCCCCGAACTGGCCGCGGGCACCCTCACCGTCACGGACGGGCCCGTACCGGCCGACGCCCCCGGTACGACGTTCGACACCGTCCTCGACCGGCTGCGGGCGGGCGGCCGGGACGCGCTGTACGTCCCGACCACCCCGGCCGACCTGCCGGCGGGCGGCATCGCCACCGCACGTGTACTGCTCACTCGGGGCGGCCGGGGAAGCGGCACCGATGCACGCTGACACCAACACGCCCGCGACGGTCGTGAGGGCGTCCACGACAGCCGTGCGGAAGTCCGCGCCCGCGACCGCGGCGGCCGCGATCCCGGCCACGACCGTGCCCGCTGCGTCGGAGTCCCCGATCCCGACCGCGACGGCCGCGACCGCACCCGCAGCCGTTCCGCCGGACTCCCCGGCCGCGGCCACGGCCCGCGACCGGTCCTGCGCGGAACTGGCGTACCTCCTGGGCCCCGCGCTCGCCCGGCACGGCATCCGTGCTCGGCTCGACGTCGCCGCGCTGGGCGTGCGCGACGCCTTCGCCCCGGCCGTGACCGACGTGGCCGGGCGGGACGCCGCGCGCACGACGACCGGAACGGCGGAGCCGCGGACGGTGGCCGGGACGGACGACTCCCGTGCCGTGCCGGGGCCCGACCGTCCCCGTGCCGCCCGGACCGAACCCCCGGTGCCCGTAAGGCTGTACGGCCACCACGCCGTCGTCGGGCCTCTCGGCGACGGCCGTGACGGGGAGTCACGCCGCCCCTGCGCACACTGCCTGGAGCGGCGCTGGCAGGCCGTACGGTCGGTGGCCCTGCGGGAGGCGCTGGAACTGGGCTCCGGCACCCGAGCCGGTGGCCGGCTCCCGTACGTCACGCCGTTCGCCGCGGACGCGCTCGCCGCCCTGGTCGCGGGCCTCGTCGCCGGTGCCGGTCCCCGTACCGGCATCTTCCCTCCGGTGCACCTCGTGGACCTGAGATCCCTGACGGTACGTCACTACCCACTGGTGCCCGATCCGGAGTGCCCACGCTGTGCGCTGCCGGAGGAGGACACCCCGGAGGCCGCCGCCCTCGCCCTCCTTCCCGCTCCCAAGGTCCGGCCGGGCAGCTTCCGGGTCCGCGACATCGGCGACTACGACCTGGCCGTCGAGCCGTTCGCCAACCCGCTCTGCGGCGCGCTCGGGCCGTCCGTCGTCCACGACGTGTCGTCCACGTCCACCTCCGCCACCATCGGCTGCTTCTCCATGCGGTCCGGCGACTACCTCCGCGAGACCTTCTGGGGCGGGCACGCCGACAGCTTCGGCCACAGCGTCCGCATCGGCGTACTGGAAGGGCTGGAGCGCTACGCCGGGATGCGCCCGCGTGCCAAGCGCTCCCGTGTGACGGGCTCGCTCGACGGGCTGCGGGCCCGCGGTGCCCACGCCGTCGACCCACGCGTGTGCGGGCTCTACTCCGACGACTTCCACCGTGGCAACCCGAGGGTCAGACCGTTCACCCCCGACCGCGAGATCCCCTGGGTGTGGGGCTGGTCGCTGCGCGACGAGCGCCCCGTCCTGGTGCCCGAGGTGCTGACGTACTACCACGCGCCCGGCCTGGAGAACCGGTTCGTCCAGGAGAGCTCCAACGGCTGTGCCTCCGGCGGCTGTCTGGAGGAGGCGATCTACTTCGGGCTCATGGAGGTCGTCGAGCGGGACGCCTTCCTCCTCACCTGGTACGGGCAGGCGCGCCTCCCGGAACTCGACCCCCGCACCAGCACCCGCCCCGCCACCCGCGACATGGTGGAGCGGCTGGAGATGTACGGGTACGAGGCCCGGTTCTTCGACACCCGCATCTCCTTCCCCGTGCCCGTCGTCACCGGCGTCGCCGTACGGCACGACGGCGGACCCGGCCGGATGTGCTTCGGCGCGGGCGCCGGGCTCGATCCCGAGGCGGCGCTGGCCGGAGCGCTGTGCGAGATCGCCACCGACGCCGTCAACCTCCGGGGCCGCACCGAACGCGACGAGCCGCGACTGCGTGCCATGACCGAGGACTTCGACCGGGTCGCCGCCCTCCACGACCACCCGCTGGCCTACGGCATCCCGGAGATGGGACGCCATGCCCACTTCCTCCTCGGCGAGCCGGGCGAACCCCGCCCGCCCCTGGTCCCGATGGGGGAGCTGTACGGGGACGGCTCGGTGCCGCCCGTCTCCGACGATCTGCGCGACGACCTCGTCCGGTGCCTCGACGCGGTCACCGGAGCCGGATTCGACGTGGTCGTGGTGGACCAGACGATGCCCGAGCAGCGCCGGCTCGGACTGCGCACCGTCAGCGTCCTCGTACCCGGCCTGCTGCCCATCGACTTCGGCTGGAGCCGGCAGCGCGCCCTCGGCATGCCCCGGATGCGCACGGCCCTGCGGGAAGCCGGCCTGCGGGCACACGACCTCACCCCCGCCGACCTCAACCCCGCGCCGCACCCCTTCCCCTGACCGGGCCCGGCCCGGCACCCCACGACCAGGAAAGTAGGGCACACCATGGGGTACGCCCATGACTACGCCGCCGCCATCATGCGGAGGGGCAGGGTCCCCATGCCGCCGGCGGACTTCGTCCCGGACTGGGCGGACGGCCCGCGGAAGACCAAGTTCTATCCGGGCGCCGACACCGTGCCGCTGCCCGGCCACACCATGCCGTCAGGAGCGACGGTCGGCCGCGGACTGGCCACGGCCCATGACGGCCCCGAGCGAGCGTTCGACCTGCCGGCCCTGTCCGGCATGCTGCGGGACTCCTACGGTCTCACTGGGCGCCGGCTCGGCGTCCAGGCGAACACCGACCTCGGCGCGCTGCCGTTCCACCCGCTCGCCAACTGGTCCCGGGGCACCGCGTCCGGCGGCGGCCTCTACCCGGTCAGCATCTACTGGGTGTCCGGGCCGAGCGGCCCCCTGCCGCCCGGTGTGCACTACTACGCGACCCGGCACCACGCCATGCAGCGCCTCCTCACCGGCGACGTCTCCGGTGAGGTGCGCGAGGCACTCGGCGAGCCGGCGCCCACCACGCCGGGGGTTCCCACCCCGCCGGTGGAGCCGGGCGCGTCCGCCGCGTCCCCCTCGTCCGCCCCACCGGGCGAGCCCGCAGCCACCGGCGGACCCGCGTCCGCCACCGAACGGGCCGCCGGGACGGACCAGTTCCTGGTGCTCGGCGTCAAGTACTGGCAGAACGCGTTCAAGTACAACTCCTTCTCCTTCCACGCCGTCACGATGGACGTCGGCACCGTGGTGCAGACATGGCGGATCTGGGCCAGGGCGCAGGGTCTCTCCGTCGAGCCGCTGATGTGGTTCGACGAGCAGCGGCTCGCCCGGCTGCTGGGGGTCCGCACACAGGACGAGGGAGTGTTCGCCGTCGTGCCGCTGCGCTGGCAGGGCGCGGGGGCCAGGCCCGCGCCGCCGGCGGCCACGGCGGCCGTCCGCCGCCGCGACCACGAACGCTCGCGCACCGTCCTCGCCTTCGACGCCGTGACGCGGATGCAGGAGGCGACGGAGGAGCACGCCGCCCGGCGGCCGGCGGCCGGGGCGCTCGCCCCCGCGGCCGCGCCCGTCCCCGGCCCCGGGCTGCCTGCGGTCCCGCTGCCCGCGCCGCTGCCGCTGGACGCCGACGTGCGCACCGCACTGCGCGACCGCCGCAGCAGCTTCGGCCGTTTCGACTCCGGACGGCCCCTGAGCGCCGAACGCCTGGCGTCCTGCCTGGCGGCCGCGGCCGCCGGCGCGTCCCTCGGCGGTGACACCGGCACCGGTACCACCCCGATCGCCGGTCTGTACGCATTCGTCGGCCACACCGAGGGCATCGCCCCCGGCACCTACTCCTACGACGCGGCCGCACACACCCTGCGGCTGCTGAAGGCCGGGCCTCCCGGCACCTTCCTCCAGAAGAACTACTTCCTGGCCAACTACAACCTGGAGCAGGCCGGCGCGGTCCTCGTGCCGACCGTCCGCACCGGTGCCGTCCTCGACGCCGTCGGCGACCGCGGCTACCGCATCGCCAACGCGGTGGTCGGCGCGATCTCGCAGAGCGTCTACACCGCTGCCTCCGCCCTCGGCGTCGGCTGCGGCGTCGCGCTCGGCTTCGACAACATCTCGTACGTCGAGGAACTCGGCCTCGAACGCACCGGGGAGGCACCCCTGCTGATCATGATGCTCGGCAACGAGCGGCCAGGCCCGGCCGACTTCCGTCACGAGATCGCCTGACCGATGAGCACCGGAAAGGTGGGGACCACGATGCCGTTCATGCTCCGCGTCGCCGGGCTGCCCGTCGACAGCGTGCGCCGACTCCGCTGCCCGGCGAGCCGCCGCTGGGCCGACGACGTGCTCACCGAGACCGAGCGACTGGCCGTCGAGGGTACGCGCCTCGGCGGTCTGCTGCACGGGCTGATCGGCCACAACGAGGACGAGTCGTCCAGGCGCCTGCTGCTCGCCGTGCGCCGTGCGGTGTTCAACAACCGGCTGCCCAGGGAAGCGGACCTCGCGCTCGCGCAGGTCCGCGCACACGACCCGGACACCGCGCGGATGCTGGAACGCTGGCTCGGCGACCGCCGGGCTCTCGACGGCCGCAGGGCCGAGGGCGCCGCACTGCTCGCCCGGGAGACGGGCCGTGCCCGGGCAGCCCTCGGCCGGCTGGCGGGGGAGCCTCGGCTGCGCGGCGGTCTGCTGCTGGCGTCGCCCACGCTGGACGCCCAACTCGACGACTGGCAGCGCCGGCTGGCCGACGATCCGGACCGTGCGCCGGGGAAGAGGGACCGCAAGATCGAGCGCTCCCTGCTGGCCTACCTGTACCGCACGGCATGCAAGACGAGCCCGTTCAGCACGTTCACCGGGGTGGTGCCGGGGGAGTTCACGGCGGACGGGACGGGAGCGGGCGGGATCCGGGCGGGTGGCGAGGACCCCGCGCGGCGATCCGGCGAGCGTGCGGCCCGGGAACGCGGCGAGGGGGCGGCCCCGTACCCCGGTGACCGTTCGGTCCCGCGTGCGGCCGCCGGTCGCGGCCCGCGCGGTGACGACCGTCCGTTCCCCTGCGCCCACGACGCACTGGCCGTCCGCGTCGACGACGAGTGGACCGGCCGCGCCCGGCTCAACGTGGCAGCTCTCGGCCGGCTCGCCGAGGCGGTCACCGCCGACCCCGCCCGGCGCGCCGATCTGCCGCTGGCCCTCGCACCCGGCTGGGGCCGCGTCGGTGACCGGGTGCGTTACGTGCGCCGCTGGACCACCTCCGGCGAGGAGGACACCGCCGTCACCTTCGACGCCGTCCAGGACCGGTTGTTCTTCCTGCGCCGCAGCGGCACCCTGGAGCGGCTCATCGCGCTGCTCGAGGACCGCGGCAGCCTCCGCCACGGCGAACTCGCCGCCTGGCTGGCCACCGACCGCGGCGCCACCGCCGCCGAGGCCGAGCAGTACCTGACCGCCCTCCTCGACATCGGGATGGTCCAGGTCCCGGGGCTGCGCACCGGCGTCCACGACACCGATCCGCTGCGGGCCTTCCAGGACTCGCTCCGCACCCTCGGCAGCGACTGGGCCGCCGAGCTCGCCGGCCGTCTCGGCACACCGCTCGCCCGCCTGGACGGCTTCGCCGCCGCCGCACCGCGCGACCGCCGCGAACTGCTCGAAGGGCTTCGGGAGGACCTGCGGACCGTGCAGACGGAACTGGGCGCCACGCGCGGCAGGGTGCCGCAGACGGTGCTGTACGAGGACGTCGCCGCCGGCCGGGAGGTACGCCTGCCCCTCGATGTCTGGACGCGGTCCGTGACCGGGGCACTGGAGGCCGTCGAACGCGTCCTGCCCGCCTTCGACCTCACCCTGCCGCAGCGCATCACCTTCAAGGGCTTCTTCGTCGCGCGCCACGGCCGCGGCGGACGCTGCGACGACCTGCTGAAACTCGTGCACGACTTCCACGAGGACTTCTTCGACCAGTACATCTCGTTCACCTCCCGGCGCACCCCCTTCGACTCCGAGGGACGGTACGTCCCTGAGGAGAACTGGCTGGGACTGCCGCAGCTCAAGACGCTCGACACCGCACGGCAGGCCTTCGCCGAGGGGATGCTCGCCCTGTGGGACAACCACGAGGGCGACGGCGACCTCGTCGTCGGGGAGACCCTGCTCGCCGAGGTCGCCGCTGAACTCGAGCCGATCACACCGCCGTTCATGCCGCTGAGCCATCACGTCCAGCTCGCCGTCCCCAGCGGCGGTGAGCCGCTGGCGGTGCTCAACCGGTCCTACGGAGGCGTCTCGTTCCCGTTCAGCCGCTTCGCCCACGGCTTCGAGGGACTGGAGGAGCGTCTGCTGCACCGCGCCGGCGAACTCTGCCCGGACGGCGCCGTGCTGGCGGAGGTCACCGGCGGTCCGGTGACCAGCAACCTCAACCTCCACGGCCGGCTGACCGAGTACGAGATCGTCTGCCCGGGCGAGAGCGCCGGCCCGGCCGGGCCGTACGGCCTCCACCTCGACGATCTGCATCTGGTGCACGACGAGGGCGAGGACCGGCTCGTCCTGCGGTCCGCCCGGCTCGGCCGCGAGGTCGTTCCCGTGTATCTCGGCTACCTCGTACCGCTGGCACTGCCGGAGCTGCCCCGCACCCTGCTGCTGCTCTCGCCCAGCTCCATGTCCCCGCTGAACGTGTGGGGCGGCGTTCCCGAGAGCGATCCCGTCGGCGGGGTCACCCGCAGACCCCGGGTGCGGCACGGTGGCGTCGTGCTCAGCCGGCGCAGCTGGAGCGCCCCCGCCTCAGCCCTTCCGTTGCACGGCGCGGGCGTGACGCAGGAGGAGTGGTTCCTGGGGTGGCACGCGTTCCGGCGCGTTCACGGACTGCCCGACCGGGTCTTCGCCACCGTCACGGACGGAGGGGCGCGCGGCGCGACCGGGGCCAAACCGCAGTACGTCGACCTCGACAGCCCGCTGTCCCTGGCCGCGTTCGAGGGCACGCTCAGGACGTCGGAGGCCCGTGTGGTCCTCCGCGAGATGCTGCCCGACGAAGGCGGACTGCACGTGTCGTCCGCGCGGGGCCGCCATGTCGCCGAACTGGCCGTGGAGACCACGGTCGTCCCCACCCGACCGAAGGGACGACGATGAGCACGACCGCCGCCGGCCGGCCCCCCTCCGACAGCGAACGGCCCGTCCCCGGTTACGGGGACCCCTCCGTCACGGGTCCCGCCTCCGCGTCCGCACCGGGCCCGGTGCCCGGCCTGCCGTCCGGCCCGGTGCCCGGCGGGGGCGCGGTCCTCCCCGGTGCCCCGGCCGTCGCGGGCCCGCTGTCCGCCGGGGCCCCCGCGTCCGCCGCGGCCCACGACTGGCAGGCCACCCACGTCTTCTACGCCGCCAACCCCCGGCCCATGCTCCTCCAGTGCATCCGGCCGCTGGTGGCGGAGCTGGAGGCCGACGGGCTGATATCCGGCTGGTTCTTCATCAACTACTGGCTGGAGGGACCGCACGTCCGACTGCGGCTGAAGCCCTCGTCGGAGGCGACCGCGGCGGAGGTGCGGCGCCGTACCGAGAAGGCCGTGGACGCCTTCCTCGCCGAGCGCCCCGCCCTCTACGAGGTCGACTCCGGTTTCCTCAACGACTTCTACAACACGCTGTTCGACATCGAGTTCCCCGGCGCCGAGCGCGGTCACTACACCGACGCCCGGGGCCGGATGCGGCTGCGTCCGAACAACTCCCGCAGCGCGGAACCGTACGAGCCCGAGTACGGCAAGTACGGCGGGCCCGCCGGCGTCGCCCTCGCCGAATGGCACTTCCGGCACTCCAGCGATCTCGTCGTCGACGCGTTCCGTACCAAGAACCTCCATCTGCGCACGGTGCTCCTCGGCACGTCCGCGCAGCTGATGATGGTCATGTCCGGCACCTTCCTCCACGGGGACGCCGAACTCGCCGGGTACCTGGACAGCTACTACACCTTCTGGCACCGGGCCTTCCCGGGCACGGGGTTCATCGGCGGCGAGGAGTACGACCGCAACTACGCCGCCATGGCCCCCACGCTCGCGGCGCACTTCACCCGCGTGCGTGCCGCCACCCGCGACGGGGCGCCGGGCAGGCTGCCGTCGTTCCTGGCCGGGTGGGCGGAGCACTGCGCCGAACTGCGCGCCCGCGCCGAGAAGCTGGCCGCCGACGGCGACCTGGTGTTCCGCTCCTGGGACGGCGCACGCGACGAGCGGGTCACCGACCCGGCGGCCGCGCTCCCGCTGCTCCTGTCCCCATACATGCACATGACCAACAACCGGCTGCACGTCACCATCAGGGACGAGGCGTATCTCGCACACGTCCTCAGCCGCGCCCTGCGTGAGCCCGCGACCGGGGGTACGCCGTGAGCGCCCCGCCCGTACCGGCGCGCTACCGTCCCGCGCTCCGTCCCGGGGTGCTCCTCAGCGAGCCCCTGCTGCACGGACCGGACCTCGTCCACCTGATCAAGAACACCGGGAGCGGGCGGTCCTTCAAGGTCGGCCCGCGGGAGCACTTCCTGATCTCCCGGATGGACGGCACCCGGACCGTGGAGGAGATCGGGGCCGACTACGCGGGGCGGTTCGGGCGGCGTCTGGGCGACTCCCACTGGCGTTCCCTGCTGTCGCTGCTCGGCACGCGTGAACTCCTCGACGGCCGACCCGGACCCGCCGATGTGCCGGGCGACGACCCCGCACCCGGCACCGGATCCCCAGCCGCCTCCGCCGCCGGCCCACCGGCCGCGGCCGCCACCGCCGCGACCGCTCCCGTCCCCGGGCCGCGTGCTCCCCGAGGGCTGCTGAGCGGCAGCGTCCGTCTCGTCGCCGACGCGGACGCGACCGCCGCCCGGCTGCACCGCCTCACCCGGCACCTGCTCTCACCGGCCGCGCTGCTGCCGCTGCTGGCACTGGCCGTCCACATGGAAGCCACCCTGCTGCTGCGGTTCGGTGAACTGCTCGACGGCACCGCCGCCCTGTTCACCGCCCCGGCGCTCCTTCTCGCCGTCGCCACCCTGCTGTGGCTGAGCACCGCGCTGCACGAACTCGCCCACGGGGTGCTCGCACACCACCACGGCGGACGCGTGTCCGAGATAGGGCTGCGCTGGCGCCTTCCGGTGGTCATCATGTACTGCACCGTGGACGACTTCCTCCATCTGCCCGGCCGGCGGGGCAGAATCGCCACCGCCGGCGCGGGCGCCGCGGTGAACCTGCTGTTCCTCCTGCCGTTCTTCGCCGTCTGGGCGCTGGCGCCCCTGGACCACGCCACCCGGCAGGCGCTCGGTGCCCTGCTCCTGCTGGGAAGCGTGCAGGCGTTCACGATGCTCCTTCCGCTGCCTCCCCTCGACGGGTACAGGATCGCCTCCCAACTCCTCGGCGCCACCGGGCTCGCCGCCTCCACGGCCGCGTACCTGGGGCTCGTGCTCCGGCGCTCCCCGGCCGCCGCGCGCTACCCGCGGCGCGCCCGCCGCGCCTACGCCGGCTACGCCGCGACCGTCGCACTCACCCTCGTCCTGCTCGCGGCCGCCGCCTCGGCGGTTGCCCACCACTACCTCACCAATGCGCCATGACGGCTTCCGGCCGCGATCCGCTTCCACCGAAGGAGAGTTCCATGCCCCCCACCGCCGGCCCGCAGGACGGCCCGGCCGTCGTCCTGGACGCAGTCCACAAGCGCTACGGTGCCGTGCAGGCCGTCGACGGCGTGTCCCTGACCGTCCCACGGGGTGAGTTCTTCGGACTGCTCGGTCCCAACGGCGCGGGAAAGACCACCCTCGTGGAGATCATGGAGGGACAGCGCCGCGCCGACGCGGGCACCCTCACCGTCCTCGGCCACAGCCCCTGGCCGAGGAACCCGGAACTCCTCTCACGCGTCGGTGTGCAGACCCAGTCCTCCGCCTTCTTCGTCCGGCTCACCGCCCGGGAGCATCTGCGCACCGTGGCCGCCCTGTACCGCAGGGACCACGCCGCCGCCGAGCGCGCGCTGGCCTCGGTCGGACTCACCGAGCAGGGCGGTACCCGTGTCGACGACCTTTCCGGCGGGCAGCGGCAGCGTCTGGCCATCGCCTCCGCACTCGTCCACGAACCCGAGCTGATCTTCCTCGACGAGCCGACCGCGGCCCTCGACCCACAAGCCCGCAGGGCGTTGTGGCAGGTGCTGCGCGACCTCAAGGGCGCGGGCCGCACCATCGTCTACACCACCCACCACCTGGACGAGGCCGAGGAGTTGTGCGACCGGGTGGCGATCCTCGTCGACGGCCGGGTCGCCGCGCTGGACAGCCCTGGCCGGCTGATCGAGCAGGGCAGCCCCACCACCCGGCTGCTCGTGCCCGCCGAACGGCTCGACCTGGAGAGGGCCCGGCACATCCCCGGCGTCGAACGGGCCACCCTCGAGGGCGACTCGGTGGTTCTGGAGACCCTCGACGCCGGGAGCGTCCTCGCCGCAGTCGACGCCCTCGCCGGACTCCGGGGCGTCCGCACGCGCACCGCCGGCCTGGAGGACGTCTACCTCCAGCTGACCGGCGCGGCCGACCCCGGCGCCTGACCTGCCCGCGCACCGCGCCCCCACCCGCCCGGGCCGGCCCGGGCCTCCCGCCACCGCCCCTCGCTCCACCGAGCCACCGCCTCCCGCCGGCGCCGACCGCCGGCCACGAACCACGGAGACCTCCGCCATGAGCGCCTACACCGCGCTGACCACGGCCGGATACCGGGCCTACACCCGGGACCGGACCACGCTCTTCTTCACCTTCGCCTTCCCCCTGCTGTTCCTCGTCGTCTTCGGCCTGATCTTCAGCGGTCAGGCCGTCGAGCAGAGCGGCCGCCCGTACATCGACCACATCGCCCCCGGCGTACTCGCCTGGGGCGTCGGCAACGCCGCCGTCTTCGGGGTTGCGTTCGTCCTGATGCAGTGGCGCCGCGACGACATCCTGCGCCTCATCCGGATGACCCCGACGCCCGTCACCGCGGTGATCGCCTCCCGCTACGTGCTGGCCGTCGCCGTCGGAGTCGTCCAGGCCGTGCTGTTCGTCGCCGTGGCCATGCTGCCGTTCTTCGGGCTGGGCGTCTCCGGGAGCTGGCCGCTGGCGCTGCCCGTGCTCGTCCTGGGCGTCACGGCCTTCCTGATGCTGGGAGTGATCGTCGGCTCGTACGCGAAGACCCCCGAGGCCGTCGCCGCCGTCGCCAACTGCCTGATGATCCCGATGGCGTTCCTGTCCGGTTCCTTCCTCCCGCTGGACATGATGCCGGACTGGATGCAGAGCCTCTCCCGGGCGCTGCCCCTGCGCTACCTCAACGACGGTGTCTCCGGCGCGCTCACGGGCGGCGGCACCGGCGGCGTCCTCCTCGACTGCGGCGTGCTGGCCGGCTTCGCCGTGGTGCTCGGCGTCGTGGCCGTCCGGACGTTCCGCTGGAGCGACAAGGCATGACGACCGCCGCCGCGGCCCCCGCCGCTCCACCACTGGGACGGGCCACCGGCCACCTCCAGGACGCGCTCGCCGCTCGCCGTGCGGCACTCGGCGACACCGGGCTCCCCGCACCGCTCGTCGTGCCGCTCGGCGCCGCCGACGTCCTCGGCACGGGCGCCCCCGACCCGTACGCGGCCACCCGCCCCCGGGCGAACGTCCAGCTGACCGCTCGCGCCGCCCTGATCGGGCCGTGGGGCGGCGCTTGTGGACCGGCGTGCGGCCAGTGCCTCGCCATGCGCTGGCAGCGACTGCGCAGCCGCTCCGAACGGGAGGCGCTCGAACGGGGACGACGGCCGCACGGTGCCACCGCCTGGCCGCTGCTCACCCCGTACGCCTTCGACGCGGTGTGGGCCGTCTACCGGGCGGCCCTCGGCGGGCGCCTCACCCCGCCCGCCACGGCCCCGGCCGACCGCGACCTGCCCCAGGTGACCCGCGTCGACCTCGGGACCCTCGCGACCGTGACCTTCCCCCTCCTGCCCGAACCCCTGTGCCCGTCCTGCGTCGCGACGGTCCCCGAGACCGCGGACGCCGCCCGGACCACACTGCGGCCCGCCGCCAAACCGGACCCCGGCCGCTACCGGCTGCGTCCCGCCTCCACGTACGCGCTCCCCGAACAGGCGCTCGCCAACCCCGTCTGCGGGGCACTCGGCGCCCGCACCTGGATCAACCCCGCCTCGACCACCACCGCGCCCGTCGCCGGCACCAACTTCGTCCGCGGCTACGCCGGTCTCAACGACGTCACCTGGAGCGGCCAGGCCAACAGCTACGCCGCCAGCCGTACGCTGGCCCATCTGGAGGGTCTGGAACGCTATGCGGGCACCCACCGCCGCCGCGGCACCACGCCCGTGACGGCCTCGTACGACGCCCTGGTCGCCCAGGGCACCCCCGCCCTCGATCCCGCGGCCCGCGGCCTCTACGCCCCCGAGACCTATGCGAGCGACCCGCTCGTCAGCCCCTTCGACTCCGCCCGGGAGATCCCCTGGGTCTGGGGCCATTCGCTGCGCGACGACCGGCCGGTGCTCGTCCCCGCCCGCCTCGCCCACTACAGCGCCGGAGTGGCCGCCGACAACTTCGTCTTCGAGTGCTCCAACGGCTGTGCGACCGGCGGCAGTCCGGAGGAGGCGATCCTCTTCGCCCTGCTGGAACTCGTCGAACGCGACGCCTTCCTGCTGGCCTGGTACGGGCGCGCCCGGCTCACCGCGATCGACCTCCGTACCTGCCGGCGCACCGCGATCCGCGCCATGATCGACCGGGCGGCGCTGCACGGCTACGACGTCCACGCCTACGACACCACCATGGATCTCGCCGTACCCGTGGTCACCGCGCTCGCCGTCCGCCGCGACGGCGGCCCGGGGACCCTGTCCTTCGGGGCGGCGGCCGGGTTCGACCCCGAGGAGACCGTGGAGTCCGCCCTCTCCGAGGTGCTGACGTACATCCCCCACCTGCCGCACCAGGTGGCCGGGCGTCGCGGCGAACTGCTCGGAATGGCCCGTGACTACACCAAGGTCCTCCACCTCAAGGACCACGCCCAGCTGTTCGGCCTGCCCGAAATGGCGGTCCACGCACGGGAGTTCCTGGAGCCTGCCGGCCTGCTGCCGCTCGAGGCCGCGTTCCGCGACTGGACGGCCTCGGTACGGCCACGGACCGACGACCTCCGTGACGACGTGCGCTTCCTCGTCCGGCAGATCAGCGACGCCGGCCATGACGTCGTCGTCGTGGACCAGACGACACCGGAGCAGCACCGGATGGGGCTGCACACGGTCGCCATGGTCGTCCCGGGCATCCTGCCGCTCGACTTCGGCTGGTCCCGGCAGCGGGCCCTGCTGATGCCGCGGCTGCGGACCGGACTGCGGGACGCAGGGCGGCGCCCCGACGCACTGTCCACGTCGGAGGTCAAGGCCGTTCCCCATCCCTTCCCATGACGGCCCGTCATCCGCGCAGTCGCGGCCGGGGAAACGGTCCTCAGGCGCGACGGCGACGGCGCGGCCGGTGCGACATAGGCCCAGAGGCCCACGCGCCGCGGACGGCCTCTCGGACGCGAGCGGCCCCCCGCCCGGCGGGAGGGGTCCCACCGGGCGGGAGGCAGTGGTCCGTCCACGGACGGCCGGCGCTCCTGGGGTCAGGCGCTGCAGGACGTGGTGCTGGTGGTGCTGGAGCAGGTCGACGTGGAGGAACACGACGTCGAGCCGGCGAGGACGACCTCGGCGGCGTCCGAGTAGTCCGAGATCTCGAAGGTCTCGGACTCCAGCTCCAGGATCTCGTCGGCGAGCGTGGCGAGTTCGGGCTTCGGGGTCATGGGCGTCTCCCTCGGTGTGCGGGTCCGGCCGGCGGTTCCGGCGGTCTCCCCCGCACGGCCCATTGCAGCCGAACACCCTTTCACCTCACCTCGGCTGTCACTGACACCTCGCTGACACCCCGTGTCAGCGGAACACCGGACCCGTGGCGTGCGGACCGGGGACGCTGACGGGGGAGCCGCCTTCCGGTCCGTCACCACCGCACGGAGGGGCAAGGAGATCCGATGACCGCACCAGAGGTCCCGCGGGACATCCTGAGGGACGCCACCGCACTGTACGTCGATCTGCACACCCATCCCGAGCTCTCGGGCGTGGAGGCCCGCACCGCCGGGGCCCTCGCGGCCCGGCTCGAACGACACGGCTGCGAGGTCACCCGTGGCGTCGGCGGCCACGGAGTCGTCGGCGTCCTCCGCAACGGCCCCGGCCCCACGGTGGCGGTACGCGCCGAACTCGACGCGCTGCCGGTGCGGGAGCGCACCGGCCTGAGGTACGCCAGCACCGTCCCCGGCGTCATGCACGCCTGCGGACACGACCTGCACACCGCTGCGGCCGCCGGCGCCGCCGCGCTCCTCGCCGCCGACCGCGCCTCCTGGCGGGGCACGCTGCTACTCGTCGGACAGCCCGCGGAGGAGACCCTCAGCGGAGCCAGGGCGATGCTCGACGACGGCCTCTACGACCGTTTCGGAACCCCCGACGCGGTGCTCGCCCAGCACTGCGCACCGCTGCCCGCCGGGTCGGTGGCCCACGGGCGGGGCCCGCTGATGTCCGCCTGCGCCACCCTCGATGTGGTCGTCCACGGCCGCGGTGGGCACGCCGGCACCCCGCACCTCGCCGTGGACCCGGTGGTGACCGCCGCATCCGTCGTCATCCGGCTCCAGACGGTGGTGTCCCGCGAGACCGCGCCCGGCGAGCGGGTCGTGGTCACCGTCGGCTCCCTCCACGCCGGGGACCGGGCCAATGTGATTCCCTCCGAGGCCCGGCTGTCGGTCTCCGTCAGGGCGTTCAGCGACGCCTCACTGAGCAGGGTGACCGACGCCGTCCGGCGCGTCGTGCGCGCCGAGTGCGTCGCCTCCGGATGCGACCGGGAACCGGAGATCACGGTCACGGCCGCCTCGCCCGTGCTCGTGGGTCACCCGGACACGGCGCACCGGGTGCGCCGCGCCCACGAGGAGATCTTCGGGGCGCACCGGGTGAGCGACTGGCCCGGCTCGACCGCCGCGGAGGACTTCCCCCACTACGCCGCGGGCGGGGTGCCTGTCGCCTACTGGATGCTGGGTGCCACCGGCGCCCGGCAGTGGCGCGCCGCGAGGGACGGTGGCGAACCGGTGCCCGCCAACCACGCGGACACGTTCGCCCCCGACGTACGCACGGCCCTCCCGGCCGGCATCACCGCGATGGCCGGCGCCGCACGCAGCCTTCTCGGCAGTCCCGACGGACGGGAGGGCCGACAGCGATGAGCCCCGGCCGGCCGGTCTACGTCGATGTCGTGGCCGTGCGCGACGACCGCTCCGCGCCCGCGGGCGAGACCACCGTCATCCGGCTGCTGGGCCTCCTGCCGGGGCACTGGCCGTGTCTGCCCGAGGTCCGTGCCGACCGCATCCGGCTGCGGATCGCTCTCGACGCGGTCACCGATCCGCGCGCGGTCAGCAGGGCCGTCAGCCGGGCCCTGGCGGACTCGGGGTTGCGCGGCTGGTCCCACGACCGGGGCTGAACGACCGGGGCCGAACGGGCTGAACGACCGGGCCGGGGCACGACGGCCAACCGGCCCCGACGGAGCGGCCCGACGGGGCACGGACCGAGCCTGCGCGGATCGGCCCCGCCGGTCTGCGCGGACCGGACGGTACCGGCGGATCGCCCCGCCACCGGCCGGCCCCCACTGAACCGGCCGGTCCGAGGACGCCCGGCCGCGTCCCGCGGTCACACCCAGCCGCGCTCCCTCGCGAGCAGCGCCGCATGAGCCCGGTTCACCGCACTCAGCTTCTGCATGATGTCCGCGACATGGCGCCGGTACGTCCGTACCGACACGCCGAGTTCCCTCGCGCCCACCTCGTCCTTGCCCGCCGAGCACATCGACAGCAGCACCCGCCGTTCGGTGCCGGTCAACCGTTCCCCGCCGTCCTCCGGTCCGGCCGCGGCGGTCAGTTGCTCGGCCTGGGACCAGATCTTCTCGAACAGGGCGATGATGTTCGCCACCAGCCCATTGCTGCGTGCCAGCAGCGCACCCCGAGCCGTGTTGCGCGGATCCACGGGCACCAGCGCCGTATGGCCGTCGTAGACGAGGATCCGTTCGGTTATGTTCTCCGCCACCCTGATCATTGCGCCCTCCGCCACCAGCTCGCGCAGATAGCCCGCGGTCGGCGGATTGTCCAGCGCGGCCCGGAGAACGACGTTCCGAATGCGCACCCCCCTGCGCAGACAGCGCGTGTCGAGTGGCCTCGACCGGGCGATGTTCTCGGCCGACAGTTTGGTGTACGGCTCGACCGACAGGATCTCGTCCCGGGCGAAGAACGCGAGGTCCTCGATGCGGTTGCGGATGTCGTCCAGCCCGTGCAGCTGCTCTATGCCCTGCGGCGCCATCCACTCGCCCTGCTCGGCCCGCAACCCCTGGATCACGTGCCGGGCCTGCGTCACCCGCTGCAACTCCTGGTGCAGCGCGTGCAGTCGGGCGTCGGTGAGCCTGGCCACGGCGACCTCGGGATCCGCGGGAGTGATACGGCCGTCGGCGCCCGTGGGGTGGATCAGACCGAGCCGGCGCAGCCGCTCCAGGCACTGCTCCGGGTTCTGCCCCCGGCTCGGCCCGTCCGTGTGCGCGAGCGCGTGCAGGTCTTCGATCGTGGTGTCGGGATTGCGGAGAAAGTGCCGGTAGAGCCCTTCCTCCGCGGCGGACACGCCGAACACGGCCATCTCGTTCTCACGCAACTCGCCCTCGGTGTAAGAGTTCGGTCGGCCGGGAAGGGGTCGCCCCCGGCTTGGTACCACCGAAGGCTATCCCGCATACCAGGCATCTGGGCCGTCCTCGTCCCACACCCGTTCTTCCCGGTTCATGGGGGGACTTGACCGGACCGCTCGGTTCCGGGCGGTGGCCAGGCGTGCGAACCGGTGTTTCCGGCAGGTGCACCCGAACGGTGGTGCCGCGTCGTTCGGGCGCACCTGCCGGACGACGCTCCGACCTCCCGTCCCCGCGCCCGGACTCCCACCCGCACTCGCGCCCGGCACCACACCCGCAACCGCACGGCACGAGCCCCGAGCCAGAGCTGCCAGGGGTGCCGCACCGCATGCCGGCGGAACCCGCACGTCCACACCAAGGCATCGGCGGTCATCGATCTCGGCTCGCCGGGTACACGCACCGGCGGCGGGGGCAACCGGCCCGCCGCCCCGCGGCTTCGCCGGCTCCCGGCGCCGCGGGTCCGAAGCGACGAGAGGAGACAAAGATGTCGCAGGTCGAGGAATCCATCGAGGTCGACGTCCCGGTGCGCGCGGCGTACAACCAGTGGACGCAGTTCACGTCCTTCCCGGAGTTCATGGACGGGGTCGAGCGGGTCGACCAGCTCTCCGACACCCTGACCCACTGGACCACCTCGATCGACGGCGTCCAAAGGCAGTTCGACGCGAAGATCACCGAGCAGATCCCGGACGAACGCGTCGCCTGGACGACCGTCGAAGGGGAACGGCAGGCCGGAGTCGTGACCTTCCACCGTCTGGCAGAGACGAGGACCAAGGTCATGCTGCAGATGGACTTCGATCCCCAGGGCCTGGCGGAGACCGTCGGGGACAAGCTCGGCTTCGTCAGGCGGCAGGTCACCGGCGACCTGGAGCGCTTCAAGCGCTTCATCGAGGCCCGGGGTACGGAGACCGGTGGGTGGCGCGGCGAGGTGTGAGCGCGTGCGAGGCATCACGCCTCGCGGGGGAGGCGGGCCGCCGTCGCGGCCGTGAGCGGCGGCCCGCCCGCCACCCCGACCGGGAGGTTCGCTCCCGTGCCGGCCGCGACGGCGTTCGTGGCGACATGGCGAGGCGCCCGGCGGTGGCTACGGCGCCCGGCATCCGGCCGACGGCCCCTCGCGCACGAGCGTCTGATGATCGTTTCCGTGGGTCCTGCCTGCTCGGCCTGCCACCGGCCTGCGAGGCCGGGTGAGGAACACGGCCCGCCGCCACCTCGTACCGGCGGGTCCCCTGCCGTGGCCGGGCCGGGGACGAACCGCGTCGTCGGCCGTCGGAGTGATCGTGGACGGACCGCGGCGCCGCAGCGGCCGGGCGGTCGGCCCCGCGAGCACCATGGACGCTCCGCACCACGTCGGCGGTCAACGCCACTGCGGAGTACCCACAGGAGGACCTCGTGACCACTCAGCCGTCCGGCTCCGCCGCGCCGCCCGCCCGCTATGACGGCCTGCGCGCCCTCTTCGTCAACTGCACCCTGAAACGCTCACCCGATACCAGCAACACCCAAGGACTGATCGACAGAAGCCGCACTCTGATGGAACGCCAGGGCGTCCGCGTCGACGTCGTACGCGCCGTCGACCAGGACATCGCCACCGGGGTGTGGCCCGACATGACCGAACACGGCTGGGAGACCGACGCCTGGCCCGCGCTCTACGAGCAGGTCATGGCGTCCGACATCCTGGTCCTCGCCGGCCCCATCTGGCTGGGCGACAACAGCTCCGTCATGAAGCGGGTGATCGAGCGGCTGTACGCCTGCTCCAGTCTCCTCAACGACAAGGGGCAGTACGCCTACTACGGACGGGTGGGCGGCTGCCTGATCACCGGCAACGAGGACGGGGTCAAGCACTGCGCCATGAACGTGCTCTACAGCCTCCAGCACCTCGGTTACACCATCCCGCCGCAGGCCGACGCGGGCTGGATCGGCGAGGCCGGTCCGGGACCCTCCTATCTGGACCCCGGCTCGGGCGGCCCCGAAAACGAGTTCACCCATCGCAACACCACGTTCATGACGTGGAACCTGCTGCACCTGGCCGAGCTGCTCAAACGGGAGGGCGGCATTCCGGCGCACGGCAACCAGCGCACGGAATGGGATGCGGGGTGTCGCTTCGACTCCCCGAACCCCGAGCACCGGTAGAGCCGGCGAGGAGGGCTTCCGTCGGCGCCCCGGATGCCGTGGTCGGCTGCGCACCGTGCCGGGCACCCCGGCTCCCGGGCGTGGACCGGCCGTCGACGAGGCCCTCCTCCCGTGAATCACCTGCATGGCCAAACCGGCGGGCCAGGGCCGTGCGAGCCGGCTGGAGCACACGATTCCGGCCGGGCGTCGCCGTCACTGGCGCGGGGCGACGGACTTCTCGACCTCCGCCAGCGTGGCGTTGTCCACCAGGCCGGTGTCCTCCAGGACCTCCATGTGGTCCAGCACCGTCTGGTTGGCCTGCCGCGCATGACGGCGGATCAGGTCGTTCTGCGTGGCCGCCCGCACCTCGGCGATGGTGGCGAAGATCTTTCCGTGCGAGGAGCGCAGGACGTTGGCGAAGAGCCGATCGAACTCGGCTCCCCGCGCGTTCTCCAACTGCCTCACCCAGTCCTGCTGTTCGGCCGTCGCCTCGTCCGGCAGCGGCACACCCAGGATCTTCGCGTCCTCGCGGACGAGCTGGTCGAGCTTGCTGTGCCCGTCCAGCAGATGCAGACCGGCCCGCTTGACGGCTTCGCTCGCGGCGTTCGTCTGGGCCAGCCGGCCCGCCGGGATCTCCCACAGGCCCGCCTGACGCACCTTGACGAGGAACGTCCTGTCCACCTCGGTCACCGGCTGCGGCCCTGCCTGGGTGCCGCCCGCATCGTTCGACGTGCCCTCGTCCTCCGCGCCGGTCGCATGACCGACACCTGACGAATGCCCGTATCCCGCACCCGCGTTCCGGCCGTAGCCGCCCGGTGCCACGACCCCCGCGGGTGACGGTGCGGCCGACGCGTCGTCGTCGCCTCCGCGGGTCACGATCAGCACGGTGGCGATGACGGCGCACACCGCGACGATGACACCGAGGGTCCGCAGGGGGATCCCGGACTCGGCTGCGCGTCGGTTCGGACTCATGATGCCTCCCGGTTCGGCGTGGTGCTTCTTCTCGTTCACGCCGCCGGGACCTGTTGTGGGCGGCCGGCACGGCACGCAGCCAGCAGTACGGACACGGGCTCCGATGTGTTCAGCAGTCGCGGCCGGACTTCCGGCGGACGTCTGGAGCGAAAGGGGAATTCCGCGGCCAGGGGCACCCGGCGCGACCGGCGGCCCGGGTGCACGACGGCGGCGGGGGCTGCCCACGGTCAACACCGGGGCGCACTACGGCGGGTCGGGTGGACAGGATAGAAATGGGGGTATGGCCGACGAGGGGGAGTCCGCGGAGCGCTTCGACGACGTCGAGGCGGTGACGCGCGCCGTACTGACCGCGTCCAGGCTGCTCGTCGCCGTCTCCGCCCGCTCGCTGGCGGCAGACGAGGACCGGGTGACGCTGCCCCAACTCCGACTGCTGGTGATGCTGTCCATGCACGGGCCGGCGAAGCTCGTCGTGCTCGCCGAGCGGCTCGGCGTCAACCCCTCGACGGCGATGCGCATGATCGACCGGCTGATCACGGCCGGACTCGCGGACCGCCGGACGAACCCGGCCAACCGGCGCGAGACGGTGCTGCGGCTGACGGACGAAGGTCGCGTCCTCGTCGAGGACGTCACCGGTCGCCGGCGGCGGGAGATCGAGACGATCGTGACGCGGATGGCCCCTGCCCGGCGCGCCGCCCTGATCGACGCGCTCACCGCCTTCAACGAGGCGGGACGCGAACCGTGCGCACCGCCCGCGGACAGCGCGATGTACCCGCTGGGCTGGACGGACGCGCCGCTTCTGCGGGGAGACTGACCCACCGGTCCCCGGAGACGGCCGCGGCTCCGCCGGACGCCCCGCGGCCCCCCGCTGTCATCGGCCGGACGGCGGGTCGCAGCCAACCCGTCCCGGGATGAAGGATCGGACCCCTCAGGGCCAGGTCGGCAGATCGGTGCCCCATTTGGTCGGTGCACGGTTCCAGTTCGTGGGTGCGCCGTCGTAGTGGACCGGTGGGTTGGCATGACGGAGCAGACCATAGGGCGATTCGGTCTCGGTGAGCCAGGGGCCGGGCTCGTAGCGGTCGGCCCCGCCCCGGACGGGGGCGGGGCGGATGTCGTGCATCAGCCAGGACGCGGTGGCTGCCAGGGACAGGCGAAGTAGCTGCCCGCCGCCGCTTGTCCGGCGGTCGCTCAATGCACGCAGGACGGCGGCGGCGAGAAGATAGCCGGTTCCGTGGTCCAGAGCCTGCGCGGGCAGTACGCCGGGGTGGCCGCCGGCCGCGGCCTCGATGGCAGCGATACCGCTACCGGCTTGGACCAGGCTGTCGAAGCCGCGGCGCTCGGCCCAAGGGCCGGACCAGCCCCAAGCGGACAGTTGGGCGACGATCAGTTGGGGATGCCGGGAAATCAGCGCATCGGGGGCCAGTCCGTGCCGGTCCAGGGCACCGGGGCGGTAGCCGGTCACCACCACGTCTGCCTGGCTGAGGAGGTCGTCGAAGGCATGTCGGTCGCCAGGGCTGGTGAGGTCCAGCAGTGTGGAGCGTTTGCCCATGCCGGTGTCGGCGTGGGTATCCGCGTCCTCGGGGATTCGGGGGGTGTCCACGCGCAGCACGTCGGCGCCCAGCAGCGCCAGTGTGCGGGTGCCGACGGGGCCGGCGATGACACGCGTCAGGTCCAGTACCCGTACCCCCTGGGCAGGTGTGGAGGCGGGGGGCAGCCGCCGGGGGACGCCCTGACCCGTGCGACGCGTCTCGACCAGAGCGGGGCCGGGGGCACCGGGTGCGGCAGCCACCGCCACGGCCAGGCCGCCTGCAGCGTAGACGGTCTCCTGCACCTGACGGGCAGGACGCGATGCCAGTTCCTTCGCGAGAACCTCCGTCAGCGCCTGGTCGTCTCCGGTGTCCGCGATACCCAGGGCGCTGAGCAGCCGGGCACGGTGGTGCGGATAGTTGGCATGCGTGCGCACCCATCCGTCGGCGGTCTGCCAGAAACCGGACAGCGGGGCGAAGGACGTCGGAGTTCGGCCGTCGATCCGCAGGTGACGTTCGCTGGCGAATGCGGTGGCCACTGCCCCCTCGCTCACCCGCACCGCGGGTACCGGCACGCCGTTGCGCAGCGCCAGTAGTTCCGCTGCCGCCAGCGAGGCCACTCCCACGGTGGCACGCGCCATTTCCCTCACCGGCAGACGCGAGGGCAGCACGGCGCCGACCTCCTCGAAGCACACGCGCTGAAGCAGCCGGCGTCGGCCCCCCAGGGCCGTCCAGGCGTGCATGGTGGCCGCGTCCTCGGTGTCCGTCATCCGCTCATTGTGCAGCAAGTCCACGGTGGGTCCGGCGATGGATCGGGGCGGAGTGGTCCATGGTCTGCTGCACGCGGACGACCGAACGGTGCGCGTCGTCCGGACCCATGTCCCGCCAGGCCGGATCGTGAGAGGGGCCGTTCTTGACGACTTGTCCGGTCCGAATTCGGCAGGCCGGCGGAAAAGGTAGCGCGAGTGCCTTGCTTCTCTTCCCGGGGCCGGAGCCGCCCAAGCATGGCGGAGGAGTCAACAGCCTCGGGTCACCAGCGCAGTTGCGCACGGGATCCGACACTCCGCCAGACCGCTCCGGTGCTGGGGCTCCCCTCGTCTCGTGAGCCCGGCCGTCTGCGAATCCTTCACGCCCCCTGCCTCCGCAGCGTCTTCGGGGTGACCGCGATCCCCGCCATCACTGCCACCAGCAGGATGTGCCGAGGGCAGCGGACACCGCCGGCCTTTCGGGCTCTTCGCAGTCGATGACGAGGTCCTTGATCGTCAGTTGGGTTCTCGCCACACGGCGATCCTCGCAGACGCCTCACACCGGGATGCGGCGGGCGATGAAGCGGCCGACGCAGTTCCGTTCGGCGATGACGGGCAGGAGGTACAGACCGATGAAGCCCGTGCCCGCGAACAGGCCCGACTGAAGGTAGAGCTCGTACATGCCCGTGCCCTCGCGGACCAGCTCGTAGCAGCTCGTCGCCATCAGGGCGCCGAGCACGCACATACCGGGGAACATCAGCAGCAGCAGGGCGCCGCCCAGCGCGTACGGCCATTTGCGGCTCCGGCCGGAGCCACGGCTGCGAATCGAGTCTGCGGGCTCCGCGGGCGACGGCACGGCGGCCGTCGTGGGCTGTCGCGGGCCGTCGGGGCCGCCGACGCGAACCTCTGTGCGGCAGTCCATCGACGTGTACATGAGCCATTCACCTGCAGTCATCGCGGTCCGGAGTCGGGGGAGAGGCGCCGGGTCGTTCGGTGCCGAGGGCCTCTGACTCCAGTAAGACCGAACGGACGGCTGCTGTCCCGAGACGGGAATTCGGGGCTTGACATCACCGGCCGGTCATGCCCTGCGCATCCGGCCACCGGTCCCTACCGCACAGCGACACCACGGAAGCGGAACGTGAGGGAGAGTGAGGCGAAGGCGGGGGTCCAGGCCGTGCCCGGCGTGTTCGTGGCCGCGCGGGGCAAACCGCGGGCCGTCCACCGGCGTCCTTGCGGATATGCACACGATCTTCGGCGGAATGCACCAGCTTCTGAGGTTCGGGATGCTGCAGGCGAGGTGCTGTGCCTTCGCGGTGGCGCTCCTCGGCGGCATCGCGGCATCCCGCCTGCTGCCGGAGCTGCCCGTCGCCCGGTACGACCTGGTCCTCGGCTACGGGCTGCTGCTGACCTTCGTGGCCCGGCGCCTGGGCTGGGAGAGCAGACGGGACACCCTCGTGATCGCCGCCTGCCATCTCGTCGGACTGCTCTTCGAACTGGTCAAAGTGCACATGGGGTCGTGGAGCTACCCGGAGGCGGCGGTGACCAAGATCGCCGGGGTGCCGTTGTACGGCGGGTTCATGTACGCGGCCGTCGCGAGTTACGTCTGCCGTGCCTGGCGCCTGTTCGACCTGCGCTTCACCGGCTACCGCGCCACGGCGACCGCGCTGGTCGCTGCGGCCGTCTACGTCAACTTCTTCTCCCACCACTGGCTGCCGGACTTCCGTTGGCCGCTCGCGACGGCGATGCTCGCCGTCACCGCCGGAACCTGGGTCGGTTTCACCGTCGGTCCCCGGCGCTACCGCATGCCGCTCGCCCTCTCCTTCGTATTGATCGGCTTCTTCCTCTGGGTCGCCGAGAACGCCGCGACCTACGCCGGCGCCTGGAGTTACCCGCACCAGCTCGGCGGCTGGGAGCCGGTGGCGCCGACCAAGTTCGGCGCCTGGGCGCTGCTGATCAGTGTCACCTTCGTGCTCGCCGAACGTCTGAGGAGGGTCGGCGCGGGAGAACGGTTGACGGGTCAACCGACCTGAGTGTCCGAGGGCCACGGTCCGAGCGCCGCGAGGCCCCATCCGAGTGCGGAAGGGCCCGAGCCGAGGGCGGAAGGGCCCGAGCCGAGGGCGCAAGTCCCCTCCGGGGACCGCGGGGCACCGAGCCGAGGGCGCGAGGTTCCCGTCCGGGACCCCAAGGCTCCCGTCCGAGCGCGCCAGGCACCGACCACGAGGACGTGGCGGCCCCGACGAGCGGGATCCGCCGTCCGGCGGTACACATGCGTCAAGTGCCTCGGTGAGGAGGACGCGCCATGGGCGATGAACGCGTTCCGGAAGCGGGCAGGCGACGGGGCGGCCGGGAGGAGACGGAGGACGAACGGGCCGACCGCCGGTGGCAGGACCTCATGCAGGAGATACGCGTCGTGCAGACGGGCGTCCAGATCCTGTTCGGCTTCCTGCTGACCGTGGTGTTCACCCCGATCTTCCAGCGGCTGGAGCAGACCGACAAGACCATCTACATCGTGACGGTCATCCTCGGGTCCCTGGCCACCGGAGCCCTCGTCGCCCCCGTCGCCTTCCACCGCATCGTCTCCGGGCGGCGCATCAAGCCACAGACCGTCACATGGGCCTCGCGCCTGACCTTCACCGGAATCGTGCTGCTGCTCGCCACCCTGATCACCGCGCTGTTCCTGGTCCTGCGCACGGCGACCCACGACGGCTTCGTGCCGTACCTGGTGGCCGGTGTGCTCGCCTGGTACCTGCTGTGCTGGTTCGTCCTCCCGTTCTGGGCCCGCACGCGCTACACCGGGGACGCGGCCGTCGGCGGCGACGACGCGTAGCCCTCCGCTCGCGGTGTCGTCGACCTCCACGGGGCCCGACGGCTCACCGCGTGCCGGGCGCCGCCGAGCACCGGGATGAACGCCGAGCCCGCCAGCGCCGTACTCCCGGGCACGACACCCGGGAGGTCCGCCCAGCGATGCCGTTCGTCCACCGCACATCCGCGGCCGCGGTCGCGCTCCTCGCCGGCGCGCCGCTCGTCCTCGTCGCGGTCGGCGCCGTCCCCGCCGCCGCCCACGGCGCTCCCACGGATCCCGTCAGCCGGGCGGTCGCCTGCGGCCCCGGGGGCGGCCGTACGGACTCGGCCGCCTGTGCCGCCGCGGTGGACGCGGGTGGGCGCGCGGTGCTCGAGGAATGGGACAACATCCGAGTGGCCGACGTGGCGGGCGACGACCGCCGGGTGATCCCCGACGGGCGACTGTGCAGCGCGGGCATCGGGGCCTACCGGGGTCTCGACGCCCCTCGCGCCGACTGGCCGGTCACCCGGGTGAAGGCGGGCGACCGGTTCACCCTCACCTACGCGTCCACGATCCCGCACCGCGGCACCTTCAGCGTGTACCTCACCAAGGAGGGCTACGACCCGCGTACGGCGCTCACCTGGGACGACCTGGAACGCGCACCGTTCCTGACGGCCACCGACCCGGTGCTCCGGGACGGCGCCTACCGCATCGAGGGCACGCTTCCCGCCGCCCGGACCGGCCGGCACGTGCTCTACACGATCTGGCGGAACTCCGACACCCCCGACACGTACTACTCCTGCTCCGACGTGGTCCTGACCGGCACCGGCGACGGCTCCGCCAGCGGCGGCGACTCCGGCAGCGGCGGCGACTCCGGCAGCGGCGGCGGCTCCGGCAGCGGCGACGGGGGAAGCAGCGGCGGCGGCGCACGGGACGACGCCGCGTCGGGCACTCCGGACCCGCAGGACCGGCGGGCGACACCGGGCGCGGGCACTCGGACGACGGACGGGAGATCGCCGGCGGCCGCCGCGTCATCGCCCTCGGGCAACGCACCGGGGAGCGCGGCGGCGTCCGGGACGGCCCCGGTCGCCGATGCCCCCGGCGGCCTCCCCGCCACGGTCGCGGGAGCGGCCGCAGCCCTGGCGGCCGCCGGCGCGGCCGGGGGCTACTACCTTCACAGGCGCCGCCGGTAGCGTGCCGACGGTCGGGCTGCGCCGGTCCACAGCGATCGGCTTGGCCCGGCGCACCGGTGTGCCGTCCCCGCCCCTGGACCTCCACGGAGTGGCAAGGGCGGGGGCACGGTCACCCTCGGGGCCTCGTCGACGCTCCGAGGGCCCGCGGCGCCCGCCCCGGCCTTGGCCGGACCTCCTGGAGAGGCCGCGCGAACCGTCACGGCGGGTGCGGCATCGAGGGGCGTCCCGCCCGCGACCTCAGCCCTCACCGCCGTCGCCGCCACGGCCGCCGGCGCCGCCGGCCTCGCAGCCGATGCCGATGCAGAGCCCGCCGTCGCCCCCCGCCCCGCCGGAGCCGCCGTCGCCCTCACCGGTCGCGTTGCCTCCGCCACCGCCGTCGCCACCGCTGACGCTGCCGTGGCAGATGCCCGCGCAGATCCCGCCGTCGCCACCGTCCCCACCGTCCTGGCCGGAGTCGCCGGCGGTGCCGTTGCCGCCGTTGGCGCTGCCGTTGCACAGTCCCGCGCAGAACCCGCCGTCCTCGCCCTCCGAGCCGTTGGCGCTGCCGTTGCAGTTGCCCACGCACGCCCGGTCGCCGACCTGGACATTGCCCTCGTCGCCCAGCTCGACGTCGAAGGAACCGCCACCATCGCCCGCGGGCAGATGTGCGGCTGCCTGCTGTGCCGTGGGCACCGCCGACTGCGGGGCCGCCGGTGCAGCCGTCGCGGCCGGGGCCGTCGCGCCCGCACCGAGCAGCCCGGCCGCCACCACCAGACCGAGCCGACCGGTCCAAGAACTCACACTTCTCAGTCGCATGAGCGTCCCCTTTCTCCGGAGAAACGCCCTCCCTTGGTCCCGCACGCGGTTCCGCGTTGCGTTCTTCCCGGTCGCGCGATGCGCGGCAAGAGCCGAGAGGGATCGGGAGGGATGGATGTGTTGTGTGCATCAAGTAGGCCGTGCCGTGCCCGGTGGCGTCACGCCGCGCGAATTCGGAACTTGACGCCCTTCTCGGTCGGCGGTAGGGGGCCGTCGGGACATGGAGAGCGAATCGCCGGCGTGCCGCGCGGGAGGGCGCGTTGCCCTTGCGGGCACGCCAATGCGCCGGTCCCGACAGGACCGGGTGGTGCGGGCAGTTCCACGACGACGGCCGGCCGCCCGGGCCACTGGACCCGGGCGGCCGGCCGGTACCGGACCGTCCCCGCCGTGCGCTATCGCCCTCCCCGGTCCCCGTGCCGCTCGCCGTGCGGTTGAGAGGGGAGGACGGCCGCCTACTTCATCAGGGCCGCCCAGTCACCGTCGAGGACCTGCTCCTTCCAGGACTCGACCTCCTTCTTCGAGACGTCGTACTTCTCGGCGACCTCGGCGGTCGTCGCCTCGTCGGCCAGCAGGGCAACCACGATCCGCACCTTGTCCACCACCGAGAGCTCGTCCTTCGGCTTGTCGGGAAGTTCGCCGAACTCCTCGAGGTCCTTCAGGTCCTTCAGGTCCTTCAGGTCCTCGAGGCCTTCCAGATCCTTGAGGTCCTGCAGTTCCGCGAGCTCATCCAGGTGCTTGAGGTCCTCGGGATCCGCACATCCGGGCCGGCCGGGCTTGCCGGGCTCACCCGGCTTGCCGGGCTCGCCCCCCTTGCCGCCTTCCCCGCCCTTGCCGCAGTCCTCGGAGGACCGGCTGCCGAGGACCGCGGCATCGGCGGACAGGCTGGTGCCCTGTGCCGGACTCTGCTGCGCCTGAGCGGCGCACGCGGCTCCGGTCGCGACGGCCATCGAGGCCACCGCCAGAACGATCGAACGTTGCCAGAGTTTCCTGGACATGGGGGATGCTCCGTTTCGAGACAGGTGAAGACAGGCGAGGACAGGGGAAAGGCGAGAGATTCTGGTGGAGAGAAGCGGTGCCGCCTCTCGCACCGGGTCACGGGGGGTGGGGGCCGGGCCGGCCCCCACCCCCCTCGGCGGCCGCGGGCCGTCGTGGGTGCGGGCGGTCAGAAGATGCTGATCCCTCCGTCTCCGCCGGCGCCGCCGTCACCGGCCGGGCCGAAGATGCTGCCTCCGCCGGCGCCACCGCCGCCCCCATCGCCGCCGTCACCGAAGACGGTGTCGCCGCCGTCGCCCCCGCCGCCGCCGTCACCGGCCGGGCCGAAGACACTGTCGCCGCCGCCACCGCCGGTGCCGCCGCCGCCCCCGTCACCGAAGACGCTGTCGCCGCCGTCGCCCCCGCCGCCGCCGTCGCCGCCCTCGCCGAAGACGCTCTCTCCGCCGCCCCCGCCGCCGCCTCCGCCGCCTCCGCCGCCGAAGACGCTGTCGCCACCAGCGCCGCCCTCGCCGCCTTCCCCGCCGTCACCGAAGACGCTGCCGCCCCCGGCGCCGCCGGAGCCGCCGGAACCGCCGCCGCCGAAGACGCTGTCACCACCGGCGCCACCGGCGCCGCCCGCACCACCGTCGGTGACCAGCACCGCGGGCGCAACGGAGTGGGCCGTCGCCGGGGTCGCGGCGGACGCGGGGAGGGCCACGGCACCGGAGATCGCGGCAGCCGAGGCGAAAATAACCGCCAGGCGGAAACCTCGGCGCCTGGGACGCTCCTCGTTGTGGTTGTGAACGATTCGGGTCATCGAAGTGCTCCTTTTCATGCGGGAGTGAGTGGCCTCCCCGGTCGGTCCGGGGGAGTTCCGGAGCGGAGGATCACCGGGGGGTTCCCCGGTGTGTTTCGCTTCCGGTGCGGTGTGCTGCGCCTCCCTGTCCGGTGAGGCCCGCACCACAAGTAGGCAGGAGCGAAGGGGGCCCGGTCTCGTTCCGAAGAATCGGGACTTGACGCGGTCCGAAGGAGTGGGTACAAGCGGCGACCGGCGAGCTGCGGATGTCTTCCACCGGGGACGCGAGTGCGTCGACGACGGCCGTGACGAGCGCGGCCGGGGCACTGGGCGGCTGCTCGGCTCTGCCGGCCCGGTGATGCCGGAGTCGGGCGGGTACGGCCGGGCGCTGACTGCGGAGGCCCGGGGCGCGGGTCGACCGATGGCGGTGTGGAGGCGTGGCGGCGCACCACCGGTATGGCGGATCGCCGTCGCCGTCGCCGTCGCCGGAAGTGAGGGGTCGGGACCCGGGACAACCTGGGTCGGGGCCATCGGGCTCGGTTGAGGCAGCGCGGCCGTCTCAGACGACGCTCAGGCTGGCGTGGATGGTCTTGCCGCAGGGGGAGGTGATGATCTCGACGGAGCGGCAGAGCCGCTGGACGAGCGGCCACCCGTGCCCGCCCGGCAGGACCTCGTCCGCGGATCGTTTGCAACGCGGCGCCTCGACGGTGTGGTCGGCGACGCTGATCCGTAGCGTGTCACCGTTCAGGGACGCGGTGAAGGAGGCGACGCCACCGCCGTGCCGCAGAGCGTTCGCCACGAGCTCGGAGGCGACCAGCAGCGCGTCCGCCAGAACCGTGCTCGTGCCCGAGGGTGCATCCGGTTGTATGTCCGCACTTGCGTGGGTTCGTGCAGTCGGGCTGGTGGCCCGGCTGCCGGGCGCCGACGACAGCAGGCGCCGCACATGGTCACGGGCGGCAGCCGCTGTGACATCCGGTCGAGTCGGCCGCGTATGGTCGTCCGCGGTCATGACCACCCCCTCTTCGCGCGACCACGATCCGGCCCCCTCCACGGACCGGGATCACGGCGCCTGTTCCGCGTGTGCCCCGTCTCCCGATCGACACACCGCCAACATCCGTTCCGCACTGATCAATTGGGGCGCAGCGCCGTGGCGGCCGACGGTGGGAAGCCGCTGCCGCTTGATGACATGCGGGGAGGTGCGGGATGGTGGCACGGTCCTGGCTTCCAGCGGAAGGTGACGGGGCCCGCTCGCGGGCCTTGGGAACATGACGACTTTCGAAGGCTCCTCGCGCCGGTCGCGGGGCCTGGACCTCGACGTCGGCGCCTCGTGGGCGCAGGCGCCCTACCCCGCCCTGATCGCGGACCGCGCCGGCGGGGTCGTGGAGGTGAACGCGGCGGCCGCCGCGCTGTTCCCGAACGCGCTCAGAGGCTCACGGCTCGACGACGTCGTCCCCGCCTGGCTGGCCGAAGCGCACCGTCGAGCCACGGAGGACGGGGACACCGACGGCGGCAAGCGTGCGGTGCGGGGCCGGCATGACGCGCTCACCCTGGAGGCCCACCCGACGGTCGGTGACGACGGTGACGTGATCTGGTGGCTCGTCGACGACACCGACCGGCTGCTGGCCGAGACGACTCTGCGCGACGAACGCGAACGAACGGCCTTTCTGGCGGAGGTCTCCACCCGGCTGCTCGCCTCGCTCAACGTGGACCGGTGCATGGAGGTGGCGGTCCGCATCGCCGCGGAGCACCTGGCCGACGCCGCCCTCCTCGTGGCCCCGGCCGCCGGTAAGTGCCACCCCGTGGCGGCGAGCGTGCGCGGCGGCTCCGTCGTCCGCACCGACGGCAGGATCGACCCTTCCGCGGTACCGGGTCTGAGCGAGGCGCTGCAGGGCTTCCCGCCCGTACCGTCCCGGTGGATCGACCCGTCCGCCCTGCCGGACTGGGCGGTGCCCGACGGACTGGAAGGGGCGGTGGGCTCCGTCGTGGTCACCCCGCTCCCCGGCCACGGTGTGCCGGCCGGGGCGCTGATACTGCTGCGCCGCGGCGAGAACGCCGCCTTCGACGCCTCGGAGGAGGTCTTCGCCCGCGTCTTCGCCGCCCGCGCGGGAGTTGCGCTGTCCGCCGCCCGCCTCTACACGGAGCAGACGAGCATCACGGCGACCCTGATGGTGGAGCTGCTGCCGCCGAAGCTCCGGCACGTGCACGGTGTGGAGTTCGCCGGCGGCTACCGGGCCTCACGCGACACCGAGCGGATCGGCGGCGACTTCTACGACGTTCACCCGGGCGCCTCGTCCGACCAGGAGACGTTCGCCGTGCTCGGCGACGTGTGCGGCAAGGGCCTGGCGGCCGCGGTCCTGACCGGCAAGATCCGCAACACCCTGCAGGCGCTGCTGCCCCTGGCCGACGACCACGAGAATCTGCTTCGGCGACTCAACGGCGCACTCGTCAACGACCGGCACGCCCGCTACGCCACCCTGGTCCTGGCCTCGGTGCGCCGTGAGGGACGGGCCACCCGGCTTCGTCTGACCAGTGCCGGGCACCCCAGACCGCTGATCGTGCGGTGCACCGGCCAGGTCGAGGAGGCCGACACGTCGGGAACCCTGATCGGGGCACTGCCCGAGGTCAACGCCCGTACCGCGCAGGTGGATCTGCGGCCGGGGGAGACCTGCCTGCTGTACACGGACGGCATCACGGAGGCCAGGGGCGGTCCCCTCGGCGACGTGATGTTCGGGGAGGACCGGCTGAGGGCGGCGCTCGCCGAGTGCGCCGGTCTGCCCGCCGAGGCGGTCGTGGAGCGCTTGCAGATGCTGGCCTCCGACTGGGTCGGCGGCGGGCCGCACGACGACATTGCGGTGGTGGCGATCACCGCGCCGCACGGCACCCGTCGGACCGCGGTCGACGGCCACACCCCGGGCAGGTACACCTCATGACCGACAGTCGCGACTCGATGGCCGACCACCTTCACGAGGCACGCCCCGGCGCCGACGGCTCCGCGGAGACCGCCCTCACCGGTGAAGCCGGCCGAGCCGTCGCAGCCGGGCCGATCGGCCGTGCGGGCCGGGCCGGCCGTGGAGTCGCATCCGGGTGGCGCCCCGACGCCGTCGACGTCGTCGCAGTCGGCCGAACCGGCCGCGCCGCCGTGGCGGCGGACGAGGAGTCCCGGCACGTCCTGCTGTCCCGTGCCCGCGACGAACTCTGGCAGGCCGTGGACGCACGGGACGAACCCACGGCCGCTCAAGCGGTGTTCGACCTGCTGGATTCCGGTCTCGCGGCTGAGGACGTCCTGCTGGAGGTCATCGCGCCGGTGCAGCACAGGGTCGGTGTGGAGTGGGCGGCCGGACGCATCACCGTCGCCCAGGAGCACGCCGCGACCGCCGTCCACGACCGGATCATCGCGGCCATGGCGCACCGGCCAGGCCCGAGGTCCCGGGAACCCGGGGCGACCGGGATGAGCGTCACGGTCGCCTGCGTCGAGGGGGAGTGGCACGCTCTGCCCGCCCGGATCCTCGCCGAGACGCTGCGTCTGCGGGGCCACACGGTCGACTTCCTCGGCGCCCAGGTCCCCACCCCGCACCTCATCGCGCATCTGCACCGGACCGCGCCGGACGTCGTGGCGCTGTCGTCCTCCCTTCCCACCCGGCTGCCGACGGCGCACGCGGCCATCACGGCGGTGCAGGCCACGGGCGTGCCGGTGCTGGCGGGCGGGGCGGCGTTCGCCCCCGACGGCCGCTACGCACGCCGGCTCGGCGCCGACGCCTGGGCGGCGGAGGCCCGAGAGGCCGCCGAGGTGCTCGGACGGGGCCTGTCCCGCCCGCACGTGGACGCGGCACGGCCGGCTGTCGAGGACCTGCCCCATCTGATCGACCAGGAGTACACCATGGTGAGCCGCGGCAAGCGGCAACTGGTGAAGAACACCCTGGCGGGTCTGGAGCGGCGGCTGCCCGCGATGCGGTCGTACGGCGAAGCCGAACGCGAGCGCACCGCCGAGGACGTCGCCCACATCGTCGACTTCCTCGCCGCCGCGCTCTACATCGACGACGTACGGCTGTTCACCGGCTTCCTCGACTGGACCGGCGACATCCTGGAAGCCCGCGGAGTGTCCGCGCGGGTCCTCCTGCCCGGGCTGGATCTCCTCCAGGTGGACCTGAAGGACTTCCCCCGGGCCCTGGACCTCCTCGGCCAGGGGGCGGCCGTCCTCCACGGGCGGGACCCGTTTCCCACGATCTCCGGCACCGGCGCCGGCGCATGACCGCCTTTCCCGGCCGCACCTTCGAACTCGAGGTCACCCCCGCCGACAGCGGAGAGGTGTGCCTGCGCATCCACGGCGACCTCGACTGGGATTCGGCCGACGACCTCACCGAGGCCGCACGTCTCTGTCTGGAGGTGGGCCGGACACCGCGCCTGCTGCGTCTTGACTGCGGGAAGGTGACCCAGTGCGACTCCATGGGGCTGGCCGCACTGCTCATGATCCACCGGCTGGCGGCGGCAGCCGGGACGGCGCTGCGCCTGGACCACCGGCCGGAGGCGCTCGAACGGCTGCTGGAACTGACCGGCACCCTCGACCACCTCACCGGAGCCGACACCACGGCGGTCGCCCATGCGCCCGGGGAACCGGACGCACAGGGCACCGCCGGCACCCCACCACCCGCCCCGCCCCCGTAGGCGGGGCGTGAGACGGCCGAACGGCCCGGGGAAGCCCCCACCCTTCGCACGCCGCTGGTGAACTGGGACAATGCCCCGATGAGCGAAGACCTTGAAGTGACCGCGACCTCGGTCGACGGCGTACGCGTGGTACGGGCCGGCGGCGAGTTCGACGCGGACGAGGCCGGGAGGCTGGCTCAGGCGCTCGTCGCGCCCTTCGACGGCACCGCCCTCGGCGTCGTCGTCGACCTCTCCCGGGTCACCTTCGCCGACTCCTCGTTCCTCCACACGCTCATAGAGGCACACCGGGGCCATGTGGCGGCCGGCCTCCCGTTCGTGCTCGCCCAGCCCCACCCGACGGTCCAGCGGCTGCTGGACCTCACCGACACGGCCCGCTTCTTCACCGTCGCCCCCACGACGACCGCCGCTGTGGACGGGATCCGGGGGTCACGCAGCAACGGCCACCACGTCCGGTGAACGGCGTACCGGAGCGGCACGCGGTGCATCAGGAACAGAAGGCGACGGACGTGGCGACGGCGGGAGGCGGAAGCATGACGAACGAGGCGGTCACCGGCCGTGAGCAGCCTCCCGGCACACCGAGGGGCACCCGCGCGGCCCCTTCGGCACCAGGGCCCGGCACCCGCGGACAGCGCCCCTCGCCGCTGCCGGGCGCGAACGAGCAGCGCCCCGGTACGGCCGCCGCCGCCCGTGAGCGGGTACGCAGGCTCCTCGACGGACACACCGGGGCGCCTCCGCCGCCGCGCGTGGTCGGCGACATCCTGCTGGTCACGTCCGAACTCGTCACCAACGCGCTGCGGCACGGGGGCGGCATCGCGGCCTTCCACGCGGAGCTCGACGGCGGCACCGTCCGCATCAGGGTGACCGACCGCTCACCCACACCGCCCAGCACCGTGCCGGACCGCCGCGTCACCACCCCGGGCGGCTTCGGCTGGCCGCTCGTCCAGCGCCTCAGCCGCAGTGTCACCATCACCCCCGCCCCAGGCGGCAAGGCCGTCGAGGCCGTCATCGTCCTCACCCCCGACGGCACCTGACCGCGCTCTCGTAAGTCCTCACACCCGAGCGGTGCCCCCCGGGACCTTTTCGGACCGCAACGCCACCCCGGCCGCCGCGGATGGCGGCCGGGGTGCCGGAGGCGCTGTCAGCCCTGCCGGGCCTTGAAGCGCGGCTCCCTCTTGTTGAGGACGAACGTCGTCCCCCTGCGCCTGACGACCTGGGCGCCGGGCCTGGCCTTCAGCGCGCGCAGCGACCTGCGTACCTTCATCGCTCCTCCTTCCTCGGGGCCGGGGCCGGGGAGTCAGCGCACCTCGCGGTACTGAACGTGCCGGCCGGCCGCGGGGTCGTACTTGCGCAGCACGAGCCGGTCGGGGTCGTTCAGCCGGCTCTTGCGCGTCACGTAGGAGTGACCGGTGCCGGCCGACGACCGGAGTGTCACCACGGGGCGCCTGTCGTTGCGTGCCATCTCTTTCCCCTCTCGCCGGAGATCCGGGCGCTCCGGCGGGCAGGGCGGGCGATTCGGACCGGCGGTCCGAACGTCTCCGCCCGAGTCGACAGGCACAACGGTGCCGTTGCTGATGACATTCCCATGGGTCGGCGGATGCGGACCGGCCGGTGGCGTGAGGGCCGTCATTCAGCGGCCGGCGGCCGCGCGGTGTGGTCGGGGTGGTGGCGCGATCGGCGCGCTTCCTTCATCTCGGCCTCGTACAGATGGTCACGGCCGTCGGCGAGATCGCGCACCACATCGCGTTCGAGGTCGGCGAAGGGCCGGTAGTAGGTCCGGTTGTAAGCCTCGATGACCTGGAACGTCCAGTGCCCGGGGATCACGTTGCGGCCCAGGATCTCCCGCTCGACCACGTCGGCGTGCCGGGGATGACCGGCTTCGCGGAGCAGGCGGACGGCGTTGTCCAGCTCCAGGTCGGCGCTGCCGGTCAGCTGGTGGAAGGCGTAGAGATGCCCTCGCGCCCGCTCCGTGGTCTCCAGCGCCTTGGACAGTGATCCGAGCGCCTGTACGGTTTCGTCGCTCATGTGCTCGGGACGCCGGTGGGAGGGGTCCGGTGAGTCCGTGGGTTCTTCCGTCACCACGTTCGTATGCCCCCGGGCGGGCGGGGATCAGCATCGGGTCGGCCATTTGCCCGGCCGGGGCCGGAGACCGCGCCGCGCTCCGGCGAGGCCTCGCCGGAGCGCGACCGCGGGGTGCCGGTGCCTCGGCAG